>JASHRM010000048.1 GCA_030037315.1 Candidatus Acidiferrales bacterium
ACACGACTACAACGACTGTCTCAGTGAGCGGTTTGCCGTCAAGCGCCTCTGGCTTCCAGGTGTATGTCTATGCCGATGGTGACAATGCGACCGCGACTCGCATCGGGAATTACACCATCAGCGGCACTGGGATCACGACGACAACCATCAGCCTTACGGATACGGCCAACACCAATTTCAGCGGGACGTTCACGCAAGCGAATAATTCGGCCGGCAACTACATCGTTTTCACCATCCCCAATGTCTCTGGGTTCACTCTCTCAGCTACCCCGGGAACATCGACCGATGCGTACCCGCGTGCTCCCGTCAATGGCATTCAGATCGTGCCTCAGTGAGGTTTTGGCCGCCAGCGAGGAAGTTCAGACAGGCGTATAACGGCAGAGTGACACCGAACATCTCTCGCCGTCGGCTTTATCCTACATTTAGGGAAATCGCATTCATCGCGTTGCTTGTCGCTCTCGTCGTCGTTTCGTCGCAGATCTCGTTGGCTCAAAATTTCAGCGCCAAGGTGACCAGGTACATGAGCGCTCAAGTACAGGTGAATCAGTTTCGGGGATCGATTCTTGTCGCAGAAAAAGGAAAGGTCTTGATTGAAGGAAACTACGGCTTTCCCTCGAGCGCCAATATCAGCGATGAAGTGAAATCTTATGCCGTGGGCGCCATCGCCAAACAGTTTATTGCCGCGGCGATTCTGCAGATGCAAGAAAGGGGAAAGCTGCGCCTGGAAAACTCGATTTGCCTATACATCGATAAGTGCCCCGAGACCTGGAAAACCATTACGATCCTGAGTTTACTTGCCCAAACAGATGGAATTCTTGACAGAAAGATTGAGACCGGTGATCAGGAGCGGTTAGTGAGTGAACTTGAGGCCGCTCCGATTGAATCGAAACCTGGGAAATTTCGTTACACCAATTCAGGTTACGAGTTGCTGGCGACAGTCATCCATAAGATCTCGGGCGAGCCCTACGAGAAGTATTTGCAGGAAGAAATTTTCCAGCCTAGTGGTATGACGGATACCGGCAAAACGCTGAAGCCCCCCTCGGAAGATCGCCCAGCAGTTGCTATTACGCCGAGTGACGGCAAGCTATCGGAAGAATACAGTTTCGGCCGTATCACCTCCACCGTCGACGATCTTTATCGCTGGGAGCGGGCGCTCGATGGTAGTGGCCTTCTCTCGAGAGAGTCGATTACTAAAATGTTTACACCCTATAGCGCCGGACACGGATTTGGCTGGGTTATGCTCGAAGAGTACAACCGGCAGGCTTATACGCAGGGTTACGGAATCTATCTCTTTGCGGCGTCAATACGGCGCTATCCGAAGGACGACGTCTGCGTAGTGGTCTTAAGCGATGATGCGGACAGCGGAAGAATCAGCCGGGACCTCGGTGCAATGGTATTCGGCGTGGAGTACGCGACTCCTAAGCCAGCGGTAACAATCGACATGAATTCGGTGATTTACGATTCCTATGTCGGTAATTATCGTCTGGCACCCGATTTCATCCTACATGTTGTAAGAAGCGGAAAACGCCTGTTCGCTCAGAGTCCAAACCTGCCTGCAGTCGAAATCTATCCGAAAACGCAGACGCAGTTCTTTGCGAAAGGGTCCGATACTGTTCTTAATTTTGTAAAGAATGGATCAGAAAAAGCGACCGAGGTGGTAGTTCAGATGGGCGGGGCCGATATTCCGGGGATGCGGGTCAACTAAGTGCTGACTAAAAGAAGAGAGATGGTTCTCAGGACAGACAGCTACGGAGGCTAATGACCGTGAAAGGTCAGCAGCTATTGGGATGCGACCTTGAAGTTATCGACCTTTTTGAAATTGAGTAGAGACCCAAAAATGCCACGAAGCTTAGACATCTGTTCTTTGCGGTGAAACTTCATAAGCTCTTTAGAAATGGGCCTTTTTTGGCGAGTGATCGTCGCCCAGGCGAAGCCCAAGCCGAGCGCAAGCCCTTCGACAAGATAAGGCTTCTTGGTCGCGCGATAGGCAACGCGGAAGAATTCCCAAACGGGGCTACCGCCCAAGTAATAGTCTTTTTCCCCATAAGAAAATGCTGCCGCGAAGGCGCTTCGCCCCGCAGTTCCAAGATGCCTGTGATGGTAAAACGATTTTTCACGGAAGGAACGAGTCCGCCAACCCATCATCCTGGCCGCGGTGACGGCTATCCAATCGATCCCCCCGGCTTTATTGGGAAGATATCCTCCGATTTCTTCGAAGCACTCCCGGCGAAAAATCTGGCATTGGCCTGAAACATGATTTTCGCCCTCGAAGCTGTCGGTCTCGGAGTTGTAACCTTCTTCCTTGAAGATTGTGCCCGCGACGCCAAGCTTTGGGTCTTCTGCGAATCTGCGTAGTAGGAATTCGAAATGATCGTCATCGAAAGACGTGTCCGCATCCAGATTGCCGATAATTTCGTAAGAGGCGCCCTTTAGCCGCTCACGCCCTGCGTTAAACGCATGAACTTTCGCGGCGAAATGACGCTCCTGGCGAACAGGGAGATCCACTACTTCAATCCATTCCTGTCCAGCAGTACGCTGCGCGGCTATCGAGCCTGTAGCATCCGTCGAGCCGTCGTTCACGATGACCCATTTGATGGGCCGTACAGTTTGCCGCATCATCGAATCAATCGTCTTTTCGATGAACGCTGCCTCGTTGCGGGCCGGCGTGATGAGAACGTATGAGGGTAGGACTACCGCTTCATCCATGCTGCTACCGTCCTTTTTGGTCCCGTCTCACTTCGTATTGTCACTGGTTGATCGGATGAAAATAGCTGCTAAATTTTAGGCTGGGTCCAGATCGATACTGAGGCATCCAGCCAGCGATCTGGGCTCTCGGTATACGGCCGAACTACGCGGAAATGACGGGTCAGCCAGCTGAACCATTGCGGAGCGGGCGAGGGCTTGTAAAAGCACACCAGGTCTTCAGGCCGGCGGTAAATGCTTGCCTGGACGCTCGAAGCCCTGTCATCAGAAAGCACGATCACGATATCTCCGGGAAGAGGCGAAGTGGCGGCGTGACAAACGATCGACTGATAATCCACGCATGGCCCATCCTGTGCCAGGCTGGCGGCGGCGACAGTTACTCGCAGCCCTCCATGTGTGGCTGCAGGCGAACCCTCCACTGGCACACCGATATGACTTAGATATGCCGAAAGCTCCATCACCAACCAAGGGCTGGCATAGGGAAAAAACAGACGCGAGGCGCGCGCTGGATCTGCGTCGTGTTGTCGTCTAATGGCCTCGGCGATTTGCGCCTTACCGTACATCAGATTTTTGTCCTCAAAAAACCAGCACGCAGAAAACGTTAATTCCACGAGCAAAATCGCCACAATCCCGGCCGCTGCGACCGTTCTGGCAGCACGACTAAGACACCGCCAAGACAGGACCACAGTCCGGCCAAGGTACAGAATCGCGATCATGTCTGCAGGGGCAAGAAAATATACCTTAAACATCCGCAAGGCGAGATACGACACGAAGTAAATCGAGCCCCCAAAGGCCAGCGAATCCCACAATAAAGACGGATCGGCTTTGCCCCGGATGATTCGATAGCCCTTCACGCAAGTTACGATCAACAGAAGCCACGGAAGCGGGTCCGCTCCCAAGTAGAGACGAATCGTCTCGAATAATGAAGAGTGACTTTCGTCGGCGTAATGCATGTTGGGCTGATGCAGAAGGATCGTCGCATAGTAGAGAAGGAAAACCACCGTAACGCCCACGAAAGACAAGTCCAGTCGACCTTCCGGCCCGTTCAGCCAGCTGGGAATCCAGCTTAGAACACTTTGTTTTCTGCAACGCAGCAATAGCCGTGCGCCAGCAAAGCCTAATAGCAAGAGAAATGCAGTCTCTTTGTAATATGCGATGAATTGCGCTGCAACGACACCGAGAATCGCCCACTTGGCAGAGTGCGTCTTTTCAAACTGCCTCACCGCGATAGCGAGCACGGCAATCCACAATACGACGTTTCGTTCGGTGAAAATCAGTTCTCCAAAGCTCATGAAAACCGAAGGCACGCAAAGAACGCTTATCGCTAGCGCAAATCGCTCCGCGAGACTCAGTGCTGGATCAAGCGCAAGCAACAGACAAAACAGAATGACGACTTCAAGGAGGGAGAACGACAGGTAGCCTTGAATGGTATGCGTGAAATGACGGATGACGTTGAATTCCTGGTGGGCCAACGGGAAAAAGCGGCCCTGTCCTGCCCAGATGGGCGGAAGTATATCCCGGCCCTCTAGCGTCTGCAGGGTAAACATATAGTTGTCGTAATATGTGAAGTAACTCCACTTGAGGATGGCGGCAGCATAACCGACTCCAAAAAGCATCGTCAGAAGAATCACAATCGGGATATGCCAGCGTGCGGTGTTGCCGGACGACTTGCTTCCTGAATTCCAAGAATGATCGTAGCAACCGGTTGGAGCATTCCTCACCGCCCATGCGGCCAGGATGGCAGCGGAGGCGGTGATGCCAAACCAAACGGCGACGAAATGCTCCTCGCGTGCCCGCCAAACTATTTTCATTATGTGGATAGCAGAAGACACTAGGTTGCTCGAAAAAAGCTGAGTTCGACTCTAGTTGGGCAAGCAAGCGTACTCAGTTTTTCCGTCGAAATCGTCCCAGCTGAGATGACTACCTTGCGGACAGCCGAGTCGCCGCAGGGCTGGATCATACAGCCGTCGGTATTCGCGCGGCCTCGCGCTTGTGACAATCGCGCCGCCGAAAACGGCAGCAATAAAGCCTAACGCAAAGCCGAGCGCCAATATCGCAAGGTATTTCATCTGTTGTCTTTTCCTCGCGTGCCTCGTCGGAGGGTTCGTTGACCTTTGTGCAGAAGATGAGCGCCGGAGAAGACCGGCAGATGGAAAGAGAGCGACCGTAGCGGCCGGAACGCCTGAAATGGCGCCTGCCAGTCAAACGTAGAGGGCTGCGAAGCTAGCGGCCCAGTCCGGATGCGGGCTGGCTCATGCCGAGCGAAGCCGATACGAACCGGTGACAACATCAGCGGCTAATCTTAACGACTTCGACAGGGCTCCGAACCGGGACATCTTCCGGCACCACAAGACTCTCTCGGGCGGCTGGCGTTTGCGCGGTACCGCTAGGAACCTCAACAGTCGTTCTCGGAGCGAAATTCCACGTGTCGGCGACAACATAAAGTGGCCGCGCCTTGCTCTCTTCAAAAATCTTCGCAACGTACTCTCCGAGGAGACCCACGGCAATCATAAGCGCAGCGTTGCAAAGGCAAATGACTACCATGAGAGAGGTCCAGCCGGACACGGTATTGCCCGTGAAATGCTGGACCAACGCGCGCACGGTTTCCTCGATTGCCAGCAGCGTCATGACACCGGCCCCGAAGAAACTGAGGCGGAGAGGCAACGGGGAGAAAGAGGTTGCGGCAGTCCACGCTAGCCGGATCATTTTCCGAAGAGGATATTTCGTGACGCCGGCGGTCCGGGCGTGACGTTCGTACGGCACGCAAACTTGCGGATAGCCCACCCAGGCCACCATGCCCCTTAGAAAACGATGAAGCTCGTGCATCGATCGAAGGGTATCGACGCATCGACGTGACATCAGCCGGAAGTCGCCGACGTCCGGAGGCAATGATTTCAAAAAGAACACACGCATGCATCGGTAAAAGAACCATGCCGTGAATTTCTTGAAGGTCCCCTCACCCGAGCGCGCCACGCGCTGCCCGCAAACCACATCGTAGCCGAGGCGGTATTCGTCGACCATGCGATGAATGAGTTGCAGGGGATCCTGCAAATCCGCATCGATCAGCACAACCGCATCGCCGGAAGCGAAGTCGACTCCCGCAGTAGAAGCGTACTGATGACCGAAATTCCGCGACAGATTCACGACTTTAATGCGGCTATCGGATTGCGACCATTCGACGAGAAGTTCGATCGTGCGATCGGAGCTTCCATCGTTTACCGCGATAACTTCGCAGGCGTAGGGGGACTCGTCCAGGAATTCTGTCAGGTGCTGCCGCACAGAGGGCAAGATCTCCTCCTCGTTGTAGAACGGCATCACGATGGATAGGAGCCGCGGATTGGGGCGCGGGGTTAAATAGCCATGAGACATCGGAACCTCACTTCGAACTGCGATCCTGGCACACAACTACGCCGAAGCGGCGTGATCATTGCGGAGCCACCCGGGTCGGACACGCAAGGCTTTTCTTCATGAAAACTTGCACATCAACCGGCGCGAAGCGACCCATCGAAAAGTGATATGGACCTCGATAATTAGGATCGGTTGAAAGACGTTGCACGAATTCCGCGTTGTGCTCATTGTTCTGGTTTTCCTGGCCTTTATAGTCATTGACATACCCAGGCGCCGTAAGGACCATATCGTTCTGCGCCGCTGTACTCATGACTTGCTGCCAGTCGATCGGACCTTGCTCATAACGCCATAGCCAGGTGACAGTAGGAATCGATAGTGTCGCCGCTCGCGTTGATGTCGTCCGTCTGATCCACGAGAACTGGATTTGCGGCGGGTTTAGAAATCGCCCGCCACCCAAGAAAGCTATCTCAGGCGCCTGAACATGGCAACTATCGGCAAGGTCAACAGCGGGCTGCCAGTCCCATTGATCGAACCGCATCATCGTTCGCGTGGGGAGTGTGGCGTTTACGAAACCAACGTCAAGCGGCTCATGATTTGGGCGAATCACCGGCGAGATCAATAATACTGTTTGAAATGCCAGCAGCACAAAAGATAGGGCTGTTGCCGTCCAAGATCCCAGCCAGCCCGAGGCCGATGCCCAAACACCCATCACGATAGCCAGCGGAATCATGGACGGCGAAATGTGCCGTAAAAGCTGATTGGTGCCCGAGAGCTGTTCTGCGACGATCGGCAATCCCGCGCAGGCACATGCCCCGATGCTAGCCCACTGCGCGGTATCGAGCCTCGATCGTTTTCGAAGGGTCCTAATGACGAAGGCCGAAATCACGAGCGCGATTAGAATCGCAAGTGCGGGCCCCAGAAGGCACCTTACAACTGTCTCGAACCACCTAATCCATGTACCAAGAGATGGCGCACCGAGAGAGTTCCCCGCGAAACCACGTGCATAACGTCCGTAGCCAATCGCTTCCTTTATGTTGAGTAACCACCAGGGGCCGGCAATCACGCAAGCGAGAACCGCCGCCTTTCGTTCAGAGAGCAGGGACGGAATCTTGCCGTGCGTCCAGTAGCTGGTAACAAGCCAAAACACAAGGACCGGAATCGCAATCAGTAAGAAGGATGTTTTCGCCAAGAATCCCAGCGCAACGGAACAGCCGAGACCGATCCAAGTACTCGTGCTCCGCTCTGTCTCATTCCAAGCGGTGAAGATGTAATACAACATCGAGGCCGTCGCCAGAAAGAGCGGCGCGTCGGTGCCAAAGAAAATACTTGCGGACAGTACTTCCGGCGAGAGCGCAAAAATCAAAGCGGCAAAAGCACCAGCGATAGGGCCCGCGATTCGCCGAGCAGCGAGAAATATGAAGAAAGCCGTCAGTACGAAACAACACAGCGACACGAGACGTGCCTCGGTCGTGTGGTACCCGAAAGCTCCAATGAATGGCAACGCAAGTAATCGGTACGCAGGAGGCCGACCTTCCGGTTTGATGAAAATCCTGCCAATCAGCTTGAGTAAGTGTCCCGTTCTCAGACGTTGCCCGTCAATTTGAATGTCGTCGAGATACTGCGCCTCATCCCAATGGATTCCGAAAGGATGCGTGAGCGACCAGCGAATCGCCGCCGCAGTAAGAATGCCTATTACTCCAGCTGCAAAGAGAAACCATGCGTTCGTTTTGGATTTAGTTTCCAAGTGAGGGTGGAAGACTCAGTCGACAGATTTAGACTTTATTGTTAGCAAAGACTAAGTTGATTTTGTGGGCGTAGAAGGCCTCTGCATAACCGCTAGGAGCGTTGCACTCCATCCCTCGCAAGCGCATTAGCGAAAGAAACGTTTCCTCTCGAAACCAGCGTTTCGAGCGTTGCGATTCGAACGCTTCCATCAGGTACCGCACCTTTGCCTGGAACGTTTCTTGTTCGAGAGGCACAAAAAGATTCGGTTGACCGAGATCGCCGTCGTATTTGGGGATCTCGTACTCGAGGATCAAGTGATCGCGAAACGTGTTCCAAGTCAATTCTGCAATCAGACGGTGATCCTGATGAGCGTCTTTGCGGCAGTGGGTAAAGATGATGTCCGGAGACGTTTTTTTCAGGTCTTCGAACGCCGCTTTCACTTCAGAACCAACAAATGGCATGAACCCGTCTTGAAAGTTCTTGATGATGGGTCCGTTGATCGCGGTTTTTCCGGCAAATAGTTGGGCGGCCCGGTGTGCCTCCGCAATGCGGACTCCGGTAGCACTGAAAACGACCCAGTGAAGAGTCGCCTTCGGATACTGGGCAATAACGCGGAGGATCGTGCCGCCACACCCAATCTCGATATCGTCGGAGTGAGCGCCGAGGCATAAGATGCTCAACGGCGCGGATGTGTCCGGTAACAGACCTAGAGAACGCATCTTGTACTGAGAAACGCGAGACGCGGGTTAACGACAGCCATTCTTGCAGCCTTTCCACACTTCCCAAGGTGCCGTCCCACTTCCCCACAAATTCTCAAGATGTTGCTTGTCTTTGAACGTATCCATACTCGCCCAGAAACCATCGTATGGATAGCCGATCAGCTGCTTTTCCTCCATCAGCCTGTGAAATGGGCCGTTGACGAGTTCCTCGCCTTCGTGGATGTAATCAAAAATCTTTTTCTTGAAGACGAAGAAGCCACCATTGATTCGCATGGTGCCGTCCGAAATCGCGTGGATTCCGGAAACGAGATTGCCATTTCCTTTGTGGAGCGAGACGAGATGATAGCTCAGGTTCGGACGGACGCAAAGGAAACTGGCTATTTTCCCCTGGCCGCGGAAATGTTCGATTTGTTGCGGCAGAGGCAGGTCAGTCAGTCCGTCACTGTAGTTCGCCAGGAACTCGTCTTCGCCTTCCAAATACTTCTCGGCGGCCTTAAGTCGCTGTCCGATATTCGAATTGACACCCGTGTCGGCAAACGTGATCCGCCAATCCTGGATATCGCTATTGAAAAGTTCGAGCCTTTTTCCACCGCCGGATAGAACGAAATCATTCGAAGTGTACTCGCTGTAAGTCAGAAAATAGTTTTTCACGGCCTCGGCGCGGTGCCCCAGACACAAAATGAAGTCCTTATGCCCGTAATGAGCGTAATACTTCATCACGTGCCAGAGGATCGGCCGGTAGCCGATTTGAACCATCGGCTTTGGGACGTCGTCGGCATCCCGGATGCGAAGACCGAGACCGCCGCAAAAAAGTACGACCTTCATCTGATTGCTCCTTACCCTCAGAATCTGTGTCTGGTAAACGAACTACATCGATGGCGCGACGATCATCGAGCCGCGCTTACGACCTCGCGAGCATCTGCTGATACTTTCGGTCCTTCGACCCTTTCCAGCCAGATCTCGCGCCAATAGCAGTATGTTTCTCGTGGGCAAAACATCCGACACGGGCTGTAGCGCGCGCCGCAAACCACAGACTCGAGAAGAATCGAAGCAGACTTCATTCGGATCATCTTTCCTGTCTTCTCATCGAGGACGTTGTGAACCCGTTTCGCAACTCGGTACGTCTTTCCGCAATAGGGAACTAGCTCCGCGTCCCACCAGAGCCCGTGATTCTTGCTACCATCATCCAACGTAGCGAGAATCTCCTTGTGCGACTTCACTCGCACGAGTTCCCCGGGTTGGAGATTCAGGTCTACCGTCGGCGTCGGCTGCCCGGCAGGTATCGTGCCGCGCTCGCGAAGCCACCGCGTGTCGGGTCCAAGAGGACGAACGACGTTATAGAGCCACCGCATTGCCGGCCCGACGCCGATGCCGGCCTGGCTGAGGTTGAAGTAACCCGACCACGTAAATCCACAGATGAATCTCCATAAGCTCACATTTTTTGACCAGTAGTCCTTCACATACTGGCGGGGATCCCACCAATTCAGAGCTTTCTGATACTGCACTTGAGTGGTCTGGCAAATGAACGTCGGCTCGCTGTTGTTCCCTTCGGTGGGCGGAGCCTGCGTGCCCTTCCAGACGTCCACTTCCGTGCAGCCCGACGAAGTTCCGTCGTTTACGTCTCCGTTATTCTCGATGGTCGCGAGGGAATCGTTGGCTTTGCCGGAATTTGCCGGCTTGAGCCAAGCATTCTTCCAGAAAAACACGCATCCGGCCTGGCAGCCGCCATGTGCTTGTCCATCACATCGAGTTTGTAGATGGACGGCATCAGGAACGCTGCGGCTCTTGAAATCCGGATCGCAGGTCTTGTGGGCGACTTTGCGAACGGGGAAACGCTGGCCACAGAACTGAAACATCTCCGGCATAAAGGGCATGCCGTCGAGTTGCCCTTTAGCGTCGAGTGTCCGCAGGATTTCTTCCTTGCTGCGAACCTCAACCCATTCGCCCACGGATAGCTTTTGTACCTTCATGAATTGAGACTTTTCTTCAGTTCGGATGAGTGATTCCGTGCGTATCCCCGAATCAGGCGGAAACGAGAGTTTTTTCTTCCGGGGCCGAGGTTCCCTTCCATCCTCGGAAAAGGTCGAGGAAGAGCGTCTTTTGTCCTGCGACAAAGAGCAACAGCGCAAAATAGGCGGCGAAGAGGATCGCTGTCTCGACCACCAATCGCAACGGAGTCCACGAAATCGAGTTATAAAAGACCCGCGCGGCAAGAGCGATCGCCGCCGCGCCCAATACAGAGGCCAGTGGGCGGCCAATGGTCACCGCGAGATCCTTAAGTGAAATCGGCGTTTTGTGAACGGACCACGCGAGGATCGGAACCACCCAGAGGCACATTGCGACCGAATAGGCAAGAGCGACGCCTGCAGCACCCCGCGACAAACCCAAGGCGTAGCTCGCAATCATAATGGGTGCCAGCACGAGCGCGATTCGCAAAGCTCGTCCGACCAAACCGAGCGCCGTGAGCAGCCATCCGACGGGATTTGAGACTGCGAAGACGAAAATCGTCGGAGCCAGCAACCGAAAGATCTGCGCGGCTGCTTTCCACTTCGGCCCCAGCAGCACAGCAACGACATCATCCGCAAACAATCCGCACGCGAGCGTCACGGGTAGAGTGAGAGAAAGTACCAACGAGTAGCCGCGCAGGAAGTACCGCCTCAGGCGCGCTGCTTCGCTCTGTATGCGGGAGAGGGCGGAAAACGCCACTTCGCCGACAGTGCTGTTCAGCGTGTCCGTCGGAATGCGGATCAGTTGATACGCCCGGCTATAAATACCCGTCACTTCCGGGCCCCAGACGCGGCCGAGAAATACTTTGTCCAAGTTAAAAGTAAGGTAGAACAACACGCTATTGAGCGTGAGAGCGCTGCCGAACTTCACCATTGATTCCAGGCCGATTTGACGCCGCGGCATCCCGGGAATCCACCCCGTAGTGACCCACAAGCCGATCGTACCGACAAGGGGAAGCGAAGCAGTCATAGCCACCAAAGACCAATATCCGTAGTTCTTGTAAGCCATTCCGATCGCGAGGGCGGTACTGATGACCAGCGCAATGACATCAACGGTTGCCAATGCCGTAAATCGCATCGCGCGCTGCAGCAGAGCCGTGTGCTGTACGCCCAAGCCGTTAAAAAAGAAACTCGCGGCAATGCCTCGAGTAACCCAAACGAGTTCGGGCTGACGGTAAAAGTCGCCAAGCAGGCCCGCGGAGAAGAACGTAATAGCCGCCAGAATGCCACCTACCAGCACGTTGATCCAGAAGAGCGTCGAACTTTGATCTTCTGTCACGTGCTCGCGTTGAACTGCTGCTGCTGAGAGACCAAAATCTCGAAACAGGCTCAGGACGCCGGTGAAAGCCGTCGTCATTCCGATCAAGCCGAAGTCCTTTGGGTCGAGGAGCCTCGACAAAAACATCATCGAAACGAGACGAACCAGAATGCTGAGACCTAACGCACAGACTCTCGCCGCACCTCCTCGAATTGTTTTGGCTTTTAGGTCGGTCGTCATTTTCCGGCTACATCGTTCACCTCAAAGAGTGAGCGATGCAATGTAGCTCTAGGAGTTGCCAACCGCGGCAGTCGGGCGACTGACCGCATCGGAAGACGGTGCGGGCTTGCGTCTGCGTAGAATTCTTCCGACCGTTTCCTTAGGATTGAAAGCAAGGTCTGCGACTTTCGCACAAACCGCGGCTGCCAAGCGTCCGCGATGCAGTGGATGACCCACTTCCTGAAGACGCTTCTTATGATAGTTCCAGAACTTGTCGTTCCGGAAATTCACTACAGCGATGGCCAGAAACCTATAGTAGTCATCGAGCAACTCCTCGGTGCGCGCGGCAATTTCAGCGGACGTAAGAAAATACGAACCGTAGTTCCGTAAGTCGCTTAACTTCGAGCTCAAATACGCGTTGAATCCCTGTGATGTCTTCGTAATCTGGCCGGCGTGAAGCCTTTCGCACGAACAAACCTGATGCACAAAACCGAAGTCGGAGTCTTTCAAGCAATTGTAGATGGCGCTGACGTCCGCTTCGGCGCTCTCATTCGGGAAAAAGTCACAGTTCCGTCGGACCAAATCCGAGCGATAGAAATTCGAGGTCGGATTCCCGAGAACGTTGAGTTTCCCGAGCAGCGACTTGCGGCCAATCTCACGGCCGGAAAACGAATCGGTGGGGTATGGCAGTCCATCCGTTCTCAGATACCACTTGTCGCATCCACCGCTCAACTGATATGAGCCGACAACGCCGACCGAAGGATTTGCTTCGGCAACGGTTACCATCCGCTCCAGACACTCCGGCAAAATCCAGTCGTCCGCCGACACATCCTTGCAGTATTTGCTGGCCGGCGAAATCATGCTGAATGCCTTGTTATGGTTCGCGATGATGTCAAGAAAGGTGTCGTTTGTGTGAACTTTAATGCGCTTGTCCGTCTGTGCATATTTTTCGGCAAGCGCGCGAGTTCCGTCCTTGCTGACGTTGTCGACGATCGTATATTCCCAGTTGGAATACGTTTGGCTCAACACGCTCTCGATACATTCAGCGAGATACTCCTCGCCGTTGTATACAGGCGTGACGACGCTAACCAGAGGCTGATTCACAAATTTTCTCCTTAGGAAGCTCCGGTCTGGGTTACCGATGCGCCATCGATTGCTTCAGTGCACGCTCGGCGGCGAGCTCGCCGCTTTTGAAGCTTTCGTCCGTCCACATGTAACCCCAATCGCCGTAACGGCCACAGTAGGCGATACCGAGATCATCGAGGTATCCATGAACGATCTTGAGCGCCTCGGCGCGCTCCAGATCGAAAATGATGTTCGCATACTTCAACAATTGGGCGTTACGGAACACGATACGATCGCTCTCGCGAAGCAACCCACAACGATGGAGGTCCCTGATCACCGGTTCAATCCAATCCTGTGGCGAACCGGTGAGAGGCTTGTATTTGGCAGAAAAATAAACCTCCGCTTGAATGCTGCCTGCACCGCTCGGAACATTGTTGGGCGAAAGCATGTGCGGGAAACTGAGGCGAGTGAAGCAAATGTCCTCATCGTAAAAATAGCTGAGATGAGTTGGCGAAATATCCTCGCGATCCACGCCGACGTTGACGATAACGCACGTTGAGCAGGCCAGTTTGCGAGCGGCGGCGGCTACATCCTCAGGCGCTCCCTTGATCATCGGGATCAGCTCCGGCAGAGGAACCGATGAGATGAGCGATTCGTATTGCGTTACATGTCCGTTTGAGAAACGGAGTTGCCTCGCCTTGGGATCAATGGATGTCAACTCGTGACCGAGCCTGAGATTGCCCATCGGCACGAACTTATTGAGATAGGTCACGAAACCGCCGTTCGTCGGATACCGGAACTGCGTGATGTAATGCATGTTCGGAGCGGAATCTGAAATCGCTCCTTTCAGTACTTCTTCGAGGTTCGGCCGGTAGATACGAGGCCCGAGCCAGTCCGTGCTCATGTTTTCGGCAGTGGTCAGGTGATACTTACGTGTGTACTGCATCGGAAAGAGCTCGGCGAAGGTGCGGCCGAAGCTTGCGAGCAGCCAGTCCGCATAATTCTTGATCGGTTTTTCGGGCGCCTGCCGCTGCTCAACGAAGTCCGCGATCACTTTGACGATCACGTCTTCCGGTAGGCCGTGCAAATGGAGCTGCACCGGGTGCAACGGCCAGTAGCCACGCCAATAGTTGTTCAACTTGAGCGGCTTTGTTTCGAATTGCTGGTTCACACTGTCGGCAAAAAGTTCCTGAATGCGCGTGTCTTTGGTGAAAGAAATGTGAGGGCCCAAATCGAAAAGAAAGCCACCGTCGTGGCGAAACGAAGACGTATGACCGCCGTGATGACCGTTCTTGTCGTACATGACGGGCGCAATACCTTCACCGTGCAAACGAAAAGCAGCACCGAACCCTGCCATTCCGCTTCCCAAGATCACAATATTTGACATGAAGAACAATTCTCCTGGCGTTTCGTCTTTGGATTCCGCTTACGAGCGGCTAAATGGGACCGTCCGTTCACCCGTGGAGCGCTGTTCGAGATTCCTTTTTATTCAGAGAGAAACGGGAACCGCAGAGCGCTCTCGGGTTTCTTGCCTTATGAGCCGCCAACGCGCAGCCTGCTCTTTCCAGAGCTCGCCTGCGAGTCTGCCCTGAGGTACATCGACGTCATCGAACGAAATGACGCTGTCTTTCGAAATATCGCGGCGCAATATGCAACCTTCAGAAAGACTGATCGGCAGGGCGGAAACTTCTCGAGCGGCCGACGCATTGTCGATCAAGCCATATCCACAGAATCCGCCGACACCATCGAGTGTCTCTCGAGCCTTAAGATCACGCTTGGCCATCGTGACGACCTCGCAGACCGGTCCATCCATCGGCGCCACCGTCGGATCCTTGTGAATCGCGGCCCGGGCAATCGTCGAAGCAATCTGGATGTATGGGAGGTGGAACGGTGTATAGAAAACAAAGAACGGGCCGTCACCAAGCCTGTAGTAGGTGAGCTGAGCACGCTTGAGTGGCACTTCTTCATGAACCACCACCCATGCACCGGTATGTGGCACAGCTCCCAGCGAGTAGTCGACAAGGCCGGTCGCGAGCATTTGATCGGCGGGGAGCAGGTTCGCAAGCTCGCGAACATTGCCGCACGGGAAGCCGTACATGCCGCGTCGCCCAGCACGGAAACCGGTCGCATTCGCCAAAACCGTCGTTTCCATCGAAAGTTTCGTCGCGTCGGCAAACGACGTGACCTTGCGGACGTCCTGGTCGTATTTCTCGGCGAATCCTTTCTGCGTTTCGGGAGTGCGGTAGTAATCGACCATGCCCTTGATGTTTCCTGCGGCAACCGTGCGCAAACCGATCGAGCGGAGGTAGCGCAAAAGCGTCATGGCAACACCAGGTTCGTCGCCGTCCGTGTTTGTCACGACCACGCCAGCTTGGTCAGCCTTCACCTTGAGGATCGGGCCAAGCAGCGAATCCAACTCCGCATTCACGAGAATCACATGCTTTCCGTGAGCGAAGGAGTCGAGCGTGACGCGAAGAGCTGGCTCCACGCTGCCGGTTACTTCCACAATTACGTCAAGGGCGTCGCACGTTGTTAACGCAGAAGGATCATCGGTTAAAACTGTGACGCCGCGTTCGATCGAAGCCTCCACAGCGCGCGCCGAATCCGCATCTGCCCATTCGTCGACGCCTGCCTCGCGAAGTGCGCGCTCGCTGTGCGAGCGTGTTCTATTGGCGATTGCAGCAAGACGAATCCCGGGTACTGGAGTTGCAAGCTGCAAAGCGATCGCGCGGCCGGTTGCACCTGCTCCGATCATGCCGACGCGAATGGGCTTGCCTTTGGCTTCGCGCTCCAACAACGCGGTGTCTGTGATCAACGACGGCGTAAGCATGACTGTAAGGTCCTCCTACCGTTGCCCGAGCAACGGCCAACTGCGATCTTGTTCGGAAATGACGGTTGCGGCAAGAGGCCATTGGATTCCGAATGCAGGATCGTCGTAGCGAACTCCAGAAGCCGACTCGGCGTTATAGAACTTCGATGTGTGATAATTCATTTCCGTGTTGTCCGCTAGGGTCATATAGCCTTGTGCGAACCCGTCGGGGACGTAAATCATCCAGCTATTTTCTTCCGTGAGCTCAACCCCAAACCATCGCTTGTACGTGGGAGATTCGGGTCGCAAGTCCACAATCGTGTCGAACATTGCCCCTCTCGTACAGCGGACAATTTTGACTTCCGCGTGCGGAGCTTTCTGGAAGTGGAGACCCCTCAGGGTTCCCTTTCGAAGGCTGAACCCGACATTCGATTGAGTAATCTCGCCCTTGAGGCCCTGCTGCTCGAGTTCCCTCTTGCACCAAGCGCGCGCGAAGTATCCGCGCTCATCGGTGATTTTCTGCGGCTCGATAACATAGGCGCCCGGTAGCGTCGTTTCTCGGAAAATCAATCCATTTCTCTCCCGCTCACCGTTACGCGGACAAGGAATACAGTTGGCGGCTCACGCCATGCCCGTTCCGCCACCGCAAATTCTCATCCAGCTCGCCCGTGCTCAGAAGCTGTTTGATTTGTGCGATACGCTTGTACTTCGGGCCCTCGTATTCGTCTTTCTGCAATCCGACGCTTCGATACGAATCGTAGATTTGCTTCACGCCGCGCGGCACGCTCCAGCGCAAGGGATGATTCGGAAATAACCTTGTATATTTCCCGAAGTCCACGCGGTAGTTACGCTTGTCCGGCTCCGCGCCATCCGCGAACTTTACTTCGCAATTGGGCACCGTCGCCTTGACGAATTCGGCCAACTGGAACACCTGATAGTTCTCAGAATTCATCCCGACGTTGATCGCCTGGTTATGGATGACCTCTCTCGGAGCCGCCAGAGCGGCGATTACTGCGAGACTAATGTCCTCGATGTGCACGAGCGGCCGCCACGGTGTTCCGTCACTCTTGAGCAAAATATGGCCGGTGGTGTAGGCCCATGCCGTCAGATTGTTGACGACCAAATCAAAACGCATTCTCGGCGATACACCGTAGGCCGTGCTGTTCCGCATGAAGACTGGACTGAAGCGATCACTCGCCAGTTCCTTTACATCGCGCTCGACAAGAACCTTGGAGATTGCATATGCCGTTACGGGATTCAAGGTGGCGTTCTCATCTTGCAGACCGTCGCTGGCCGCTCCGTAGTTACTGCAGGAAGAAGCAAAAACGAATCTCGAAATGCCCAACTCCTTGGCCATTGCGGCAAGGCGAACAGAGGCGATGTGGTTGATCGCGTAAGTCAGATCGGGATTGAGGTCGCCAAGCAGATCGTTCGACAGACCTGCGAGATGGACAATCGCGTCCACGCCAGCTAAGTCCGATTTTTCGATGTCGCGTACATCCTTGATGATCTCAGGAATTTCGGGAATACCATCGCAATATGTACTGTTCCTATATAGGTCGCTGTCTAGCCCCACGACAGAATGGCCGGTACTCTGAAGCATCGGAACCATAACGGTACCGATGTATCCCTTATGCCCCGTGACTAGCACTCGCATCGCTAGGTTTTCCCTCCTGTTCCCTGAAGACTTACGCGGCGCGAAGCCACTTCAAGAACCGCGAGAGACAATCCAATCAAGCGCTAGGAAGGCCGAGATGCAGGCCGGGCGGGCTACCGCCATTCACGTCGAAGCCAGCGCCATCCTAAATACTGCAATCAAGGTACCAGCTCCACCCACTCCGCAGAAACAGCCGCCCACTGTGAACATCGCAAAACACTGTTTATGAATGACTTAGAAGAAAAGCCACGATTGATTGCGAGATGGATCCTCGAAAACTCAGCGACAGGGAAAATTCTTGCCACTATATAGCCGCGCGGCTTCCCTCAGATGCCATAGAGCAGCTCGTTCTTTCTAAGTCTATCAGAATCATAGAGTTACAAATAGGCCGCTAATTGGTTGGTATTGTTCGCTTTAGTTCGGTCCGCTGGAGCCAAATGAGAAGAAGCGCCATGGGTACGAGGGCGATTAGGAAGAAGACGATGCCGCCGCGGCGGTGCAGATTCCCATATAGAAAACCGGGGTTTACGTAGACGGCCAGGGTCGAAAGAGTGGCAATACGGAGCCCATTCTTGAGAATCGCCAGGGGAAGGATGACGGCACAGAGAAGCAGCCTTTTCCAAGTCGTTCGCAGATAGAGGTAGCTTGCGAGCACCGTGGTGATGAGCAGAGCGAGGCTAGATCGAATGCCGCTGCATTCCTCCGCCACGCGAATCGCGACCCCCGGCAAGCGGAAGATCAGTCCCTGGCGAAGATACGGAACGCCCGCCAACTGAAAGAACCACGCCGCGGCGTTCGCACTTTGGTTCTGCAAAAATCCAATGATGTAGGACAGAATCGGCTCCGGTATCGGAACGCAGAAAAACATGAATAGTATGGGGAATTGCGCCTTTTGGAACGCACGCGTTCCGAAGAAGGAGATGAAAGCTCCGAGCCACACCAGTAGAACACTAAATACGAAGAGTGCGCCCTGATTTTCAGGCCCAAGACTCCCATGGTGCACCCGCGTCGCAAATAAACATAGCAGTCCGGGAACGATTAGGGCGGCGCCGAGAATCCAGGCGTAAGAAATCTCGGAAAAAACCCTTTTGCGCCCTTCGTAAATGAAAAACAGACTTACAAACGGGATAACGAGAATCTGCGAAAAACTATCCACTGTCCAAACAAGCGATGCGACTGCTTTGGTTAAGTCCCACGCGACCGCGAACGGTAGAAGGCAAACGACAACGCATCCGCCGACCCGAGACCATCGCAGCGGTTTGGTGGCGAGGGCGGCTCGGCTGACTTTTATATCTTTGGCTGTGGAATGCACGGACCTAGGAACGCACACCGTTGGGGATAAGGGCCTCGCTAACTTCGTATTGCATTCGATCGCCATCGAGAACTGCGTAGGCGATCCGAGCTCTTTCCTTCTCCGCTCCTTCGATTTCCCACTTTCCATCTTTCTGCACCAGTTTCATTTCATTTCTGGCCCGCCACCAACGGTCAACTTCCGTGGGAAGCGGCGCCCAGACCTTCTCCGCGACAATCATGCCCCGCAAATAATCGAGCAATTCCTCATAGACCTTTCTCGCTTTGGGCTCGATCAAGTAATCGGGATGGGCGATGAAGCTCATTAACCCGTGCCTTTGGCGTATCAGTTCGAGTTGGACTTTCCACAGATCGATCGAGTAATCCCCAAGAATGTGGAAGAGCGAATAGTCCTGGATCGTTGTTAGGGGAAGTTCCAAAATCCTGCCGATGAAAAAGGGCATTACGCTGCAACAACCACCGCGCTTCGGTTCCAGATGTGCGACGTTTGGAAGCGACATGTCGTAAGAAAATTCAAAGGCGTCGTACCAATCGAGGTTTCGGTACATCGCGCCCGCACGAAAACCTTCAGCGTGATATCTGCGCGCGCATTCGTTGATCGTGGCGGCGCGGCGAAGAAACTCCTCACGTTCCTGATACAGGCGACCATCGTGATTCAAGTCGTGAATGTTGAATTCAAAGCCGCGGCTCCTAATCTGGCTGACGTATTGATCGGTTACGTCATACCGCATTTCCGGTATGACCTGAAACGATGCGGAAATCCCATATTGTTCATCGATATCCATGAGGCCAGATGTGAAGTCGCGGCCCACGGCCGTCTCGACATCGTGGGTCATCACGAGACAGCTTTGCGACGCTTCCGGCCAGAACCAGATGAATGGCAATTTCTGTATCCCGGAGGCCTGCATGGATAACTTCAGAAGTTCTTCGTGAAGGAGATCGACGGTGAAATCTACCGGCCAAGCAGGGAAGGGTCTTTTGCGCCAATCGCTGAAATAGATCCGCTGAAGGTGACGGCGTATCGAAATCGGCAGACCTTCGCGAATCGAATAATATGCTTTGAGCAGCCATTCCTGCGTTACGATCCGCTCTCGGTCGGGAATCAGCGTCTCGACGTAGCGTTCTCGTCGCAGGTTGTCGATCGTTTGCGCGGGACTGAAGCTTAATCGAACCTCACCATTGTGGAAGAAAACGGCTTTGCTTGCGTCGTAAAAAGACGAGGAGCCAATTCCCGCAGCCACTCCGGAGTTGGATTGTCCGTAGCAGGTCACATGGGGGCCAAATCGGAAGTATCCCGTGCGCCCTGAAAGCTCAGGTTCGACAAACTTGCCGAGCAGCCGATTTGGGATTCTGTAGTAATCCGAGAGTGCCTGAATCACAAGTTTGCTTCGCCCGCCTCCTCTTAGAACATTACCTCGAAAAAAAAGAGGTTGAGACTCCGTACCAATGCGGGGCCGCGTACCTGATACCCTCAGCAGTCAATCACCATCGCGAGTGACTTCGTGACTTTGATCCGTTTTCGGGCTGGGAACCGATTTGGATGTTCGCAATGCCGCTCGCTAGAGTCTACCCTATATGCCGGTAAAGCACTTTGCCCGCAAACGAGAGCATTTTCCCGGGCATGTGCGAGAAGACCTGTTTTGCAATCTTCATATGCCAACCGTTGTGCGCCCTGAGCGCTGGAACGTCCGGATATGCCCAATAAACGATTGACAGGGGCTGATTCGACCAGTGATTCTTGAACGTGAGCAATCCGATATGATCTTCCTGTGTTCGCCCCATATCGAAGATACGCGCACCCGTAGCTTTTCCCGCTGAAACGACTTTCCATAAAAGCCAAGGAGTTGCCCCGAGATTGTTGAAGTGCTCGTCCGAGCAACCGTACTTGTAATAGAGTTTGTCTCGGAAGCGGAGAGAGAAAACGGCCGCAATCGGTTTGTTTTCGTGCTCGGCGACGCGAATCTCAGCAGCTTCGCCGGCACACTCCAGTAAATTCTGGAACCACGTGTAAGGTATCGGCGGCAATTGCTGCCGGCCACGCGTGCCAACAAACAGATCGTAGAACTGCTCCAATAACTGCCGGGATCGCCCCGTTTTCTGCGCCAGTCCCGCTCGATCCGCGCGCTGAATTCTGCGCTGAACGGAATCCCTATCAAGTGTCCGGAAAATCTCGCCGAGCTCAGGGCGGAGATCAACGATGTGCAGGAAGTAGCGAACGGAATGCCGTTGGGCTTCTGCTGAACAATAGTTTCGCGCGTTCGGCATCTCGCTTACCGACCGAATTTCCAAGAATTTCAGATTGTCGTGCTCGAGTACCGTCTGCAGGTAGCGAACAAGAAAACTCAATTCCTCTGGGGAATCGCACAGTGGCTCGCAGTGATCCGAGAACGGTAGCGAAACCAAACGCGATCCCATGAGCCAGCTCTTAACCCTACAGAATACGATCCCATTTTTTAGGGGACCGGTCGGCGGTGACGTTGTGAACGCCACCGGCTCGTACCCGTATGTTCGCTTGAGCGCCTCGAGCCAGCCGACCGAATGAAAAATGGAGGCATCTGGGTGGCGATCCACGAGCTCCATCCATCTGGGATCCTTTGTCGGATCCAGTTGATAACAACAAAGCCGCGAGACGTGCGCTGTTTCAGAAGTTGAGGTCGAGGTCATCACGTTCTTAGGCAGAGATTGTTTAGGTACATTGAGATTCAATTGGTGTCTAGATCGCCTTCCGAAGAGCGGTCTTCAGACGTCGGGTCGGTGCATTCAGGAATCGGTTCGTAAGCAGATATTCGTCCCGCAGTTCAGAAAAAATTCTGCGCAAAGCCACCGAGGCCCTGAAACGCAAAGATCGATGAATTTCCCTGGAGGCGTCCTCTCGATAGACGACTCGAATAAGTATTTCAGTGTGAGGAGGTATTGCGACATCAAAAAAATCGTGTTCCGAAGCATTTTTCCAGCGAACCTTCGTTTGGTCGCAGAGTATTTCGGCAATGCAATCTCCGGGGCTCTTTCGCTTTCTGACTGTCACTTGAATTCGCTGGCCAGTGTCGTTTTTTAACAGAAGTTCGTTCCCGTACATTTCGACTTCCTCAAAGCCCGGACGAACCAGCCGTCGGCGGCATGCCCTTCGGAGAACCGCGCCGAGCGACCGCCACTGGACTGCACACCCCAGCGATTCAATGCTTGTCACCAGATCTATCAACTCCAGGCCGCCGTCTTTGAAGAAATCGTGGTGAGCGACGATCAGACAGGGCTTGCCGAGAAGAAGGTCGAATGCAAAATTCGCGAGACCATGGGATGCATATCTTCGGGTAAAGATCGGGAAGCCATCGTAGGACATGATTGCGATGTCCCACACATCACGTATTCTCGTGCGGGAATTTTGCAAATCCGATGGATTGACTTCCGTGTTCACCGCAGCCAAGAAATTGGCGCGTTGTAAGACGCCCGGGCACGCAGAGGAAAAGACACCCTGCGGAAAGACCATCACTGGATCGTGCTCAACACCGGTTCGCCGGCGGTGACCGTGCATCCTTTCTTTGGCGGTGTGAGCGGCCGCGCGGAGCGCGTCAACGGATGTCGCACCGAACTCGCCGCTGGTATGATCGCAGCCGTGAATCGACACCGAGAAAAAGTTCGGGTCGTTCCTGAACAGATCGCTTGATTCCTTCGACGTTCGCCGCCAGTTCCAAGGGATGAAAGCGATATTCGTAGTGAATCCATACCTGCGCATAAGGTCGCGCATCTGGGGAAAATTGCAAAACCCGTAGCGGGGTTTTAGTAGGGGATCGTCGATGATCAGGCAACCGCCTACCTCTTGCGCCCTCCAGGCGACTTCTGAAAACAGAAAGCGGATAAACATGACGAGCGGGACCGCGGAGCAGAAATGGTCTCTGACATCGCAAAAGCCTCGAGTTACCGGCTGATCGAGATCGACAATCTCAGAGCAGCCACTAAAAAATACTGGAACACCCCTGTGGATCGAACGGACGAAAACTGACGCGTTTCCCGCCGAGATTACGGAGCATAATGCGTCTTCCCTGTCAACGTATCCTTCCAACAAGCCGTCTTCGCTGCGCAACCGCACGGACACATCGAGCCCCCCCATCGGACCAACCAGAGCGGGAATTTCTTGAGAGACATGCAGCGATGTCGTATTCGCCGTGCTTCTGCGAAGCTCGACACCAACATCTCCAAAGAGAGTACGTACTCCGCTACGGCTAGGATCGGAAATTTCGCTCGGGTATGCGAAGCAGGCTTCCGGTTGAGAAACCTTTGCGCCGTTTTGGTTTAAAGCCGATGCAACGAGATGGGCGGAGCCGAAGACCGCGCAATCCGACCAGCCCTTTGAGACCGGATCCAGACCGGTAAGGGCAACCAATTGGCAGGGTACTCCGAAGAAATCCAAGACGCGGCCAAGCCGCACCTCCCTGGAACTCGGAGTTCCCTCGTACAGGATGATGGCTTTTTTCGCCAAGAGGCCCGTCGGTTTCCGGCCATTCCTTGAGCTTAGGCCGGCTTGCGCGCAACAACGAGCGAGCGCATGGCACGGCTCCCAGCCACAACGCTGAGGAATGGGCCGACCATTCGGCACGCGAGCGTCAGCCCGCGCCCTGCCGAGTGCGGAATCCAGCAGAAATTCTTCTTTTTCTTCAGATCAAAGCCGGCCATCTTGAAGGGCGAAGCATACTCATCCAGGGTCGGAAGATAGGCTTCGGCGGGATCTTCAACCGTATGCTTCAACTTGCTACGAAATGCCGGGAACTTGTTGTTCATATCGATGTTGACGCACACGCCGCCAGGCCGGAGCATCCGGAAAATGTCATCCGCGCACTCGCGCGACTTGCCAAGACGGTGGCAATAGCGAAACGTGTTCACGCCTATGATGAGATCAAAGAAGCCCTCAAAATCATCGGGGCGTTTGCCAGCGGCTTTGGCCAAATCCTCATTAAGCTTTTCGTTTCGGGCGACGCAGAACGTCAACTTCACATTCTGAGCCGGCGCAAGGCCGGTCTTTGCCTGCTGTGTGGCTGATTCGACCAAACGCGGCGAAAAATCGGTGCCGTACGCGCACTCTACGGGAACGGCGCTTTTCTCCAACACGGAGACGAGAGTAATGATGTTCATCCCCGCACCGCAGCCGAATTCGAGCACTCGCAACGGCCGTTGCGGCGACGTTCGCAGATACGAATCCACGGCGTCCATGTAAATTTTGGCGTAGTCGTGATGCAGCAGATAGTTGATGCCGAAGCCTGCTGTTTCAGTGCTGTACTTGCGTACTGCATCCTCCGAGACGTACTCCTCGAAGAATTTTTCGTTGATCTGTTCAGTCGTTTGCATCGTTTCTCTCTCTCGCTTCCTTAATAATTAGAGGCCTGATTGTCGGCCTGCCGGTCGCCTTTCTTACCAAGCAAGAACTTCCCTGGCACTCCTCGCAACTCATATCCCCGTTCTATCCGGATTTCATCGTGCCCCCGATAGTGACGGT
The DNA here is from genome assembly GCA_030037315.1 of Candidatus Acidiferrales bacterium. Classification (GTDB taxonomy): domain Bacteria; phylum Acidobacteriota; class Terriglobia; order Acidiferrales; family UBA7541; genus Palsa-295. The sequence goes on from JASHRM010000048.1 coordinate 24,306, forward strand.
ATGGTGATTCGAATCCTTAGCGCTCGGTGCAACGTGACAGTAGCCGGCAATCTGGCCAGCCAGGTTCCAGACGTTGAGCTTGCATGTGAACCTTCTTTTCGAATGGATGGCGAGTATCCAGCGAAGCGTCCATCCTGTGATTCTACGGAGCAAGAACAGCGGAACGCCGCCAACTGTCCAAGCGTTCTCCTTCTCAAGCGCCCCGGTTTCCATCACGTCGGCGCGGCCCTTCCCGAACCACCAGGCGAGCAGGTATTTTTTTGTCAGCCGGTTTTCTGCAACGGGGTGCCGCATGACCGCCGATGGCTCGTAACGCAGCCTTCGGCCAGCGGCGAGGAGCCTTCGTCCAAACTCCGTGTCTTCGTTACTCATCAAGTTGTCGGCGGAACGCCCGAGGTCTGTTCGAAAGCCTCCATGACGTTCGAAAACTTCCCGACGAAAAGCCATGTTCGCGCCGAAAGGTGACTCGTCCAGAGGAATCGCCTCCGAGCCCCGGTCAAACGCGACGAAGGGACCCGACATATGGGGACTCTCGATCGGCAGCCACTCCGGAGGCGAACACTCCCATAGCGGCAAAATACGACCTCCAACACCGGACCATTCGCCGCCGTGCAGCGATTTCGTCAGATTCCAGAGCCACTGAGGGTCCACGGTGACGTCATCATCCATGAATGCGATTACATCGCTGCTCGACTCGCGAATTCCCGCGTTGCGGGCATAGGAGACTCCTTGCTGTTGCTCGAGCAAATATTTGAATTTCCCGGGATATTTCGTGCAGAAACTCTGGACAACCTCGCGAGTTTTGTCCGTGGAATTGTTATCGACAACCAGCACTTCCCACCGGACTGACTGCGGCACCACGGAAGCAGCGACGCTATTCAAAGCGTTCTTTAATGTGGCCGAACGGTTGTAGGTACACAGGATTACTGTTATAGACAAGCTGATAGTCTCCTATGCGGCCTACGATGTCCCCGAATTTCAAACCGCATCAGCAGCTCCCAATGGCTTGGCGAATGTTTTTGCCGTCAACACTTTTTTCACTACATCGAGATCTCGCCTTCGAAGCTCGCCGACAATTGCCAATACGCCAAGATACACAACGGTTCCGGCAGCAACGGACGCCGTCAAAGCAGATATTCCCCAGTGAGAAAAATAAACAACGTACACCACCGGTGCCAGCGCAACCAGAGCCGCCAAATAGATCCGAAACGTTGTTCTCCAGGGGAAACGGACTTGGACGTGGCGAAGGGTGTACAAGGATCCACCCAATACGCCTGCAATTTGGGCCACACAGTTTGCAACCGCAGCGCCGAGAGCTGCGTACCTTGGAATAAGAATGAAATCCAACAGGATGTTAACGATGGCTACGACTGTTCCATACTTGGCGATGAAGCCTTGTTTTTCGATGCCATAAAGCAGCGGGGATGTAACCACTCCGATGCTCGTGATGGGCACGCACGCGATCAGGACCTGCAACGGAACCGCTACCGCTAGGAATTGAACCCCATAAATGAGTCGGACCAAAGGAACCGCGAGCACGACTCCTAAGAAACACACGGGAACCATGAGCATCTCTAGGTACTTCACTGCGTTTACGAACATCAGCCCGACTTCCTGGAGGCCGCTTCGACCATAGCTTTCCGAATACAGAGGCATCAAGGTTGTCGAAAAAGTGCTCGTGACATCGTTCAGCTTCGAAGCCATCGAATAGGCGAGTGTATAAAAACCGATCTGAGCAATCGTCGAATAGGACTTGAGAAAAAGAATCTCTGACCTCTGCCACACAACGGCATCGATCAAAAGAATGTAGGAAACCGTAAGCGAGAACTTGCGAATGCGATGAAAAGGATCTTCGACTTGCGGTCCGGCACTCGCGGCAGGCTCTAGTTTAACTAGGAACTTGTCGATATCGCGGTAATACAGAACGGTGGCGATGATTAATCCAGTAAGCGTCGCCCACAGCATTCCAGCAACCCCGGCATGCAGGAAGCCCGCGATTCCAACAGACGCCACTGATGAGAGAGAGACGTAAACACTGATTCGCGTCAGTCGGTCGAATCGCTGGATCCCGGCTAATACCGAACCCAGGCTCTGCTGGAGAGCCTGAGCAAAGAGAAGAATCGCAGCAACACCGATGATGTTGCGGTAGGGACTCTTGAATAACATGAAGCAAGCGGTCAGCACGGCGACGGCTGCAGCGACGATGACTTGCAACCGCAGCAGTCTCTTACTGACACGAATCGCCGTCCCAACTTGACCACTTCCAAGATATTCCGCCACATATTTCGTAAGGGCGCTGGGCAACCCGATGCTCGCTAGGACTCCGAGGGTGCCAACGATCCACATGGCGTAACCGTAGACACCCATGTCAAGCGGACCCAAGCTTCGCGCGATGATCGCCGATGTCAGAACAGTTCCCCCCATGGTGATTGCCAATCGACCACCATTGAAGAGAAAGTTCCTTACCGCCTTGCTGGAGATATCACTGCTCATTGCCGCTCGTGTCCCTCGAAGGATCCGGTTTTTGAGCGAGATTCGACATCCTTCATCGAACTCCGATAAACCTGAAGCATCGATTTCGCGATGACAGTCGCATGGAAATTCGAACGCGCTCTCTCCCGAGCTGCCGTCCCAAGCCCGTCTCTTAGGACTGGATTGTTAATCAGTTGTATGAGCGCGTCTGATAAAGCTTCCGGATCCTCCGCTTTTACGATGATGCCCGTTTCCGCGTTGGATAGAAGCTCAGAGAATCCAAGAATGTCCGTTGCGACAATGGCTTTCCCGCGGGCCATCGCTTCCAAACAAACCATGGGCAATCCTTCATACCGTGAAGGGAATACGCAGATCGTCGCCTGACGTACGGCATCTTCCAGCTGTGGAGCCGTGAGATGACCGCAAAATTCCACGTGCGACCTGGCGTTATGCGGCAACAAGCCCATCAAATAGGCGCCCATCGAGCCGCCACCCGGCGCCGTCGCGGTATCAACTCCAGCCAGTCGAAAGAGCGTATCCGGGCATCGCTTGAGAACCTCTGGTACGGCCCGCATGAGAAGATCGGGGCCTTTTCGCCACTCCAGGCGGCCGACGAAAAGAACGACTGGGCTGACGTTTGAACCGATGTTCCCGATAGGAGAAAAAGCAGAATCATGGACTGAGTTCGGAACAACCTTGAAATCTCGTTTCGAAAAACTCAGAGCTTTTGTAGTTTGCGCGCCAATCGCCTTAGAACAGGCGGTAACGACGTCGGCTGTCGAAATGGCTAGTTTCTCGACGGCATCCGTCCGGCGCCATGCCAGATTTTCTCTAAAGGACGCGGCCCTCAATTTGTTCACCTTTCGGATGATTGCTGAGCAGGTATGCAGTCTGACGACGACTCGCAGATCTTTGGGCTTTGTGAGATGCAAGAATGCCGTTAATCCGAGCCACTCGGGAGCCTCCAGAACATCGAGGCGCAGTTTTTTCGACATGGCTGCTACAGCACGAGCGAAGGCAATGCTCGCATCTCCGCCGAGCGGCCACGGCAACCGGGCTGCCAGTGCTGAGAGATGGAACCTGTACACGGGTATCACGCCATCGAACGTGACCTCTTCTTCTTCAGAAGAATCACTTAGCAACACAAATGGAGCGTGACCCAGGTCAGCCAGAGAACTGGCCATCTGGCGCACGTAAGAGCCAATCCCGCCCGTATATCGCTGCGTGGGATATTCAGGCGTCAGAAAGCCTATCCGAAGCGGGCGCTCCCGCGCCCCTTCTGCAACGATGGCCGATGCGCCGGTTTCGGTGTCGACTGGCATTTCACTCGAACGGAGATGCTTCCTTTAGTGGTTCGATGCGAGGCGCAACCGATCGTGATCTCTACGAAGGAACATTCGAAGTCTGTCCGTCGGGAAGGGGCGTTGTCACGTTCGCTCGCAACAAGCGTGCATACGTGTCCATCGTGATGTCGGCGACCACATCCCATGAATATCGTTCCCTGGCGAATTCTTGAATCGCGGAACGCCGTAAATCCAAGTGTTTATATAGGTGGCTGCCGAAATATCGGTCGATAGCTTTCGCCAAGTCAGCGGGGTCAGCAGGCTTAAATGAAAATCCCGTCTGCCCTTCAACGATGTGCTCCTTCAACGAACCGACATCCGAAACCAGTACCGGGACTCCAAAGCTGTAGCCGAGAACTAAAACGCCGCTTTGATAAATATCCGTGTAGGGCAGAACCAGAACGTCAGCGGCTTTGAAATAAATTTCAATGTCCTTATCTGGAACAAATTCCATTTTGAATAGAGCTCTTCCTTCGCGCACGTCATCTCGAATCGCTTGATCGATTGCGGCGTTATAGGTTGGATCGTTGAATGGGTCGAAGCTCCCTACTACCAGAAGGCGATATTCGTTCGTTCTTGGCAGTCGATGAAAGGCGGCGATCAGGTGCTCCAGTCCCTTATAGGGCTTAATTCTGCCGAAAAACAGAATCGCCTTTTCGGTGCTGCGAACTTCGAGCTGCTTTCGCGCCTCACTCTGAGTTAGGTCCGTATTCGGAACAGAATTGTTTATCCCGAACGGGATCACGGTCACCTGCGACTCCTTGACTCCAAACTGTTCGACGAGTTGGCCCTTCATCTTTTCTGTGTGGACAAAAATGCCATCAGAAAGATGATATTGAATCCACAAAGTCAGCCGATTTAGAAGCGAGTCTTTACCGTCGCGTGTGGCGATATTTACGTTGTGCGCGGTGATTACGATTTTCTTTCTCAGCAGCTTGTAGTAAAGCATCAACAGCGTTCGATCGAAAGTCTCAAACCGGCTGTTCCAGAGAATATGGAAGATTCTGGGTTTTGCCGTCGCAGCGTATCTCATGAGCTTCGCGTAATAGCTGGCGATTCGCGACATCTTTCGTGCAAAGCCTACGTCGAATCGCTGATCTCCCCGTAGGTTTAGAAACTTGGTGCCCGGTCGGCTGTGAATCTCTGGATCATCGAGTTCATCGCTGCCAATCAATTCCAACTCCGCACCTTTGGACGAAAGCGCCCCTGTTAAGCCATAGACGTAAGGCCTATCGCTTCCCCCTGTCAGCAGAGAAACCTCAATGGGTTGAGAGCCAGCAGAACTCATTGGATTGACGAGACCCTGTCGGCGCCTATTCTCGGAATCTGTCTTCATTGGTAGCTAGAATCGTACCCGAGCACTATTCGGTTTCGGAGAGTCTGTCTTCGAGCAATTCACAGATCGCATGACCGATGGTGATATGCATTTCCTGAATTCGCGCGGTCGACTCGGTGGGAGCGCACAGGCACAGGTCGCAAATCCCTCGCATCTTTCCGCCCGACTCGCCGGTCAATCCTATGACGCTCACTTTCACTTCTCGCGCCGCTTCGATCGCTCGCAGAATATTCTTGCTGTTGCCGCTCGTGGAGATTGCCAGGAGCACGTCACCAGGTCGGGCGTGCGCGGAAAGCTCCCGAGCAAACACATGCTCGTATCCGTAATCATTCCCAATCGCGGTCAGAGCCGATGTATTGGCGTGCAGGGCCATCGCGCGCAGCGGCCGACGTTCTTTGAGGAATCGTCCCGTAAGCTCGGCCGTGATGTGCTGGGCATCCGCTGCAGATCCGCCATTACCCGCAATCATCAGGAGGCCGCCCGCGGACAGGGAGGCGGCGATCATGTCAACCGCATCGGAAACTGCAGGCGCGAGTTCGAAAAGCGCCTTGGCGGCGGTCAAATGCTGATTCCAGATTTCGGCGATGCGGTCCACTTGCCTGATTGTGGTTGGCATGCTCCAAAACTCCGTTAGAAAATCTCGCAAAAACTAGTGCGTTGGCGCGTTAGCGGAAGACGCTCCACCCTCGAACCGGTACATCGCCTTATCCCAACTTCGAATCATCGAGCTTTTTACTTGCGGCAGAACCATCTGCGCCTTTCGCGCAGTTTCAAACCCGAAAATCGGCTTCATCCACGCGTACTTCCAGCGCAGCTTAGGCATCTCGAGCCGGCCGTTAAGGTGTTCGGCCAGGCCCTGCAACTCCGCTACGATGTCCGGTCTCTCAGGATAAAAACTGTCGAGCCAAGTTTGCATGTAAGTCAAACAGGCCTTTCGAACGCGGTCGCTATCCTCAAGGGAGAGGAGATACCGAATGTGCAGCTTCATCGAGACGAGCATCGCGTCTTTTCGCTTGTCTGAGGTGCCGATGTAGCTCCAACGATTGGAAGAAACGACCCTGTAAAACACCTTTGCCTCCGGTACGAAGCGAGTGCCTTCCGATGCCAAGAGGACGCGACAGTAATATTCTCCGTCATCGTCTCCAATCAAACGAGTGTCCCATGGGCCTGCAGCTTCACAAAGCTCGCGGCTCGTAAGCCAGGTCGCCGTCTGCATATGAAGGTTCTCGCCCATTTTTCGCAAAAGCCATTCAACAGGGGAAAGGTCATGCCAAAGAGAGGTCTGAACAAATCGCGCACGATTCGTTCGGTAGCGGAAAAAAGCCCAAGGAGATGACAACAGAATTTTCCGTTCGTTTGGGGCACCTTTCAACCCTGCCAACTGCCGTTCGACCTTGTCCGGCGCAAGAACATCATCCGCATCCAGCCATTGAATATAATCTCCTTGGCTTAGGCGATAGGCCTCATTACGAGCAGCTGCGGCCCCTTCATTTTTCTTGCTGACGACCCTGACCCCCTTGGACGCAAACTGGCGCGCCACGTCGGCCGTTCGATCTCTCGAACCATCGTCCACGACAATGATCTCTTTACGGTCCCAGGTCTGGGTGACGGCAGATTCAAGCGTCTCGGTGACCCATTCCTCGGCGTTGTACGCAGGAATCAGAATTGACACAAGCGGCTTCATTTGGAGTTTCTCCTCAAAAATATTGACCGGTGCGTCTGTTTTTGAGTGTCCGGAGCCCAGCTTATCACGCTCTAGAATGTCATCGAGTAGGCCGAACGTACCGAATGCCACTGGTACCTGTGGGTGCCTTCAAAAAGCAAAGGGACCGCTGTCCCAAGACTGACCGCGCGTACAGGTGATTTCCCCATTGGGGCCGGGCAAAATGCCTTCGAGAAGCAAAAGCCCAAAATCGGCGAACTTTTAATTAGGATGGTATCCATGACTGGAATCAGGAAATTCTGCATGCTGGCTATTCTCATCGCAATCTCTGGCCCTGCCCTGCGCGCCCAGCAGACCAATGCCGCCAGCTGCAATTCGTCAGATGTTCAGACGGCTATCAATTCCGCCCAAGAAGGCGGTACCGTGCTGGTGCCGGCCGGGACGTGTACGTGGACCAGCGGAGTGAACATTTCCGGTAAAGGCATTACCCTGCAAGGTGCTGGCGGAGGCCGGGTCATCGCCGTAGACGTCGAGTCCTCGGCCGTCAGCATTGGTACGGGAACCAAGACGTTCTCCAATGTGACAAATGATCAGGGCGCGACGGCCTATCTCAACGCGACTGCTCCGGGAATCACCGTCGGCGAAACATTGCGTATTTACGAGAACGGCTTCCTCGGGAACTACATGCAAGGCACCGTCGCGAGTTCTTCGGGTTCGACGCTCACCATGAACATTACTGGCACAAGCGGTTCGTGCGGCGCTTCAGCGCCGGCAAATACGATGCAGAGCAACTGCAAGCGGTGGCTCATCAGCACTCTACCCTCGACGACTATCGTCGACAATCTCAGTTCGGGAGCGATGATCAGCGTCACCGAAGATACGAGCTACGATACGACGATCACCGGAATCCAGTTCGCTCAAGGGAGCGGCGGTGGTGGCGCGGGAGAGTCTATTGATCTCAACCGCAACAATCCTAGCGGTGTCGCCGTGCTGATCCACGACAATTTCTTCGAGTCAAATGCTGCAGACATCATCGACGGGGACACAAATCGCGGGGTCATTTGGAACAACTCGTTTGTATTTTCTCCGTTCAGCGAAGGCCAATATGCAGCAATTCGCATCAAAGATGCAAATAACACGGCCTTGGCATACTCCTGGTCCAGCCCGTCAACCATGGGGACGGCGGATACCACCGGGCAAAGCAATCTATATTTTGAGACGAACGATGTCCATGCAGATGGCGACTTCACGGATTTCGATGACAACTCGAGGGCAGTAGTTCGTTACAACGTTTTAGACAATGCCGGCGCAGCTACGCACGGAGCAGATACTTCCGCGATTGGGCTCCGCCATTTCGAATATTACAACAATGCTGGGATCTTTGAGAGTTACGGAGATGGCACAACGGCCAACATGAATTGGTGGATGTTCGTTCGCGGTGGAACTTTCGTTTGGCACGACAATACACTTCCAGCCATCAGTTCTCAGGATTGGGGCAGCAAGTCGGACATAAATCTAACCGTGATGACCCTTCAGCGTGAGGACGAATATGCCTGCTGGGGCTCAGGTTTTTCAACTCCTGGACAATACTATCCAGCTCCGCGGCAAGTTGGCTTTGGCTACGTTACTGGAAACGGGACGCTGAATTGGCCAGCCGGGGGTTTCAGTAACGTGGCCTCAACCACTAATTCGTCCGCATATGTGGGCTCCATTTACGGCGGAGACAGTGAACCTGTGTACATTTGGAACAACAATCGTACGATGAATGTCGGCATTTCAGATTATGGTCTCAATAACGGTTCGACGAGTTGCCCCAGCACGCCGACTCCGGATAGCACGGCAAATTATCTCGTCTCTGGGCGCGACTACTTCAATGGCACAGCCAAGCCCGGATACAGCCCCTATGTTTACCCGCATCCTCTTACGACTGGCAGTCAGAGCACGACCGGCAGTCAGAGTTCAGGAGTGCCTGCCGCTCCAACGAATCTGACGGCGACCGTCGAATGACCGGCAGCGCAAGATTTAGAGTCGCGAAGCAAGAAGAGTGGAATGGATCAGTTCGATCGTCAACATCTTGTTGACTTCGTTCAAGTAATTGCCGGTCCCTGCAGCATGCCGCATGACCACTCTTTGCGAAGCTGCTTTGTCAAAGAACTCGACAAAACGAGCGCTGGGATTGAGCAACGTGTCTTGAATAAAATCGGCGAAGTGAGTCTTGAACCAAATCCTGTAACCCTCGTACTTTTGGCGACCCGCCAAGATCTTCTCAAGATGTAATCTTTCAAATTTGCGGTCAAACCGCGTGAACCAATGCGGAGCGGCGTACAGATAAGTGAACTCAGCTTTGAAGAGCGCCCAGAACGGAAGGTACGTTAGCCGGCTCAAAAGCTGATTGCCAGAGCGAATGACGTCCATATTCGTCGGCAATGAGGCTAACTTCCCGCCCTGCTGCTGCACGACGTATTCGGCTTGAAGTCGGCGAGAAGCTCGAACCTCTATCGGTGCGCGGTACATCAGCTCAACGATTCTGTTATCCATGTAGGGTGTGCGCAGGACGACCGCGGATTGCTCGACTGCGACCCGACCGTATTCGTACCAAGGAATTTCCTGTGAAACGACGCGTGTCAGTGGGTGAGTTTTCGATCCGACCTGCTCGAATGTTGGTACTTGCTCCAACTTTTCCGCAAACCCGGGCTGCAGAAGATGGCGTGGAAATTCGCCGGGCCTGATCAACCTCCTGATCCTCACAACTTCGCTGCCGAACTTACCCGTGAGGCGGAAGGGAGCAATCTTTCGGGCAATCTCATTGAAAAATATGTCGTGCGCGCCACACGCGTCCAGTGTTCCGTCGGAGATGTAGACGCTCTTTTGGGCGAGGCTCGGGAAACTGTGCAGGAATTCATCATTCAGCTTGATAGCCGTAAATGGCTGATTGCACAGCGTTGCGAGCTTCCGCCCCAAGCTGATGTCAAATGTCTCGCCCCACATCCCACCGAATGTGTAGCACGGAAGAATGCGCTTTTGACCATTGCAAGCCGCTAGGATCGCTCGGGTGTCGAGGCCTGCTGTCATTGATAATGCAACCGGCTGGGGAGCCTCCATGTATGAGGGAAAGACACGGTTAGCCGTCTCCTCGAACCGTTGATAGAACTCCTCAACATCGAGTACCGGTTGTGCTTCCCACTCTCCAAAATCAAAGTAGGTCTTCTTTTGCTGGATCCGGGCGCCGTCGAAAGACCACGAGGAAGCAGCCGGGAGCAAGGAGATGTCCTTGAACAAGGTGCTGTTGCCGATCGTGCAGTTGAATCGGAGGTATTGCGCTAGACCCTTCGGGTCGATTTTGCGCAAGGCAGGCCTGGCTCGCAGGATCGCTTTTGCCTCGGATGCAAAAACGAACTCTTCCTGCCCTTCGTATACGTAAACGCGGCCCATGCCGTAGCGGTCATTAAACAGTGTCGTCCGGCGAGAATCGAGATCGATCAGGACTCCGCAAAACCACCCGTTCAGTTCCTTCAAAATCGAATCGCCGAGTTCCTCAAAAAGAGGGAGAAGATCGCGCCCGTGGCGGTCACCATTGTTCTTACTCGCTGGCCCGTCGACTCGATGATCGAAATGCTCGCCAATCAGGATGAGCATGCGTCGTCGATCGGCGGTGATTAGGGGCATGCATTTCGCAATCGAGCAAGAGTGCCCTGCCCAACCTAAGTAAATTCCCATTTCCGCGTTGCTGTAGGTCCCATGAGCGTAGTCCTTCTCATGAACCATGGAATCGACCATAGACTTCACGTCCGCGTCGATCCCTTCGGACGGCTCGCGTCTGATGATCCCTGCTATTCCCGGCATTCTAATCTCATCTTTCCGTAAGGGTTAGGATCGTATTCGTGCCTTGATAATCAGCTCGGCCCCGTGCTGCCGCACCATCCGATTTCGGAAAATGAAATCGTCGTGATGTTTCACTTCGAAGGCTCGAATCCGCGAGGCAGCCTTTCGAGGCAGGATGTCCAACAGCATCAGATTGAATGAGTCATAAGCGAGCACACTACAGCCGACCGACCGCAGTTCATCGATATACCAGCCGAAAGGCCGAACGTACTCAATTTGTCTTTTTCCTGCGAAAAGAGCCTTCACTTTTTTCGCGGGCAGGAGCGTCAGCCAATAAAGGGATGAGCGGTTTTTGACGTGGAGAATGAGGGTGCCGCCTGGCTTTAGAACTCTGACGAACTCAAATAGCGCACGTCGGACTTCCTCCGCGCTCAAGTATTGCAGGACGCTCATGCACAGCACCTTGTCGACTGATCTGTCCGCGACAGGAATCGCGGTGACACTCGCTTTGGAGGCCTGGGCATTGCCGATGCAATTCTCTCGAATTTTTGCCTTGCAGCGATCCAATGACCCAGCCGAGTAATCGATTGCAATTACGCCCCGGACTTTCTTGTGCAAACGCAATATGTTGACGCCTGTCCCGCAACCGGCATCGAGCACTGTCTCAGATGCGAGCGGATCGATGAACCTTATGAGAGCCTGTTCGGCGAGGTGTTCCGTACGCGCGTCTTGCGGGGGCGTGCCACGATCCAGCTGGAAATCGGAACTGGCACGAACTGCTCGTTCTTCCCACACCCGCTTCCAGTCTACGGCATTGTTCATGCGTTCCTCTGAATGGCCCCGCGGGCGTCATTCTGCTGAGACACCATTTTGCCGGGGAATTTTTTCTCGTACCAGGAGGCTCGCATTCTGCGGTACGTGGCGATAACGGGGGCCGGTACGATTTCGATCATGCCGCGATGCAAGCCCAGCCGAAGAGCCAGCCGACCGGGAATCGTCAGGGGAACGTAATAGCGAGGAATCTCGACACGCTGAAATCCGTTGTGGATTTTAAACTCTGCCAGAGTATCACGCTGCTTTTTGCCATATGTAATTTGCGCATACCACAGATAGGGGATCGAGCGTTCCGCACACGATCTCACCGATTGTGCAATCAGCGCGTTCTGAACTGCTTTATCACGGACTGAAATCATCGACACAACTTGCATCAAACCGGCTTGGGTGCGGGTCTCGTTAGTGACAAGTTTGACGAAACCCACTAAGTTATCTTCGAAGTAAGCGCCAATGAAAATGCTGTGGTCGAGAAACGTCGAGTTGATGCGGCGAACGTATTCAAGGTCTTTGCCGTAATGCCAAAATCGGCGTCCCTGACGGATGGGTGCCTCATTGTAGACGTTTTGAATGCCTTTTACGAAGTTGTCGTCGAACGCCGTTTCACGCACAGCGATGCCGTTTTTCGCGGCCTTGCGAACCTTGTTGCGTACCTTGAAGTCGATCTGATTCTTCATCCAATGGTCGAAGGTTGAGACCGGCAGCACCGCCATGTTGTCCCACTCCATAGGATAGGAGTATCTCGGAGTAAGGTCCGACAGGCTTTGAGTGAAGGTAAAAAGGTCGACCCGCTTGCCAGCTTCGCGTATGACTCTCAAAGCTGCTTCCGGCTCGTCCAAGAATTGGTAACCCTCAGCGTCGAGATGGGCAATCCGGACGAGACCTGACCTGATTCGAATCTCTTTATCAAATACGTGCAAAAGCCACCTTCCCTTCCGCCTAAGACGACGGGATCGTACGGGAGTCAGGCACGCGCGCTGGATGGAACGAGCGATTCGTGGAATCGCTGATCGGAAATTTCACCACTATCCGGCCCGGTACCTCGGCGCGCCGCCGGACATCGAGTCCGATCATCAGAAAAACAAGCCACATCATGCCGCTCCGAAAACTCGCCTCAGTGATCGTGAAAAACAGCATCACAGTCCAAATTGCCAGGCTGAGCGACGCGATGCCGGGGGCAAGACGGAACCGTCGGCAAATTACTATGAAAGCGCCAATCAGGATGCCGATGGCAAGCGCGACTCCGATGAGTCCCAAGTTCAAATACACTTCAAGATATCCGTTATGGGCCTCGTTGATTCCAACGAGGGCGTTTCGCCAAAAGTACTCGAGGCGAGGTCCCATCCAAAAGCTCGCATATCCGGTCCCCAGTAGTGGATTGGTATGCATGCCTAGAACAACGGACCAAATCTTGGTTCTGTCAGTGAGTGTGGGATCTTTTCCGACAGCGGCTGCCATATTCCCGCTCATTCCCAACCCAAATGCGAGAATGAGATATGCGAGATAAATCAAAGGGATCGACGTTTTGAGCAGCCACGAGCGCTTCTGAAGAAAATGGCTATGTGCTCCCAAAATGACAAGACAACCCATAATCATGCAAATACGGCATGTCGCACTATTGGCGGAAATTAGCAGAGACAGGGACATTACAAAGAATGGAATATCTACAAGAATCATACGTTTTGTGCGGCTGTTTTTGCGGTCGCCCCACAGTGCTACCAGGTCCCAAAAGAAGAAAAGTCCGCAGAGCAACGCGAGCAAGCCAAGGAGGTTCTTACCCGTCGTGGGCCCTACGAACATGACAGCACCCGTCCAAACGGCATACGTCCGACTGAGAGCCGGAAAATACTTGTCCAACAGGATTGAGAGGGGAATCAGCAGATAGCCTAGTCGCCGGAGAACCCACACCATGGCTTCCTCAGGGCGAGGATCGGAAAGCACTACAAGAACTACCAGATAGTCGCCAAAGTCTCGGACCCAGTGTTTGAAGGAAACGAACGAAAAATCGGACCAGAAAACACTCGCAAGAGCGAATGAGAGGTACAACGTGAGGGCTATATTACGTCCGAGAAATCCTCCCCAATCGAATTGCCGCGATATCAAAACCATCACAGCGAGGCCGATCAGGATCAAGTCGACGGTTCGATCTATCGGATTCCCGTTTAGCAGAGCTTCAGCAGCCTGGCCGACATGACCACCAATCCACTGCGAAGGCAGCCGGGTTGCAGAGAAAAATATCCAGATCACTGGAATCCAGAGGGCCGGAGAGACTCCTTTCACTTTGGCAGGATCAAACCACAAGAGCGCCAAAAGAAGAACGAGCCAGAGAATGAGTGCTAGAAAGGGTGGCATTTGTTAGTCAAGAACGGCAGGAACTATCGCGTATCGCTAGCTGGTACGCGCGAATCTGTGTGTTCGCCAACACGCGAGTCCTCCCAGAGCTGAGCAGGTCTTTTGTTGTCGCCATTTTTCGCATTGTGAACTCGCAGCCGGAGGCCCGGAGTAAAAGAGGCTTCTTTCCCATTCGCTTGCTTCGCGCCAAATCCACCCGACTGGGCAGGATCGGCCTCAAAACAAACTGCTCGGCGCTTACGGAACCAAGCCGCTGCTTCGCCCATCGTGGCGAACCACGCCCCGTGCGATTTCAAGTCCTCAATTAATTCGCGATAGTTCCGGACCCACAGTCTTTCCGGAGCCAGGCTTCGATCGTGCCAATTCACCGTCATGCAACCGCCGTTTTCGGCGACGTTCTTCACTAACTGTTTTAGGCGCTCGGCAGCTTCGTCTGGAGAAAGGCCGAGGTAGCTCAAATAAAATAGGGCCGTATCCATCGCGTGCAGCGGGATTTCAAGCAGCGATTCCGCACCCAGCGGCTTGAATGCCTGCGTGGTGCCGGCTCGATAGCCAACAGTTTCGTTATAGCCGCTCGTTGAGTCGTAGGTGGCGCCTGCTTTTTCCAGAGTCGCGGGCGAATTCTCGTCGAAATAGAGCCAGTGCATTCGGACGCCCGCCCCGGAATCTCCTGTCAACCACCGTATCTCATTGAGTTCGACTTGGCCTGAAGACGCATCCATCCATGCATCGATGCCGTGGAGCCCGATCTCACAACCTGCCGCCTGCAAATGATGGATCGTGCTGGCGATTTCACGCGCTTCATACTTCGACGCGCGCAGGGCCGCAGCCCGGGCGTCTACACCTTTTCCCGAGTGGCCCTTGCGCGCTATCACGAAAAAAGTCGAGGGCAGCCCTTGCTCGATCGCCAGATAACTCTCATCGAAATCGCCCCAGAAATCTTTGGCCAGATTCAGGTACACAAAAGGCAATGTAAAAGCCGCCCATAAGCTTCGTGCCGCGTCACTGAAGCTCATACGCCCTCGAAACGCGTCGATCCAGCATCCCGCAAAGGCACGGAAAAGGAATCCGACGATCGTATGATCCAACCCATAGAGGCGCAGCGACGGATGGTCGACATCATGCGTTAGGCACGCGACGAACTGAAATCCTTCAGGTACCGGCGGAATTTCAACGAATGAAATCCCGGCTTCGATCATCAGATTTCGGAGCACCGAAATGTGAAGATCGAGAGTGGGTATACTGGCATTCGATTTCGGCTGTCCCGTTGTCAACAAACTTCGCGCTTCGGCAAACAGGTCATAGCCGATCCGCGCGAGCGACGCTCCACCGCAAGTTTCCAGGTAAGCTGCACACTCATTCGTCCGCTCCTCTGCCAGAAAGCAACCACCTTCGTGATCGAACATCGTCACCTCGCCATAAACGGGAATGCGATTGCCGCGGTACGAGAGCAAGGTGGATTCGGTGGTGCGAGGAAATGTGGAGCGTGCTAGGTTTTCGCGCCTGGCAGTTCTTCCTGAGGAGTAGTTCACAATCAAACGTGCCCGAGCGTCACACCCTCCCCCGTCGTCGCACACGATGACGTCGTACCGGCTGTTTGCTTGATAAAACTCCCAAGGGGTTTTGAACAGCTCAAAGAACTCGCGGACAACATCGTGGTCCGCCGCGTTTGCGATGACGCCGATCATCCCTTCGCTCTCAACTCGCAACCGCAACCGGCTCTTCGTGCATTCGGAGCCATTCTTCGAAGAGGACGAGGCTGAACAGGATTTTGTGGTTGTCGTTCCGTCCGGAAGCATGCTGTTCGAAGAGTTCACGAACAGGAGCGGGGCGGAGATATTGATAGATTTTCGAACTGCTATCCAAGAGCGTCTCCGCCATCTTTCCGTCAATCGTGCCCCGGAACCAGTCGTCCACGACGTTGACGCCAAAACCGCGCTTCGGTCGCTTTAGGATTATTTCTGGGAGGTAAGTCCTGCAAACCTGCCTGTGGAGCCACTTACGCGAGCCGTTCCTCACTTTCAGATTTGCAGGAAGTCTCTCAACGTACTCTACGATCTCTTTATCGACATACGGCACGCGAAGTTCGAGTCCATGAGCCATCGATAGCTTGTCCGCGTACATCAGCAGCTCGTCAGGCAGTGTTGACCGTACTTCGAGAAATTGCAGGCCTCCGAGTTCGTCGGTTTCCGTCATCAATTCGGCCATGTCTTCCCAGCATCCCAGAATGCTATCTCCCGAGTTTGGCTCCAAAAGCCCGTCCTGGAAGAGCTCATCCACCTGCGGGCCGGGCAGCAGAGAGAGCACGTTTTGATATCGTCGCATCCGGTCCGTTGTCGCCAGTGACTGCACGCCGCGCTTCAGCATTTCGTTTCTCGGCAACGCCGTCACGGTCGACGAAATCGGCCCGCGCATCCAAGCTGGCAACTTCGCCCAAAGCGCTCCGTAACGCACGCCGAGATGGCGCTTGTAGCCCCCGAAAAGCTCGTCGGGGCCTTGCCCCACGAGCGCAACTTTAACGTCTTGGCGCGCGCGCTGGCAGACGAAATACATCGGCACGATCGAAGACGCCGCGATCGGCTCTTCTAGTGAGGCTACGATCTTGGGTAGCGCCTCTTCAAAGATGGCCTTTGTGATAGTTATGCTGCTGTGATTTGCTCCGAGAATCCGTGCGGTCTCAGCTGCGTCCGACAGTTCATCGTCCGCGAAACCCGATCCGTATCCTACCGTGTAGGTTGGCCATGAACTCCGATTGAGATTCATCAAGGCAAGCAGGAGTCCGGAATCAAGGCCGCCGCTCAGAAGCAGGCCCACTGGCACGTCACTGATCAGTTGACGTTTGATCGCGGCCTTGTAGAGTTCCAGCAGCTCCTCCCGCGCGTCCTCCAGCGATCTGGCCGGCTCGAAGGGCGTTGGTTTGAAGCGATACCACCGGCTCACTTCGTATCGTCCATCCTGCACCGTGAGTTTGGTGCCGGGCGCAAGCTTGTGCACTCCCTTGAGAATTGTGTACGGGGAAGGCGTGAAGCGGTTGCGGAGAAAGAGATTGAGGGACGTCGGGTCGATTTCCGCTCTGTCCTGCATCGCGGCTCGCACGGCGCGCATCTCCGAGCCGAAATACAGCCGCCCGCTATCGATTCGGTAATAGATCAGCTTGATCCCGAACGCGTCCCGCGCGATCACCAACCGTTTCTTCCTGACGTCCCAAATGGCGAGACCAAACATGCCATTGAGACGGTTGAGTACGTCGTCGCCCCACTGCTTGTAGCCGTGAATGATTACTTCGGTGTCAGATTTGGTTCGAAAGACATGGCCGTATCCTTCGAGCTCTCGCCGGAGTTGCGGGAAGTTGTAGATTTCGCCGTTGAAGACAACCCAGACAGTTTCGTCCTGATCGGACATCGGCTGGTGCCCGCCCGATAAGTCGATAATCGAGAGCCGGCGAAAACCCAAGCCCAATGGTCCGGAGATGTAGAATCCGTCATCGTCAGGGCCGCGATGTGCGATGGATTGGGCCATCGCTTCCACGTCCGGTCGCCGAACCGACTCTCCGGTGCCAAAGTTATATTGTCCGCAGATTCCGCACATGGTGTCGTTAGCTTGTCACTTTCGCGTTCAACAATAGTTCTGAACCCTCGCCATACTTGGCGCTCTGCTGCCGGGAAAGCAGCAAACACAGGCTCCGAAATATTTGCGACTGCGCCCATCGGTGCATCGGGACATTGTCCCAGCCAACAAACAGCTCGCGGGCGCGAAAAGAACCATTGTCTCTCTGCCAGCGCGCGAAAAGATCAGCAACCACGGCTGAGAGAACTTGATCTAGTTTTTCGAACCGCCCGTCCAGCAGCACGGCGAGGTTGATGCACTCTGCGTAGTCGTAAAGCTCTCTCCGATAGACGGTCAACCGCGGCCGCTTTGAAAACGGCCGGGGAAGGCCTTCCGTATCGACCAGATTATTCGTGTAGTATGCGATCCCTTTCTCGATTGCGCTCCACGTCTTCCGGCAATCCGTCATTTGATGGATTTTCACGAGCGCTTTAAGCACGAAACACGTATGAAAATGGTCGACGAAATCTCGCGTTCCATCAATCGAGTAGAACCACGAGCCATCTGCGTTTTGACAAGTAAGGACGAAATTAAGGTTCCTCTTCGCTGTCTCCATATAACGCGGCTCCGAGAGTTCAATGGAGGCCTTCGTCAAAAGGAACGCCCTATACGCACTGGCGTTCAACACGCCGCAGGGATCGTCCGGCGCAGTCGTATAGCCGCAGCTTGCTGTCCCCGGCGCTATTTCCAGATCGCGGTACGCTTCATAACCATGCTTTGCGATCGACTGCATCACGCGCAACCATCCAGGATCATGGTCAATCGCGTAAACTGCCGAAAAGGCCTCATAGATATAGGGCAGCGACGTGATCAATGGCGTGCCCTCTCGAATCGTTCCTCCTCGTGTCACCCAGTCGAAAGGGTAGCCCCAGCAGTAATCATCGTTGTTTGGACAGCGGCTTTCCTGGAGCGCTTCAAGAAAATGAACAGCTCGCCTATAGTACTTCTCTTCCCCGTGCAGCCCCGCCAGAAGAGCAAATCCCATGGCGTAGTGAGCATCAGCGATCGGAAAGCGCATCGGCTTCCAGAAAAGCCTCCGCGCCGCTGGCACGAATGCTTCGCAAAAGATCATCGGCGCCACCGCGGCCGTACCCAACAGCGGCATCTTGTAATAAAGCGCTTTGGCTTTGCGACCGACACCGCCGGCGAAAAAGCTTTGGTGATCGTAAGAAACTTCGCCGTAGCGATCGAGCCAATCATTAAAGCGCTCGATACCCGCTTGGATCTTCATAGCTTGAATCTCGTCCATCAACTCCGGTGGGTCGCTTTTGTGACTTACGACAGGCGGCGCGTGCGTTGGCTCATTTCTTAGTCGCGGTGCGAACCATTGCGAGCGTAGACCTCATTCCGCTCAGTGGCCAAAGACCTGTCGTAGGTTTCCTCGGCCTCGTAAACGACCACGTGGCTTCCTCGGTTCGAAAAGTTGAAAGGAACACACAGCAGGTTCCTCAGACGCGCCCGCAAGGCCTGCCGCCGATCAGGTGGCACGAAAAACAGCATGAATCCGCCGCCGCCGGCTCCAAGAAGCTTGCCACCTAATGCGCCGGCGCTTCGCCCTGCATCGTAAATCTCGTCAAGGTGACTGTTCGTGATGTTGCTTGTAAGCCCTCGCTTGAGCTGCCAGGACTCATGCAGCAGGGAACCAAATTCTTCGAGAGAGCGATTCGGCTTCGTGAGGATCGCTTCCGCTTCGTCGACCATTTGGTAGATCATCTCAAGCTCACGTTTTCGTTGGTGAGTAAGACGAATCTGCTCCTTGGCAATCTCCGAAGCGGTTCTCGAAAACCCGGTAAAGAAGAGTGCGCAGTGCTGGCGAAGTTCAGCCAGGCGGTCTGGTGAGACAATCAGCTGGCGGACATCGAAGCTGCCGTCTCTATTGAAATTGATGCGATTGAATCCGCCGAAGGCCGCACTTATCTGATCTTGCGAACCAACGGCTTCCTTTAGCACTTCCTGCTCGACGTGAATCGCGTCCCCGGCCAGCTCATGTTTGCTGCGCATTTGGTTCTTCAAACCGTACAATCCGAGTAACAACCCAACGGTGAAGGCGGAACTCGTGCCCAAGCCAGTCCGCGCAGGCAGGTCGGCGACGTGGTGAATTTCGACACCTTCGTCAATACCGAGATATTGAAGACAACCGCGTACAGATGGATGCTCGATCGCGCGATTATCGTCGACGTTTTCGACTTTCGAATAGGACACACGGCTGTGAAATTCGAAAAAAGGTGGTAAACGCCGGCAGGTGATGTAGCAGCACTTATCGATCGCGGTCGAGAGTACCGCTCCGCCGAACTCTCGATACCAGACTGGATAATCCGTGCCGCCGCCGAAGAATGAAATTCTCAGTGGAGTTCGAGTGATGATCATGTGCGTTTCTTTTTGTTAACCGCGGGTCATTACTGATGGTTTCGAGATTCTGCCGACCATTTTTTGAATCGCGTCCAGAAGCGAATGGGCAATGATATCCGCCGAGCTTTCGGATGCCTGAACGTCTGCCGCCGTAAGAAGTGCTGTCTTGCATCGTGCGTTCTTGCCAGTTAAGACATCGATGTCAGAATCGCCGACCATCCACGAGACATTCAAATCGATGTTGTGGTCGCGTGCCGCGTCCAACAACATTCCAGGTGCGGGTTTGCGGCAACGGCAAACCGGTGTCAGTTCGTGTGGACAGCAGTAAACCGCATCGACCCTGGCTCCATGCTGTGCGAGAAAATCGGTCATTTTTTCATGAAGCTTTGCTACTTCAGCAGCGGAAACCAGGCTTTTCGCAACGCAACGTTGGTTGGTCGCTACGATTACGCAGAAACCTGCTTGATTTAGGATGGCGATGCTTTCGAATACTCCGGGAAGCACATGAAAATCTTCCCAGCGCGTTATATAGCCGCCTTCGGGCGCCTTTCGGTTAATAACTCCGTCGCGATCTAGAAACACCGCTCGATTCAAAGATTCTGCCCCTGACCGCCGCCTAGTCCACGAACTGCGTGATGGAGATTCCGGCTTAACTCTTGAGCATGCGCGTAATCTTCCGGAGTCCCAATGTCGATGAACATACCTTCCTGCTCGATCGCGTACATGCCTGATTCAAGGAGACGCGGGAACAAATCTTTTTCGAGGCTCGACCTACCGTCTGGAATATGTTGCAGAGCGGCCCGGCTAAACACGTACACACCCGCGTTAATCAAACCGGGGGTTTTTGTACCGGTCTTTTCCACGAACCGGACGACTCTATTTTCTTTGTCCAGATCGAGAGTTCCGTATCGCCTGGCGTCCGGAACTCGGCAGGCAGCCATTGTAACAACACTCTTGCGCGCGTGATGAAATCGGATGAGCTTGCCAAAATCAATTTCCAAAAATGAGTCGCCGTTCATGACCAGGACATCTGGAGCTTGTCCGATGTGCTTTTCGGCGAATTTCAGTGCGCCTCCGGTACCAAGCGGCTCGTTTTCCCTAGAGTATGCGATATCGACATCCCATTTCTGCCCGTCCCTAAAATGCTCTTGAATCTGTTCGGCCAGATGACCAGTGCTCATCACCAGGCGCCTGATTCCTTGCGCCCGCAGCTGCAGGACGAGTAGCTCAAGAAAAGGAGTGCCTCCTACGCGAGCCAGCGGTTTGGCAGTCAAAGGAACCGCGGATTGCAGCCGCGTGCCAAACCCTCCGACGAGCAGCACTGCCGGCATGGCCTTATCCACACGCCGCTGGACTGGAGCGTCAGGCCGCGACATCACGTTCATGACACCCCATTCCAGTAATCCAACATCGACTTCAGGGTGTGCTCAAGGGACATCAGCGGTTTCCATCCGGTGTCCTTGCGCATCTTTTCTGTACTGCCAAAAATGATTCGCTCGTCGGATGGACGCATCAAGCGCGCGACTTGGCGAACCTGTGCCTTCACACCCGACAACCGAATGGCGGTGTTCAGTAGCTCGCTCATTTTGTAAGTGCGGGTGGCACACAGGTTGTATGATTCGCCCCGCTTACCCTTGGCAGCCGCGAGGTAGAAGCCACGCACGGTATCTTTCACGTCGAGAAACGCCCGGCGAGGTCTGAGATTTCCAACTTCGATGACTGGTGACTGCTTTCCTTTCCGGATGGCCACGAGTTGTCTCACGAAATCGGAGGGTGCATCGCTCGTCTTCCCGGGGCCGGTAGTGTTGAAGAGCCGCACATTAACGGCGGGAATCTTGTAGTCGAGGAAATATTCGCGTGCAAGCAAGTCCAGGCAGACTTTACTGATGCCGTAGGGGTGCAACGGTTTGAGCGATTGGTTTTCCTTCACCGGAATTGCGGATTCCGGCACATGGCCGTACTCGGCGCTCGAACATGCGGAAACCACCACGGGTCGGCGCCGCATATGTCGCACCGCTTCAAAAATATGCAGCGATCCCATGATATTGCTTTCGAACGTCGTCGTCGGATCCGCCCAAGAAACGGTCGGGAGGCTCTGAGCCGCAAAATGAAAGATGTGGGTCGGCTGATACTCGTGAACGATTTGACTTACACGCTGCCCATTTCGTAGATCGCAGGGTACGAAACATACATTCGGCAGTTTGCCTGCGAATCTAGGCAGAGCTGCAAGATGCGATCCGATCACATGCCACCCCTTCGACTGCAGGAAAGAGACCATGTGAGATCCGATAAAGCCTTCAGCTCCTGTGACGAGTGCTCTGTTCGTCATTCGAGGCCCCGGGCTCACGCCTTTGCCGAAAGAATCCCATCTATGCAATCGAGCAAAGTTTCACGTTCACGCGTCCAAGTATGCTTGCTGTAGACCATCTGTCCCTTCTGGACAGTCTCAAAACATTCATTCGGGTGCGAAAAAGCGTATTCGATTTGTCGCGCCAAATCCCCCGCGTCGCCCGATTCGAAAAACAGAAGTGACCCGGCGTCAAAGTAGTCCGTTATTCCCGGAGTCGACGGCGCGATCACAGGTTTGCCCAAAGATAAGTATTCAAAGATTCGGGTTGGCGTGTTGATATCCGTAAACGCGTTACGCTGATTGGGGATAACTCCCAGATCGCAAGCGGCAATCTCATTCACGAGATCTTCGTGCCGCCTAGGTCCGAAAAAGTGAACGATGTCTTGTACATTCTTTTCTTTAGCGAATTCCATCATGCGTTCGAGAAAAGAGGTCTTGGCTCCGAAAACTCGCAATTCCGCAGCGGGAACTTTATGGCGCACGCGTGCGAGTGCATCGATTGCCAGTTCCAAGCCGTTTCGCTCAACCAGCGAACCGTGATACATGATGACGAACCGATTTTGGGCGGGCCGATTCGCGACGCCATCCAAGCTGGCTGGACAGTATGGAAAGATGCGATCGTCGGGTGAATTCATCACGACCGCGATTTTCTCCGCGGGACAACTGCGGCTCGAGAAGATTCGCTTGCACGCAATATTAACCGTAATCGTCAAATCAGAGCGCGCGATGCTGAATTTCTCGACGCGCTTGAGCAGTTGAACATTCTTGCTGGCGTCAGGGACGTTAAAAATCGTCTTCATCAATTCAGGCATCGGATCATGCAGATCGAGAACGACCTTGGCGCCCAGTGCTTTCGGTATCATTGCGCTCAAGACTAGAATGTCGGGCATGTTATGGACGTACACCAAGTCATAGCGGCGCACCAGAGCACGCAAGGCAAAAACGACCGATGAAATCAGAATAAAAGCGGAATAGCGGTATGCATATTGAAACTTACCACGCCGGTCATGATTGATAGGAATACGGAGAATATTGAGTCCCTTGGCCCTTTCACGGCACGGGGCGTCTCCGCTTGCCAAGCAAATGAGATCGATCGCCGCTCCTTCGCTTACAAGTGCGTCGATTGCGCGACGTGGCCGAGAGTCAAACGGATACAGAGAAAATGTGACCATCGCCACACGCTTCCCGGCTAACCGATTACCGCTGGGAGTCGAAGCGGGATGTGCCGAAGACGCCTGATCTCGACTGGCCATCATCACCGACATGGTCGTTACTTGCCTTTCATCAGTGGCTGAACTGCCGCCTCAGTCGATTGGTTTGATATCAAGCCGTGACCGTTCGGCAACGAACTCTCTTTCCGCTCGCGTTCGATCTTTGCCGTATTGGAGCTCTCGATCGCCTTCAGAAGCGGCGAATCGTCGAATTTCCGGAGGATCTTTATATTGGGCATGACGCAGTGCCCGCCAATCACGCCAGGGAAGTACTTCGTGGAAGGGAAAAAGGAGATCTCCTCGTAGAAGGCGATTACATCGCTGTAGTGCAGATTCGCCCGATCGCAGTACCTTTCCACCTCTTGCGCCCAAGCGATCATCAAACCGAAGTATGTCGTCTCGGTTAGCTTTGCAACCTCTGTCGCCTCCGGAGAGGGCAATACTTTTGTCTTCATCCCCGCTCCTTGGAAATGTCGTGCGACATGCTCGCCAACTGCCAGATCTGTGGCACCGATGAACTTCGTGTACTTTGCGAGTTCTTCCTGCATTCGGACGTGTTTTCCGCGAACAGGGCTGTTGACGACAGGCGTCCCGGTGCGATCGGCAACCGCCCGTGTCGTCCCAACTCCCACGGTGCTATTGATGACAGCCACCGCAGGCTTGAACCGAGCGATATAGCGCGCCGTCTCGCCGATGAAATCTTTGATTTCAAACGGATAACAAACGTGCAACACGTCAACTTCTCCGACAGGTTCAGCAGGCAGCGTGATGTCGACTCCGACAACGCGATAGTGTGCAGAGAGAAGCTGTAGCAACGGTCGCCCGACTTCACCAAGTCCCACCACGACCACGCTCTTCGCTGTGTCTGTTGTAGGGAACTCACTCTCGTTTCTGGTCATCTTATTGTCTTCCTTCCGAACAGGTTTTTCGGACGCTTACGTCAGTGAAACTTTTCGGTTCTTACGCCGTCGCCCCAGCACTGACCGTCTTGGGCAACCCAAATCTGCCGAAAGCGTAGAGGAGCCATCCAAAGTGGTCCGATCGCGCCTCATATCGAACTTCGAGGTCCATCATGGCCGCACGGGATGAGGGACTCAGAAAACCTCTGAACATCGCCCAGTACCTTGCAAAACGTCCCCGGAGTCTAATCGAGTCCCATATGAAAGCCGGATCAACATTCCGAAGGTCATTCGCGAGTTCGTTTGCTCCTGCGATCCAGTTCAGACCCTTGAGGATCTCGTTCTCAAAGCTCTGCCCTGTTGCTTCTCCCAAGGCAAGCAGCCCGAACGGAGCCGTCCCATACTGATGCAGTGAGACAACCGGATATCGATTCACGACCTTACAGGTGCGTTTGTCATATAAGAACCACCACTGCCCCAGCTCCCCTTGCAGCGCGCAAACGGAGTTGGCACACGCCAACGCCGACTCGAGCGGCTCCTCGATCTGGAATGCGCGTGCGAACATCGAAAGCGCATAGATGGCGCAGATTTGGTCCGTAAATGTTCCAAGCCGTCTATACGAAGTCCGTCTGGGAAAGCTCGCGGCCCCAGCGTGGCCAAAGATCCCCTGCTGACTTTGGTTGTCCCGTAGCATGCGGTAAGCGTCGGCCGCAATGTCCGTCAGATACGATGAGGATTCCGGAGATGCCATGCATACATGGGCAACGCCGGCCAGAAACCATGCGAGACCTTCGGTTTGGGCTTCCCGCCCATCGACGTATTTCGTCAGCGCGTGCTCGAAATCGAATTCGTTGAGAAGGAAGACGATTTCTTCTGGTCGATAGATCGCGGTAAACCAGCTGAGTAATCCAAGGTCTCCTAAACTTTTGACCCAGCTTCGATCTTGAGCCACGGCGCCCTGTATGGCAGCGAGATTGAAGGGCTCGACGCCTTGCTCCGCGAGGCGATGCAAGCCGAGCAAAGCAACGATCGTGTGCTTTCGCGAAGCCGGGTCGCGCCGGACGCCGTTTTTCCCCCAAACAACTCTCCGCGAGAAGAGCTGCTGTTCTTCATCGAAAAGCAGAGTCAGCGACCGCACCGCGATCGAGTTGAGCGTTAACACGCTCGTCGATAGAAAACTTCGTCGATCCGCACTCGCGCTAGGAGCAGAAGAATGAGAATGCACAGAACTGTTTTTCATGGAAAGAACGCGCTGTCTGGTTTGCTGCGCCGGCTTGGCTTCGGGTCCCTCAATCAGCGCGTGGCGAAGGAAGCCGCGAACTCCGAGATGGCTTCCGTCACGAGCTTTTGTTGATCGAGGGTGAGGCCCGCGAACATGGGTAGAGAGAGAATTTGCTCCGCAGCCCCTTCGGCTTCAGGAAAATCACCTTTTGCCCATGCCATTGCGCTGTAGGCTTTTTGCAGATGCAGTGGAACTGGGTAATGAATGCCGGTGCCGATACCAGCATTGGTTAAATGTTTTTGCAGTTCATCTCGGAAGGGAGTGCGGACAACGTAGAGGTGATATACGGCCTTCGAGTAGCTCGCTTGAGTGGGCGCACTAACGCTGCCCTTCATGGGTTTAAGCAACTCGTCATAGATGCGCGCCGCTGCACGGCGTTGTTCATTCCAATCCGCCAGATGTTTCAGCTTTATGCGCAACATGCCGGCTTGAATCGAATCGAGGCGGCCGTTGTAGCCTTCGACCTCGTGGTAATACTTCTTTGCCGACCCGTGGTCGCGAAGCACAGCGCTCCTGCGAGCAACCTCCGGATCATTCGTAGTTATCGCGCCCCCCTCACCACAGGCTCCAAGATTCTTACCCGGGTAGAAACTGAAAGCAGCAGCGCGTCCCACGGAACCGGCCTTGAGCCAGCGATTTTGCTTCTTCGAAAAATATTCAGCGCCATGGGCCTGGCAAGCATCTTCGATGACGATCAGGTGGTATTTCTCGGCGAGTTCAAGAATCGGATCCATATCGGCCATTTGACCGAACAGATGAACCGGGACGATCGCTGTGACCGGCTGATTCAGAGCTTTCTGAATGCAACGCCCAGTTTTTGCGTCAAAAACGCACTGGGTTTCGAGATAGCTCTGTAGCTTTCGGCTATCAATGTTAAATGTAATCGGGTCGATATCGACAAAATCGGGACGCGCGCCAGCCTGGGAAATTGCTTCTGTGGTTGCGATAAAAGTATTCGGCACAGTGATCACAATATCGCCTGGCTGAACACCGGCAGCTGTAAGCGCGAAACGAAGCGCATCCGTACCACTGTTTACTCCCACGCAATATTCGGCTTCGCAAAATTGCGCGAATTCCTTCTCGAGTCCTTCAACCTCAGGGCCCCCGATGAAACCGGCTGTCTCAATCACTCTCTTGCAGACCTGCAGTAATTCGGGTTCGATGGCCCGATGAAGAGAAACCAGATCAACAAATGGGATTTTTGCGTTCTGTGTCATCCGTTCACCTTTGATGGAGTTGAAGCTTCTATGGATCGCAGAACCTTTGCCGGATTACCGGCGACAATCGTGTTTGCGGGAACATCGCGGGTGACTACGCTGCCGGCGCCCACAATCGCATTTTCACCGATAACGACGTTCGAGAGGATCGTGGATCCCGATCCGATCGAGGCGCCCCGCTTTATGAGAGTGGTTTCAACGCGCCAATCGCTTTCCGTCTGCAGCCCGCCTTCCGGTGTCGTTGCTCGTGGATAGGAATCGTTGATGAATGTCACGCCATGGCCTACAAAAACGTTGTCCTCAATCGTTACGCCCTCGCAAACGAAAGTATGGCTGGAAATCTTGCAGCGGCGGCCCACGGTGGAATTTTTCTGAATTTCCACGAAGGCACCGATCTTCGTTTCATCGCCGATCGAACAGCCGTAAAGATTGATGAACTTGGAAAGCTTCACCGAACGGCCCAGCTTTACGCTCGGCGCGATCGAGCAAAATTCGTGTTCGGTCACAGGCGCACCAACTCTCCTCTTTTGTGAATGGAAGCTTCTGCCGCTTCCAGCATCTTCACAATGCGCAAACCAGCCTCGCCATCATTGAACGGCGTCTGGTCGTTCTTAATGCAGTCAGCGAAGTAGCCGAGCTCCACGTGAAGGGCTTCTAGCTGCTCAACCTGTGGGGCCCACATATCGCCTGTGCGGTAACTCACCAGCACGTCGCGAATGCCTTCGCCCGAAGCGATCTTGACTCCCTTGTCATAGACGCGGATCTTTTCATCGGCGACGAGATCATTCCATACCAGCATTTTCTTTTGACCGCCGATTAATGTGGTCCGGATCTTCACTGGCGAGAGCCAGTTGACGTTGATGTGGGCGATCACGTTATGCGGGAAGTAAATCGTCATAAACGCGACGTCTTCCACGCCGTTGAGGTGCCGCTCGCCAGTTGCCACAACTGCTTCCGGCTCGCCCTTAATGATGTAATCCATGATCGAGAGATCGTGCGGAGCCAGGTCCCAGATCACGCTCACGTCGTGTTGGAAGAGTCCGAGGTTAACACGCAGGGAATCGTAGTAGTAGAGGTCGCCAAGGGCGCCGCTTTCCGTCAATTCACGGATTTTCTTGACGGCCCCAGTGAACAAGAACGTATGATCCACCATGATTTTGAGCTTCTTGCGGGCTGCGAGCTCAATCAACTCTTGGGCTTGCTCTGTGTTCGAAGTAAACGGCTTCTCGACGAAAACGTGCTTTCCGTTTTCGAGCGCTTTCTTCGCCAGTTCGTAATGGGTCCAAACAGGAGTGATCACTGCCACCGCGTCGATCGACGACGATGTCAGAATTTCCGAAGGGTCGGAACACGTCGCAATTGTCGGATAGACTTTTCTGACCCGCCCGAGCGCGCTGGAGCTTTTATCGCACACCATTTCGACGCAAGTAGAATCCAGCCCTTGCAGATTCCTAACTATATTGGGACCCCAGTAACCGTATCCAACCACACCGACTCGAATCATCGTTCCTCTATACTCTGCGGAGACATCTAGCGGTTAGAAATAAAATCGCTCACTGTAGCAATTTGTCGCGGGTTCCTCAGAACCTTAACCCGGACCGTAAGGAGGCCAAGTCGAAGAGAACAACGAACGGGAGAAAGCCAATATCTAGTGTTTCAGAACGCGCCATCGCCTGTGAGCACAGCCCAGGGCGTCGCAAGTAGGATCTTAAGATCCAACCACAACGACCACGACTGCGAATAGCGAAGGTCGAGCCGGACCATGTCGTTGAAACTGGTGCGACTGCGCCCACTGATTTGCCATAGCCCCGTGACACCGGGCTTCAGCTCATGCACACGGCGGCGGTGCCAGAAATCGTATTGCTCGAACTCATAAGGAACCGGAGGACGGGGGCCGACAAGGGACATCTCGCCCCGTAGCACGTTCAAAAATTGCGGGAATTCGTCCAAGCTCGTCCGGCGCAGAAATCTTCCGATCGGAGTTATTCTCGGATCGTTGGTGATCTTGTAGATCGGTTCGTCTTCACCTTGTGGATTCCGGCCATTTTGGCCCGCAATAAACTGCTGAACGAACTCGCGATGAATCTTGGGATCACTATCGACGTACATCGTCCGGAATTTGAAGCACTTGAAGCTTTTTCCGAATTGGCCCAAGCGCTCCTGGGCGAAAATCACAGGGCCCTTTGAAGTCAACTTGATGATAACGGCAATCACAGCCAATGCTGGCGATAGGAGCATCAGAAGAATCGCGCTTCCCGCTATATCGATAGCGCGTTTTGCAGCAGTCGTCGATTGCTTCTTTTTCGAGACTTTCGCAGAAATATCGGGATAGAGCTTTATATCGGCAATTCTGTCTGTGCCGTTGTCATGCCAACTCTCCGGATACAAGTGGAGAGTCACGATCAACCTCGATGCGATCTCGGGCTCAAGATTCTCACGTATCGCACGAATCACTTTGGAGTGGAGAACGTCAGTCACCAGACTTGGCGCCTCCATATTGATCTCAGTAAAAATAATCGCGAGAGTGTCGTTCTCTTCGTACCAGCCGATCATGTCGCTCTCGCGAGTTGCGCCGCACACGACCGACGTCAACCGTTGCAGGAAGTCCGCTGCCTTTCCATTTTTGGGCAGCGCATGGGCGTCTACCAGCATTAGCGCGAACGGCTTACGTGATCGCTCGGCGCGCCTGCGCTCAAGGGCCAGCATCGCGTGGAAGATATCCTGACGCAGCACGCAATCGAGCCTGTCAGAAATTCGATCGACGCCCGACAGCATGTAGCTGTTATCGATTCGTCCTAGTTTCGATTCCTTCGTCGCCGTCGCTCTCACAGGATTACTCGCAGCCCTTATCTTACGTTCTAAGAACCTAGTCTATTTGCAGATCATTCCGTATTGCAGTCGCTTATGCCATTCCACCCTGCAACAGAACTCGTGTTGCTGCAGTTTGAATCCTGTGGTTCTCTTGAACCGGCTTTATACACGCCCGGTCTATTTCGAGAGCGACCGACCGACGCAACAGCGAGATGGAAACCACAACTCGGTACCCACCCTTGAAATTGATTAATATTCCTTCTAACCCGTGAAAAGAATCCTGTTCGATCCTGATTTTCTGACCTATTTCCAGGTAAGGCCAGGGCTCTACATGTATGCCTGAGGACACCGCGGATTGAATGGAGGCGATCTCGCTGTCCTCGACGGGTTGCGGAACTCGGCCCTGGCCCACGACTGCGATCACTCCAGGCGTGACCAATATCGGCAACCTTTTCTGGGCTTCAAACTGGCAAAACACGTAACCAGGAAAGAGCGCGGCTCTGGCTTCTCGAAATTTTCCGTTTGATCGCTTGTGAACTTTATAGGTCGGAAGAAAAGTCTGGTAACCCTTGCCGGAAAGAAGCAATGCGGTTGAGCTTTCCCAACGCGTTCTCACTTGTAAGGCAAACCATCTCGCGCTGCCAGATTCGACGCTCATCGGGTCCCAAAACTTTCCCGCCGTGATGACGTGTGTAGGCTACCGCCATTGACGGCGCACCGCACGAGGATATGTCGCAACCTGCGTGCCAGACGGTACCGTCTTTGTTCTTGGCGTGCAATACCCCAAATCTTACATGTAAGTATAGGATAATGAGGTAGTTAGTTTACAATTCGAATGTCGCCGTTTTTCGTCGTACTACGCTTGCTGGTCAGCATTCAGGGGAACGAGTGAAAAGTGTTACCACCATTTGCCAAGACATTTCCGCACGGGCTCGGCGATCGCACTGGTCATAAGGTATTTGGTTACAACAATATACAGGAGATCAACTATGTGTTCATCCACAAGGCAGGTTGCTCGTAGGATTTACGGCGATTGCCAACCGTAAGTGGACGATTCGAAATGTCTTACATTGAGACGCGGACGTACCATGGGGGTAGAGCAAACCGAAGCGGCAGCCTAAGGCGTCTGATCCGTTTCGTCTAACTCGCTCTCGGTCCCGTAGGCTCGATAGTAATATGAGCCGTACATTCCTGCTTCGTCGACGGCATTCAATACCACGCCCACGAGATTATGAGCTTGTAGCTCTTGCCGAGCCCGCTCTGCAACCGAACTCGGAGTGGACCCGGCTTTCACAACTAAGAGTACACCGTCACAAAGTTCGGCCAGGATAGAAGCGTCGGCGACAGGTAGACAGGGTGGGGAATCGAGTATGACCCAGTCAAAAACAGGCGAAACTCGATCAAGCAATTTCTTGAAGGCTCCGTTGGACAGCAGTTCGCTCGGATTCGCCGCTTCACTTCCACCAGGAATGAAGCAGAGATCGTCCTGCTGGCTGTACTGAATAATTGACAATTCGTCGGCGTCGCCTCGGAGATAATCGGTCAGTCCAGGAGAAGAAGGGGCACCAAGCAAAGTGTGTACCCGGGCGCAACGCAAGTCCGCGTCGATAATCAACGCTCGCCGGTCCGGTTGTCGCACAATTGCCTGGGCAAGGTTTGCAGCAACGAACGTCTTACCCTCGCCGGGTACCGAGCTGGTTACGAGCACACTCTTGATCGGCTGATTTCCGCGAAGCTGATACAACCGCGAGCGAAGCGTGCGGAACTGCTCGGCCCCGTGAACGCTGAGACCAGGGTTAAAAAATACGTTCATATTTGGATCAAGCTGCCACTCGGCATGCGAGGATCGCGTGCGTAAATCGTCAAAACGCAGATAGCCGGGCGTGGCCGACGCAATGGGCAGAGCGCCGACGGGGGTCTCCATGGATCCGACCGCGGGGGTATCAGCACTCCAGGCGGGCGCGGCGGTTTGGGTTTCCATCGGGGGTGCAACAATCTCTGTGATTTGGCTCGGCGTGCGCTCTTGTTCCGCTTTTTTCAGGGCATCGTGAATGCGACTCATGGTTTCCTTTCGCGCGACGGCACAGCACTGAGGTGTCGAAGGCGCACAAGTAGTTCGTCAAGATTTTCAAGCAAAGCCTGTGTATTCGCCGTCTGTTGAGCCGCAGCAGTCGATGTACCGGAAGCAACTGGCGCAACCTCATCAAGCTGAAACTCTCTCGCAACTTCCTCGACCAGATTGCCCGGTACAGGACGCACGCTGTCCACATATGCGTTGATCATCGAATGTTCGCAGAGCAAATTGACAACTCTGGGGATACCGCGCGAGTACGTGTGTACGGCCTCGATAGCTTCCTTAGAAAAGATCGGGGTGCCGTTTGCCCCAGCAATGCGCAATCGCTCCGCAATGTATCCAAACGTTTCGTCAAGGTTCAGCGGGGCGGTGCGGCATCGGAGCGTAATTCGTTGCCGAAGTTGCCGAAGCTCCGGGAGCTTTAGTTTTTCCTCAAGTTCCGGCTGGCCCGTCAGCACGATCTGAAGTAGCTTTTCCGTGGCCGTTTCGAGATTTGTAAGCAGACGAATTTCTTCCAAGACTTCTGCGCCGAGGTTTTGGGCCTCGTCGACTATCAGCACGGCAGTCTCACCCGCCCGATAGCGCTCTAACAACCACTGGTTGAGCCGAAGCAGGACTTGGCTCTTTTCTCGCGAGTCGAAGGGAATTTCAAAATCAGCCATCATGAAATCGAAGAGATGGTTGACTTCAAGGCGAGAATTGAAGATGTACGCCGTCGCCACGCGTTGCCCACGCAACCAATCGAGCAGTCGGTTTAGAAGAGTCGTTTTCCCAGTCCCCACCTCACCCGTCAGCAAAATGAAGCCCTTGCGATTTTGAATTCCATAGGTGAGACCGGCCAAGGCTTCCTGAATCTGCCGCGTCATGTACAAATAACGCGGGTCAGGATTCACGTTGAACGGGCTCTCTCGAAGCCCAAAGAATCTCTGATACATCTTAATTAGGCTCCTCGAGACAATCCGAGACTGGAACTGGACTCCGGCAAATTCGATTTCTTGAGAGGTTTTCGGCTCGAAATCGGCCCAATGGCCGGGACCATCGCTAGCACAGGCAGCCGCAGGGCAAATTCCACATCACGCTCTGTCCGGAGCGATTTGTCCTGCATTTCTAAAACGAAAGCGATGCCCACTCCCAAAGCCAACCCTCCGCCAAATCCTCCCAAGAGGAAATTAAGCCCATTCGGAAATGAAGGGCTGTCAGGCAAGTTCGCGGGATCCAGAATCGTAAATTGCTCGCTCTGCTGTTGTGATTGCAGATCACCTGCCATCTTGGCTTCCTCTCGCTTTTTCAAGAGGTCATTGTAGGAATCGAGCGCTGTCTGATAGCCGCGCGTCAGCTCCTTATATTGTTCTTCCACAGCGGGACTAGTTTGAATCCGGCCCTGGTAAACTTGGATTTCTTTCTTGATCTCTTCCTGCTCCCTACTTTTCTCTGCGATCACTTGTTCAGCGGTGTGAATTTGGCTGCGGTACTGCGTGATCTGTGCGGGCTCAACGGTTGACTTCTGTGACGGAGCAACGGGAGTTTTCGCATCGTTCGATTCCGCGATCCTCTTTTGAAGAACCGCGATATCGGCTTTGGCCTTAATCACGTCCGGATAATCATCCGTATAACGAGCCTGAAGGCTTGCCAGCTGTGTTTGTAATGCAACAAGCTGCTGTTGCAACGTTTCCGGGTTGTGCCCTGTCTGGGATTCCTGCCAAGCCGCAAGCTGCTGCGTCAGCATCGACTCGGCGAAGCTCTTATCCTGCTGCGCGCGCGCCAGGGCCTGGCTCGCTGCATCCAGTTGCGTAGTCAAATCGGTGAGCAGGTTCAGGTTTCTTGTTTCATCCTCCGGTAACGAGCCGATGTAGTGGCTCTTGAACGCGGCGAGCTTTGCATCCTGTTGATCGAGATTCGCCTTCGCATCCGCCAATTGCTGGGTAAGAAATCGGGTCGTTTGTTCGGAATGTTGTTCGCGCAATTCGGAGTCTTCGGAGATAAACATCGACGTGATGGTCGTGCAAACGCCTTGCGCGGCGCGCGGATTATCCAGCGTCACGGAGATGATGAATCCTGGCAGATCTCTCGCTCCCGTTTCAGCCATTGGTTCGATCGGCGTGATGTCGATCGCCTTCTGCAGCCGCGCGACTAAGTCTTCCATCGGCCGCTTATCGATATCGTCTCGATACAGGCCGAATTGACGGATGACGGGTTCCAGCCTAGTTCTGCT
This sequence comes from Candidatus Acidiferrales bacterium, assembly GCA_030037315.1. GTDB lineage: Bacteria > Acidobacteriota > Terriglobia > Acidiferrales > UBA7541 > Palsa-295. Next base: position 58,136 of record JASHRM010000048.1, read on the forward strand.
GAGAATCTGCTGCTGCATACTCGCCAATTGTTGACTGATGGATGTGACATCGATCTGCGGAACGATTTGGTCCGAAACCGTCGGAGGCTGCACCAGAACAACCGTCTGTGACTTATATCGAGCCGGAAGAAATATGGAAACGCCGTAAGCCAGCGGGCCTCCGACGAGGGTGAGCAACAAAATCGGCACCCAGCGTCGCCGCAGCATGGCGACGTAATCTTCAAAAGTAAGTTCACGCTGATGTTGTTCGTCCACTGCCATCTCCTATCGATCAGCTCTTTTAGAACGGAAGCGGCCGTGATAGCCAGCCGATCCCAACTGTGACCGAATTGCGTATGATGTTCGTGCCGCACGTAGGCAAACAGAAATTCTCATTCGAATCCTGGTACTGAAACTCATAGGCGACCGAAAGCCGCAACGTGCGCCCAATCGGGTGCGTCAGATTCGCGCTCGTAAACCAATAATCGTAATTCTGAGGCGCCACACTATCCGAAATGATCGTTGTGCCAGCACTGCGCGAAAATCCCGCATTCACGTTGCCGGAAAGTGTCCGCGTTATTTGGCGGCTGAAAAACCCGGTAGCCATGTCGTTTACCGAACCCGCTAACACGCCGGATCCAGCGTAGACGCCGTGATCAAAGGAGACACCCAACTGCGAGCGTTCGAACGCATAGGTAAGAGATGTGTTCAGCGCCCACGTAACCTGCGAAAACGAAGTGATGGTCGGCGGCTCACCCGTCGTTCCCTGATTCAGAGTGATCGGAAACCTTGAGAAAATGAATTGCGGGCCTGCCGCAATTTGGAACGCGAGCCTACCGGTGACGCGCCGCGCGTAGGACAACTGCACGGTATGTGTATTGATCGACTGATCGAAACCGCTATATCGGATACCATTGTACGTATAAAAGACCGCGACCGTATCCTTTCGCGTCGCCTGGTAATTATATCCGGCGCGCGCGATCACATCGCCAGATGTCAGCAGACTGCTGCTGAAGTAATCAAGCAACGTGTATCCTCCGGCGAATGTCAGCGACGACCGGCGGCTGAGATAACGGTCGACTTCCAGGAAAGATGAATTCGACAAATTCTGACCGAAACCCGTCAGCAGGGATTGACCGGATGTAAACCCTGCACCCAGCCCGGATGCACCGCCACCAGGCAAGGAAATACCGCCGTTCCCAAATCCGAACGATGATTCGGGCAAGTAACTCAGCTGATCGAATAGTCCGACGCTCCATCGCCGGAAATTCAATCTGTCAGAAAAACCTAACTCCTGGACAATGCCGTTGCCAACATCGCTCTGGTTGGAGAACATTCCACCGGCTAGATAACTTAGAGACAGCATCGAATTCGACGAATTTCGAACTAGATCTACACCGCCGTAAACCGCAGCCCATGCTCCCCAGCCCGTACTTCCAGCCGTCTCTTGGGGATTCGAATCGGCCGTGGCTGTTAGATCCACATATGGCTGCCAATAGCTATGGTTCATCGGAATGCCTAGCGACAAGTTCTGAACGCCGGAAAGCGGCCTGTTATCTGGAGCCAATTCCTGCGTCTCTTGGCCAGTTCCATTGTCAGCCGCAGCCGCCATCGGCGAGCGATAAGCTGGAATCGGGGGTGTGCTTTGGACTGGCCCCTGATTCGAGTTTTGGTCGCCGCCTTGACTGTTGTTTTGTCCGTTGTTTTGATCTTGAGGCTGCTGCTGAGCGCGGGAAGGCAGTACGCACACCACGGCGAACAAGAGAGAGAGAAAAGCAGCTCGATGTAATGTACGTTTCATGGCGCTATGGGACAACAATCGTGTCTCCCGCTTTGAGGCTCACGTTCTCGTCAGGACGTTTCCCGTTAACTACATCTTTGTAGTTGAACGGATATTTCACCTGTTTGCCATTTTCCATTCGAAACATGTAAATCTTCTTCAAATTTGCGAATTGCGTGAAACCGCCCGCACTCGACAAGGCCTGGAGAAAGGTCATATTAGGCAGCAAGGGATATGCTCCCGCCCGCGATACTTCACCCATGATGTAAACGCGCTGACTATTGATTTGACTCACGATTACGGTTACTTGAGGATCGGTAACAAATTTTTTGAGATCAGTCGTGATCTGGGCTGCCAGCTGCGTCGGAGTCAAGCCTGCGGCTTGCACGTCATTGAGCAACGGTAAAGAAATCTTTCCATCCGGCCGCACGGGAACCGTGCGAGTTAGCTCAGGCTCCTTCCAAACGCTGATGTCCAGAATGTCCTGTGCACCAATCGTGTAGTTCGGATCACTAGCTGCCTGTTTCGGTGTCTCGGACTGGGCCGCATTTGTTTGGGCCTGCGTCAGCGCCGGTAAGAGCGCGATTGCCAGGGCCGTCAGTACCCAAGCTTGTAATCGTCGATGCATTGACTTCGCTCCCATCTCAGTGGCTCACCTCATCCACACCAATTTGTTTCAATTTGTACAGCAAGGATTTGTAGCTGATCTGTAATTCGCGCGCCGCCCGCTTGCGGTTCCACCGCGTGCGCGATAGAGCCTTTAATATCAGCTCCCGCTCCGCCTCTCGCGAGGCTGCTCGTGCGGCCGCCTTCAGCGAATAGGTTTCAGAGGTCTTGTCCCTTGCAGAAATCGCCATTTGTTCTTCGATTCCGGCTAGGGCCAGCTTCTCGTCGCCAAGCGCGACGAGTTTTCTCGCAACATTTTCAAGTTCTCGAATGTTCCCAGGCCACGAATAATCGATTAGCGACTGGAGCGCCTCCGCGCTGAAGTCCGGGCGTGGCCTGCCGAGTTCTCCCGCGTGCTTTGTCAGGAAAAATTCGAGCAGAGAGGGAATATCTTCTTTGCGCTCGCGAAGAGGCGGCAGCCTCAAACAGATGCAACTAATCCTGTAATAAAGATCGCTGCGAAAACGGCCGGCGCGCATCTCCTGATCCAGATTCCGGCTCGTTGTTGAAATGAGCCTCACATTGAAAGCGCTGCGGCACGATTCTCCTTCACCGTCAGGCAGAGCGCATAACAAATCACGCTGGCAGGAAACATCCAAATCCGCAATCTCGTCCAGAAAGAGTGTCCGAGTGCCGTTGAATTCCTGTCCTCGAGAATTCGATCCGATTTCAGAGAACAAGTCGTTGGATCGGATCGAACCGCAAGAGACTCGTATGAGGGGTGCCGTTGCATGCCGCGAAAGACGGTGCGCCCGTCGAGCAAACATCTCTTTTCCAGTGCCGCTCTCGCCAACGAAAAGAATCGGAATATTCGTGGGCGCAATTTCCGAAAGAACTCCCTCCAATGTTAGCGTGGCGCGGCTGACACCTGTGAACCATCCAAGCGGCGGCGAGGCCAACTCAGTTGTATTGTCGATTGTCATAGAGCAAGTTGTCGTGCGGCGCTAACTCTCTGGTGAGATCAGGACGCAGCGATCACGGCGCCTTCGGCGCGATTTGAGATGAACCCCTTTGCTTTCCGTAAGATGGAAAGAATCTATCGCTCTCCACTTTTTCAGCACATTAACCTACCGTCGGCACTGGTATAGGCAATCGGGCTGCCCTTGAATCCTTGGCTGAGCCCCTGTCAGTAAAGCGATTGTTTTAATGGACTTCCGGTTGGTCAGCTCTGCAGACCTGAGGATTAGGTGGTAGGCAACGGGCAGAAGGTGGAAAATCTCTTCCACTCCCTCCCATCTAGAACTTGCTCTTCGCGGCTAGGCGACGCCCCCGTCAGCTTTCAACGGGTGTCCCTACATCATCGACTATGCTGGTAACAAACGACTTAGTATGTAGCCCGCGTTCGAGCCAGGCTTCGGGACTCACAATTGCAACATTCACAGAATCTGCGAAGAATCTGCGCGATCACGATGTTGCGCAGAAATCGAGGCGCTATGTTTCGTAAGTTATTGATTATAATTGATATAGTTTTAATACTCGCGACGGCCGGCTGCGCAAGAAACTCGGAGGCCCGGAAAAGGCACTACATAGACAGGGGAAGTTCCTACCTTCAGCAAGGTAAGTATCAAGAAGCAATCATCGAATATGAAAACGCGGTCCAAATCGACCCTAGGAATAGCGATGCCCACTACGGGCTCGCACAGTGCCTCATTAAGGAGGGCGACTGGACACACGCTTACCAAGAGCTGATGTCCGCAGTCGAGTTCGCGCCCAACAATTGGAAGGCGCAGTTGACGTTAGGCAACCTGTTGCTCGCAGGCCACCATGTCGCGGAAGCACGCGATAGGGCGCAAACGGTACTGCGGGCCGATCCGGGCAATGCGCAAGCGGAAGTTCTCTTGGCTGCATCAGACGCGGCTGCCGGCGATTTAAATAAGGGAATCTCTGAAGGACAGCAAGCGGTCCAAATGAACCCCAGCCGCTCGGACAGTTATCTCTTCCTCGCCGAAGCGGAAGAGAAAAATAAAGATTTCCTATCCGCCGAAAGAGATTACCGAAAGGCCAGCAGTCTAAATCCCAAGTCAGCGCCGCTAATGTTGAGATTGGGTGAATTTCTCGCTCGACAGAAACGCTATTCCGACGCGGAACAGGAGTTCAAGCTGGCATCTACCTCCGCCCCGACGGACCCCGCCCCGCGGGCGGCGCTCGCGCAGCTGTACTTCACCCAAGGTCAGAAGGAGATGGCGGAAAAGGTCTTGCGAGACGCCAGCACCTCCTTGAAAGATAATCCGCGAGCATATCGAATGCTCGCCGACTACTACCTGAGCCAGAAGCAGATGGACAAAGCGTTGACTGAATTCGCCTCGCTTCATTCCGAGCATCCCAAGGATATTACCGTCACGAAAACATATATCGGGATACTCATAGACCAAAATCGCTTGGATGACGCGTCGAAGCTTACCGATGAAATTCTCCAAAGCTCAAGTTCCGACACAGATGCACTTATCTTTCGCGGAGAAATTTTGATCCGGCAAGGGAAAGCGAGTGATGCGATTCCCATACTGGCGTCGGCCGCGAAAAATGCGCCGAACAATCCGATCGCCCATTACCAACTAGGCGTTGCGCATGCCGAAACTTCAGACGATGCAGAAGCGCAATCCGAATGGGAAAAAGCCGCGACCCTGGCGCCGAACATGGTCGACAGCGAACGCGCCCTGGCATTGCTGGCAGTCCGCAAGTCGGACGCAAGCTTGCTGACTTCCAGCAGCGAGCAGTTGATGCGAATTGAACCTCATGCCGCTGAGGGCTACATATGGAATGCCAAAGCTTTCTTACTAAAGGGCAATGAAAATGACGCAATAGAAGATCTCAAGAAAGCCATGGAAGCGGCCCCGCAGGATTCGGCCCCGCTTGCTCGAATGGCGGATCTGCGATTCGCCCACAAACAATACGACGATGCCGCGAAGCTATATTCCCAAGCGCTGGCGCTTAATCCGAACGCAGTGGATGCGCTCGTCGGCCTTGTCAACATAGACCTGGTTCGAAAGCAGCCCGCTGAAGCGTTGAAGCGCGTGCAAGAGCAAATTGCGCGCATTCCGGATAATACAAACTTATATGTGCTGCTCGGTCAGGCAGAACTGCGCAACCAGGACTCGGCGAAGGCTGAACAGGCATTCCAAAAAGCCATCGACTTGAACAAAAACAACGTCAACGCATTTCTAATGCTGGCCAGTACGGAAGTAGCGCGCGGCTCGGTAGATCAAGCCATCACAAATTATCAACAAGCCCTCCAAACTAATCCGCGCGACGTACGTCTTCACGCCGGGTTGGGAATGCTGCTCGAAATGCGAGGCGATTGGCAAAAGGCAGAGGATTCCTACCAGAGAGCTTTGGATATTCAGCCTGATTATCCGCTAGCCGCGAACAACCTCGCGTACCTAATGTTGGAGCATGGAGGGAACGTGAACGTTGCTCTTTCGTTGGCACAAACAGCGCGTCGAGGATTGCCGGATCAGCCCAACGCAGCTGATACACTCGGCTGGGCGTATTATCATCAAGGCGCTTATTCCTCCGCGATCGACATGCTGCAACAAGCGGTTAGCGAAAACTCGAAGAACGCGACGTTCCACTATCACCTGGGGATGGCGTACGAAAAAGCCAGCAAATACGCAATGGCCAAGAAAGAGCTTGAAGACGCGCTACAGATCAATCCGAACTATGCGCAGGCCGATGAGATCCGCAAAGTGCTGGCCAGCAAGCCCGCGTCAAATTAGCGGCAGCTCCAGAACGTCGCCGGGCAAATCAACCGGGCCAGACCTACCCGCGTTCGGAGCCGCTTGCGCACCTGCTCAAATCCAATTTCCGTTCTGCGTTACAGTCTTCTATAATTGATCGGTTTGGTTTCCACGGAAGGCCTTGCCTATATATTATGTTGAAGAGTATCCAGCAGCGCGATCTTGATCGAAATCGCTGGATCAAGATCACGATGGCCGTAATCTTGGGCCTGATTTGCATCAGTATGGTTGTCACTCTAATCCCAGGCCTCATGACTGGGACCACTGACGCGACGAGTCCGGACGCAATCGCCACCGTGGCCGGCCAGAATATATCTGTCGCTGAATTTCAGCAGGAATTCGAGCAGGCTACCCGCAATCAAGTGATTCCCCAGATGCGGCAGGCCTATGTGCAAACCGTTCTAGACCAGATGATCTTTCAGCGGGCCCTCGACTACGAAGCGAATCGTCTGGGCATTAGCGTCACTCCCCAAGAAGAATCGGACCGCATCAAGGAAATCTTTCCCGACGTTTGGTCTGGAGATACATGGCTCAAGGATCGCTATCCGGCCGAGGTGCAGGCTCGGATGGGCATGGACGTACAGACGTTCGAAACCTTGTTGCGAAATGAGATGCTCGAAGAAAAGTTCCGCGAGCTCGTGACAGACGGGATCACGGTGACTCCCGCAGAAGTTCAGCAGGAATTTCGCTGGCGCAATGAAAAGATCGAAATCGATTATGCCTTGATCAAGCCAGCCGGCCTTGCTGGCTCCATTCATCCAACGGACGCACAGTTAGCCGCTTGGTTTGCCGGGAATGCTTCGCGGTATCAAATTCCCGAAAAACGTTCGGCTCGGTACGCTTTACTTGATCTATCGAAATTGCGGGCCAATGCGAAAATTGGCGATGATGCGCTGCGAGCTTATTACAATGCCCACATCGACGATTACAAGGTAGAAACCCGCGCTCATGTTGAACATATCCTCTTTAAAACCGTTGGAAAAACAGATGCCGAAATCGCCGAGATCCATCAGAAGGCCGAAGACGTCCTGAAACAGGCAAAGCATGGGACGAATTTCGAAGATCTGGCCAAGAAATATTCCGAGGATGACGCTACAAAGGCAAAAGGCGGAGATCTTGGATGGATCGTTGGCGGCCAAACAGTGCCGGAATTCCAGCAGGCAGCATTCACGGTACCAAAAGGCGAAATTTCGGATCTCGTCAAAACTCAATACGGTTTTCACATCATAAAGGTTCTCGACCGAGAGATGGCGCATACCAAGACCTTCGAAGAAGTGCGCGATTCGATCCTGCAAATGCAACTCGATGAGAAGGTGACCGAAGACGCGAACAACATTTCTGACCAGATGGCCGCCGCCGTACGGCAATCTGATCGTCAATCTCTCGACGACCTCGCCAAGAAATTTCAGTTGCAGGTTGGCGAGACTGCCCCGGCAACTGTTACTGAGCCGCTCTTGCCGCTCGGAAATTCGCCGGACCTTCACGAAACGCTTTTCGCTTTGCACCCCGGCGAACTTAGTCGGCCGATTCAAATTGATAGCGGTTTCGTGATCATCGAACTAAAGGATATTTTGCCCGCCCACCAGGCGACGCTCGCCGAAGTGCATGATCGCGCCTTAACCGACTACCAGCGCGAGAAATCCATCGAGGTGGCTCGCGAACGCGCCACCGAACTCTCCAAGCAAGCAACATCAGGCTTGGATTTCGACAAGGCGGCTAACGCGCTTGATCTGCCTGTGAAGACGTCCGATTCCTTTGCGCGTAACGGATCGGTCCAAGATGTTGGCACTGCGAAGCAATTGATAACGGCATTCAACATGCCCGTGGGCCATATCAGCCAAGCCACCAAAGTGGGTGAGAACTGGATTGTCTACAAAGTCGTTTCGCACGACATGCCGAACTTCGCCGATTTACCGGCACAGGCGAAAGATATCGAGCAACAGCTCCTGCAAACCAAACAGAGCGCGGCCTATGAAGCCTTCCACACCGCACTGATCGACCGCTTGAAGAGCGAAAAGAAAGTGACAATCAACAACGATGCTGTGACACGCATCACTCGCGCCAGCTAACGACCCCTATTCTCTGTAAGTCGAAGCAAAATAATGATTTATAGAACAGTGCCGCCCGTCTTGCCTCGACTTAGCCTATTCATCTAAAATGGGGTATCTGCTGATCGCCCCTGCGCCAGGGGGGTCATGGTTGCCAGCCTTCCCAGCTGCCTGTGTGGTTACACAATCGAGAAGACTCGGCGGATTCAGAATACGAATCACTTCAACGCCCATCCCGGTGCTCAATGCGGTTAGCCGGCAGGACTGATCGAAACAACGAAGGCGGAGATGCCCATGCATCTGAAAACTGCGGGTAACACAAATGAATATCTCTGCGCTATCGAGCGCAACCAGAATGGCAAATATAACGTGCGGGTTCGCGCCACGTTCGGCTCGGAGAAACGCTTTGGTCAAAGGACTGGCGCCAACGACCAGAAGGTGTGGATGTTACCCGTCTATTTCCTTGCTTCATCTTTCAATGCAGCCATGAAAAAACTCGAAGAATCACTTCAAATTCTACAGAAGAGCGAAGACCGCTTGCGGTTTTGGACAATTGAACGGAACGACGATCCAAAGTTGGCGGGTGACTTACTCGAGGAGTTCGGATTATGGCTCGACCGTCGGCGCGAATTCCCGCGAAAGGCAGCCGCTCTGGCTGTAGCTCCAGAACGAGCTGTGGCGGCGTCTATGCTGGCTCCCGTTCGCAAAGTCCTCGCGGATTCCATTTCCCAGGAACGTCCGGGAGATCGGGCGAGCCTCGCCAGCGATTAACACAACTCACTTCATGCGCAACACAACCTCTCCGTGTGAAACCAGCACATCATTAATTGACAGCCGATAGCGATACGAACCTGCATTAAGCCCGGGGCGCGCCGCTCCGCTCTGGAGCCGAACACCCGGGGGAGCCTGGAATAGATTCGACGCAAATGGCGACCGTTGCGGATCGAATTCGACCTTGATATTTCCCGCGTTTGAAAACCAGGTCACCTGATCGCCCGGTTCAAGCACGACCACCTCGGGCAGCAACCCGACCATCACCATTTTTTCGGCCAAATGATTCGTCCTCGGTCAGGCGATTTCGCGAACCGCGTCCATGATATGCCGAGCGGAAATTCCGAATGCGTCAATGAGCTCATCCGGCTTGCCGGAATGGGGCATATCACGCACAGCCAGCATCTTGTATTTGGAAGGGGCAACCCCGGCCTGTGTCAGCGCTGAGAGCACCGCTTCACCCACGCCGCCTTCAGGCCAGTGGTCCTCAACCGTTACGAGCTTTCCGTTCGTGGCGTTGAGCTGCTCCGCCAACGCCTTGCCATCGATGGGCTTCACACAATAAAGATCTATCACTCGAATGCTGATGCCTTCTGATTTCAATTGGTCGGCCGCCTTTAGCGCTTCGTGGAGCGTGATCCCGGCACCGATCACTGTGACTTCGTCTTGAACGCTTTGACAAGGAACTTTAAATCCCGGGATCGGGAATCTCTCGTCCGTCGAATAAAGGATTCGCGTTTTGGGCCGCGAGGTTCGCAGGTAATTGATGCCGGGCCGCCGTGCCATCGCCTCCGTCAGCCGTTCGGCGGACATTGCGTCACTTGGATAGAGAACAGCGGAACTGTGGATGGCGCGAAACGAAGCGATGTCCTCCAGTGCCATCTGAGACGGCCCATCTTCGCCGATGGATACGCCGCAATGCGATCCGCACAGGTTTATGTTCGCCCGGCTAATTGCTGCCATGCGCACGTTGTCGAAAGCGCGAGAAAGAAAACACGCAAAGGTATCCGCGAAGGGAACTTTGCCGCGAGCTGCCAATCCTACGGCCGCACTCACGAGATTTTGTTCCGCGATGTAGCCCTGATAAAAGTGATCGGGATAGGCATTTTGGAAAATCTCCGAAAACGTTGAGTTCTTCACGTCCCCGGAAAGAGCGACGATGTGCGGATTCACCGCCCCAAGACGTTTCAACGCGAACCCGTAGGCTTCCCGCGTCGCTACCGGTTTACCGACTTCGTATTCGGGCGCAGCTGGAGCCGGAAAATCTGGGGGCTTCGGGAGTGACTTCCGCTCGTACGATTTGCCCGGATCGGGCGGAACATCAATCGGTCCGCCTAGCTCCTTGATCGCTTCGGCCAACTGCTCCTTTGAGAATGGCTTACCGTGCCAGTGCTGTTTTCCGGCCACTTCTTTGAAGCCGTGGCCCTTGATCGTTCGCGCCAGAATTGCCTGGGGTCTATCTTTCGTGGCTTTTGCGCGATCCAGAGCGGCCAGTACGCTCGGCACATCATGGCCATCGATCACTTCCGCAGCGAACCCTTCCGCCTCGAATTTGCGGCGGTATATCTCCATGTCGTGCTGATACATAGTCGGATCGCTTTGTCCCAAGGCATTGACATCGGCGATGACAGTTAAATTATCGAGCTTATAGTGACCCGCGAATTCGGCAGCTTCCCAAATTTGGCCTTCCGCCATTTCGCCGTCGCCAAGCAACACGTAGACACGCGTCGGGCTCTTATCGAGCCGGGCACCAATGGCAAGGCCCGCTGCCACTGAAAGTCCCTGGCCGAGAGACCCTGTGGCTGCGTCGACACCCGGAATACGCGGCGTCGGATGGCCTTCCAGTTCGCTCGAGAATTCGCGCAAGGTCATTACGCGAGATGGCGGAAACACGCCTGCTTCAGCAAGTGCCGCGTAGAGAACCGGTGCGGCGTGACCTTTCGAGAGAACAAACCGATCGTCGTCAGGGCTATTGGGATTCTTCGGATCGAATTTCATCGCATAAAAGAAAATTCCAGCCATCAACTCGGCGGCGGACATACAGGATGTCGGATGTCCCGAACCTGCAGCAGTGGTGGACATCATCGAAAGGATGCTCAGACGGCGAGCCTTTTCCTTGATTGCTGAAACTGTGGAAGCAGATGGTCCCGCTTGCGAAGTAACGCTCATGAGGTCGGCTCCTTAGGCGGTGCACTCAGAAGAAACTAAATCTTACCGCGTTCGCTCGCGGTCCGCAGCCAGTTTGTAGTATGCGCGGAAGGAACCCTGCCTATCCGATTGGTTCCACCAGAATTGCCGGTGTCCATGCGTTGACAGGACTTGATACGCCACAATCAAGACACCGTACCGTCGAATATAGAATGGCGCAGTTAGGGCATCGGCCGTCGGTCTGAAAGATGTCGAACGACGCGCCGCATTGCCCGCACACCCACAAATTCCCGATCGGTGGCGACGCCTTACAAGACGGGCAAGAGAGTCCGTTATGACGCGGAAGCTTGGCGAAGCGCAGCAACGCCCTCGCGTGCTGCAGCCCTGACCACGAATTCATAAGGATGAACACCGCAAGAATCCCGAACCAGACAGATTGCTCGCGAAGGGCAACAAAAATGAAGGCCGCCATACCAATAAATCCAAGTATCGTCGCGATGAAAAGGCTCTGAGCCCGGCCAACAACGAACCATAGCAATGAACGCACAATCTGGCCACCGTCGAGCGGATAAATGGGCAAAATGTTGAAGATCAGAAGGCCGGCATCGATCCACAGAACTGTGTGCAGAAATGCGTGAAGGTCAGGGTTCGTGTCCGCCATCCCGGCTGAATTTGCCAGCGAATATAGAGCGTAAAGAATCGGGAATAGTAGAACGTTCACAAGTGGGCCGGCCGCGATGCTCCAAAGTGTCGCCCCGGGGCGCTGTGGTGGGTCGACGTAAGCAACGCCACCGAGAGGCCATAAAACGATCTGATTCGCCTGCCCGCCTACTTGCCTGCACGCCAGCGCATGTCCGAATTCGTGGACCGTGACGATAAGAAATAGGGCGAGATACTCAAGTACGTTCCACGCGACGGATGAATACGTGCTCTCGCGGGCATTGATTTCGTAGGCCGCGACCAAAAACCAGGACCAGTGCAGAAATACATCGATACCCTTAAATCGGAAGATGCGGAAAGCGCCTTGGCGAAGGCTATTCATCGGCGATCAATTCGTTACTTAGGCGTTCGGGGGCACCGGCAACATTGCGTTCATACAATCGCATCGAGTCATTATGAGGCATGCGAACGGATACGTGCGAATCTGCGAGACGCAATTGCGCCTGAAGATTATTTCACGACTTCTTTCGCCAGATAAATGATCTGGCCCGTGTGGTGGTAGGCATGGGCGGCCATTCGGAAGAAGACTGTGAAATGCGAGTCAGATTTAGGTTCTGTTGGATCGGAATAGGAAGACAGCAAATCCGCTTCCGACTGCTTTCGAATCGTCGTCGCAACCATCTCGACCGCGGAATCAAAATTCTTAAGGAGTTCCGCCTTCGTAAGCTTCGATGCGTCCGTAAATTCGAGCGCGCGGTTACGGACATATCCGGTCCGCGCTATCCCGGCGCCGATGTAGTGATTCAAATTGCCTGTGAGATGCAGGAGCAAATGTCCGATGCTATTTCCGTATGGATATGGTTTCCGCCAAATCTGTTCGGTTGAGAGCGGCCCCACAAGCGCGTGAACGCGATCGCGGACCTCTTCATAATAGGCAGCGAGCGTGGATGAAACCGTCTCAGCAAGCTCTGGCATAAAATCTCCTTCGGGTTGACGCAGTGTAGCAGTTTCTGCGCTCGATCTTTGGAGATTGCCCGTGCCCAGCATGAACCGCGCGGGAGTTTGAATTTACATGCGCTAGCGTGTGATATCCTGCGACGCAAATAACAATCACGGAGTTAGCGATGGCCAACGCGAAGATCTTGATTATCACTGGAGATGCTGCGGAATCTTTGGAAGTGATGTATCCGTACCAACGATTGATGGAGGAAGGATATGAGGTACGCATCGCCGCGCCTACAAAGAAGAAGCTGCACTTTGTGGTTCACGATTTCGAGGCCGGGTACGATACGTACACGGAAAAGCCTGGTTACAGCTGGGATGCGGACATCGCTTTCGCGGACGTCAATCCTGCCGAGTATGTTGCGCTGGTGATCCCCGGAGGCCGCGCGCCCGAGTATATTCGCAACAACGCCGATTGCCAGCGCATTCTGCAGCATTTTTCCCAACTGAATAAGCCGGTCGCTCAGATCTGCCACGCCCCGTTGGCTCTCGCGGCGGCGGGTGTACTGAGAGGAAAAAGGACGGCAGCCTACCCGCAACTCGAGCCCGACGTCAGAGCTGCGGGAGCGGAATTCGTAAATTCGGAAGCTGTGGTTGACGGGAAGATGGTTTCGGCAAGAGCGTGGCCCGATCATCCAGCATGGATGCGGGAATTCATCAAACTATTGAAGCGGGAAGTCCCTGGGCAGCAGCGGAGTTCCGCTCGATAGCAAATAGGTGGCAATGGATGAACGTAAGCGTAAATCCTGCGATGGTTACTACAGCTTTCGAGTTGCCAGGCTACCACATAGTGAAGAATTTCGGGCTCGTTCGCGGCATCCGCGTGCGATCCCGCAGCGTCTTCGGGACTTTGGGAGCGTCGTTGCAAACCATCGTCGGCGGAAACATTACGTTATTTGAAACCATGTGCGAACAGACGCGCGAGCAAGCCCTTGAATTGATGATGGAGCACGCCGCCGAACATGGCGCGAATGCCGTGATCGGCGTGAGATACGACGCGAACGAGGTGATGCAAGGCGTGACAGAAGTCATTGCCTACGGGACGGCAGTTCAAGTTGAGCGCCAAGCATGATTGTTTGCGATGCTGGAAGGCGAATTTCTCTAAAATTCGAAAAGGGGATCACGGATGAAATCTTTGTGGAAACTTGCCGCGAGTGTCACGGTTTTGGGTTTGCTGACTGCCATCCTGGCGACGCGTGGCAACGCCGCTAAAACCGAAGAAATTCAGTTTCCGAACGGCACGCAAACGATCAGCGGTTTCCTGGCCACTCCGGACAAACCGGGCCGCTATCCGGCGCTGGTGTTAATTCACGAATGGTGGGGTTTGACGGATTGGGTGAAGGAGCAAGCGCAAAAGCTTGCTGACCAGGGATACCTTGCGCTCGCCGTCGATCTGTATCGAGGAAAAGTCACTTCAGATCCGGAAGAGGCACACGAGCTGATGCGAGGGCTGCCGCAGGATCGTGCAGTGAGTGACCTGACGGCCGCAGTCGTCTATTTGGCAGGCCGCAAGGATGTAGACCGCGATCATATTGGAACCATCGGATGGTGCATGGGCGGGGGGCTAGCATTGCAACTTGCAATCCATATACCGCGCTTGGCGGCTTGTGTCGTTAACTATGGAGCCCTGCCGACTGATCCAAACGATTTGCAGCAAATTTTTACGCCCGTGCTCGGCAATTTCGGCGCCGAGGATCGCGGCATCACACCGACGGATGTTAATGAATTCCAGAAAACGATGGAAGGATTGAAGCGTCGCGTCGACGTGAAAATCTATGAGGGCGCTGGACACGCCTTTGAGAATTCTACGAGTCCCGCCTATCGTCCCGAGGCAGCCGCGGACGCTTGGGCAAGAACTCTAGCCTTCCTGAACAAAACAATGAAGTGAGGTGACAGCATTGATCCCCAGGATCACCGGTTAAGCCTCCGCAGCAGTTCTTGCAGCCGGGCCCGATCTCCTGCGCCCATCTTTGTGAACTCGACTCCTAAACCCTTGCCATTGTCGACGTAACGCACAATCCCTTCGATCCGCATTTCGCCTTCCGGTAAGGCGAACAACAAGACGAGAAGGGTACCCACCGGAGTCAGATCTTTTGTCGAGATAAAAACGCCGCCTGCGCTTAGGTCGCGGACTCGCGAGACACTCCGCGGACCGTCACCTTTCTGCCAGGCGACCCACATACCTTTCCCAACTTGTATGCGGGCGCTTTTTCGATTTTCGCGTGTTCCAATCCGAACGACCACGTCCGATAGACCTCACCATCGCCGAACACCCATGCCTAGAATTTCGGATGTAACGGCGCCAACCCAATTCGCGCAAGTTTAATTCGGGTCCGGGAAGCGTACAAGTTAGCAAATCTACGGCGAGTAGTTTGGGTTCGTATCGGTTACGTTTTCACCCGAAACTAGAGTCGGCACGTTTGAATCGTCTCTCCGCCCCTCCGTAAGCCCCTGCAGCTTCAGGACATGTCTTAGAAACTGCTTGGCCTAACAAGTGCACTAACCCAGCCGATGAATCGCTTAGGTGCACACGGAAAGCCATTCGAGGGGCTGACATTGAATAAAGCACGGGCCAAATCGAAGCGGACTAGCCTTTCGCAGACAAAAGGCTTTTCGATTGTCGAACTGCTGACGGTAACTGCCGTGGCTATGATTGTAATGGCTATCGCGATCTTTGAATTACAGCCGACCTGGCAACAGATTCAAGCGAACGCTGGATGGAATCAGGTCAAGACCACCTTGCGACAGGCGCGCGAGGCAGCGATTTCTGAACGACGTTCGATCGTTGTGCAGTTCATGGGCGCAGGCACATCGACTCCCTGCCCGACAGGAACCAGCCCCGATGCTACGAGCGGCTACTCAATCTGCATCGAGCTGTTTCAAATGCAAGTCGTTTCGGGAACTCCTCCAACAACTGTAAAAGCGGCAAGTCCGTTTCTCACGGAATATATCGAAAAAAACGTCCAATTCATTTCCTTCGCCAACGAACCGGACACGCCCGATAACTTTCTGAGTGTTCCTCCGGCTACGACTACCCCACCAACTCCGCCCAACGGAATCTATTACAACTCGGGCGCAGGCGTATTTGCAGGTGCGCCGACGACAGGCTTCCAATTTCAGAGCGATGGAACTTTTACTGACGGAAACGGCGTGCCATTAAATCTGACTTTGTTCCTGGGCGAATCGAACATTCCGACTACAGCGCGAGCACTGACCGTTTTAGGAAACACGGGAAGGGTGGCTCCGTATCACGGCACTGGGCTTGCGTGGTTCAGAGGATGGTGATGATGAG
>JASHRM010000049.1 GCA_030037315.1 Candidatus Acidiferrales bacterium
CCCGGTATTGATCGAACCGCCGACCATCCACAGGTTCTTTCCCCTCTCGGCGCTATCTCCAATTTCTTTCGAACCGAAGAGCGACGTGCAAGCGGGGAGCGGACGGGGAAGGGAAGAAGTCACAGCGAAATCTACCAGACAACCACTCCCAGCCAGAAAGCAGCCATTACGACACAACCAAGGAAGAGCATCAGACGGAAGCGTTTTCGACGCGTGGCAAAAATGATGACTGCCATCATCGATGCGAGAAAACCGAACTCCAGAAAAAATGCGCGCGTGCCAGAGGAATCAAGCGTTTGCGACGCTTGTGAGCGAATCCAGACGGCAGCGAAAGAGGTGAAGGCGGCGAGCGTGATGGCGGCCACTCCACCCAGGGCCATGCCCTTCGCCCACTCAGGCACCAGCGATCCTCGATTTGAGTCGCGCCAATCGACCCAAGTTTGGGCGACTACAACACCGACGAGGATCAGAACGAAAAGCGCCAAGAGCCCCTCCCAAGCTGGGCACGCCCAATTACGGTGAGATTCGCTTTTTCACCGAAAAGCGATCACGCAAAGACCGGTGGCAATCCGCCTACCAAATCAAATTCGAGGCTGGCGAGTATAGCGCCAATATCCGCAATCGATGCAAGGGATTGCTGGCGACGGCGGATGCTCGAAGCTGGGACAAGCGCGATTTCGCTGTATTCGGCGCTCGTGGAGGCTGAGTTGAGGAAATGAGGTGGCGCGACAGGAAAATAACTTGCACATCGCTGCGGGGCACGCGGGCTATCAGTATCAGTACTCAGTCCTATGCCGTTATCGGCAGGCAACGCCCTGAGACGTGACGAAAGGGCGATGAATTCAATCTGTTACGATAGGCAATCAATGCGACCGCCCCTTATCATCGCGCATCGGGGAGCTTCGGGCCACGCCCCAGAAAACACGCTGGCCGCGTTTGAGCGTGCCGTGCAGCTGGGCGCGGGATTTATCGAGACCGATCTGCATCTGACGCGTGACGCGAGATTCGTGGCCATACACGACAGGACGCTCGACCGCACGACCAACGGCAAAGGAGCCGTTCGCGACCACACGCTTGCCGAGCTGAAGCAGCTCGATGCCGGCCACTGGTTCGACCGGCAATTCATGGACGAGCGGATCCCGACGCTCGAAGAAATCCTAGCATTTGCTCTGAACCACGACGTGGTCTTTTATCTCGAAATTAAATACGACGCGGCGTGGGGCATGCATCACACGCTCGTCGGAGCGCTGGAAAGTTCGCAAAACGCCGCGCGGACAATTGTGATTTCGTTCGACGAGGTTACGCTCGGCGCGATTCGCCGGCTCGACGCCGCGATCATGACCGGACTTTTGGTCGACGACACAAAAGGCGATCCGGTCGCGACGGCGCTGGGAGTTGGCGCAAGGCAACTTTGCCCGCGATACGATCTTTTGACGCCGCAGCTCGTAGGTCGCGCCCACCGCGCCGATCTTCACGTGGTTACATGGACCGTCAACACCGTGGAAGGAATGCGTTCCGCGATTGAACTGGGCGTAGACGGAATTATGACGGATGTGCCGGACCGGCTGCGGGCCGTTGTCGAGGATATGACGTCGAAGATTTCGTCGAAGTAGGTTTCCTTCACCTCAACTTAAATTGAAGTTCGGTGCGAATCGCTGCGAATCGCTAGAGATCTTTATCCAAGGCATGAAAAAGTGTGGCGAATTGCGGGAGCGAGAGCTGTTCGGCGCGGGCGTCCGGTCTGAGATTGGCTACGCGAAGCGCTACTTGAATGCGGTCCTCTTTCGCCATGCTCAGGAGATTATTGCGCAGCGTCTTTCGTTTTTGGCTGAAGCAGCGGCCCACGAATTCAAGGAATCTCTTTTCGTCGCGGATGTTCAAGTTGGCGCTCTCCCCTGGGAATGACATTTCAACCAGTGCTGAAACGACCTTTGGCGGCGGACTGAAGGCGCCGGGCGGAATTCGCAGCACGATTTCGGGTTTCGCAAAAAATTGGCTGGCGACCGAGAGGTAGCCATATTCGCGACGTCCGGGCGTTGCGGCGATGCGTTGCGCAACTTCGAGCTGCATCACAGCGTGAATCGATAGGATTCGCTCTCTCCACTGGAAGAGATGCTGCAGAATCGGCGACGTGATGTAGTAAGGCAGGTTTCCGTATACGCGAAAATTGTTCGCGGATAGAGCACCGAGATCGGTTTCCAGGATGCTGCCAGCGATGAGTTGAATGCCCGGCCATTCTGCCGGATTCTCGCTGATCTCGCTTTGCAATCGCGCAGCGAGCCGCGTATCGGCTTCGATTGCGAAAACGCGCCGGGCTTTGTGCGCCAGAATTCGCGTCATCTCGCCGTGTCCCGCGCCGATCTCG
Organism: Candidatus Acidiferrales bacterium; assembly: GCA_030037315.1. GTDB lineage: Bacteria > Acidobacteriota > Terriglobia > Acidiferrales > UBA7541 > Palsa-295. Next base: position 2,366 of record JASHRM010000049.1, read on the forward strand.
ATCCATGTGTCAGCGGACGAAAGGGGCAAGGTCGCAAGGATTCGCTTCCGCCAAGCGAGGTCGGCGAGGAAATGCTGGCCCATTTTCTGTCGCGCCATGGGAAGGAGTGTAGCAAGGGTCGTCTTGTCCAGTTGCCGTTTCGCCCACAAGGCCGCTCACGTTGCCGTGCGCCCTGGCTTCGCAGAAACGCACGGGCGTCAGCAGCGCTCGACGTGGCCGCTACAAAACCGATGCGGGTCATTTGCTTGACGGATGTGGATGCGTCCGTTACCGTTTTTATTAGGACTGCGCGCCGTGAAAATTCTCTTCGTATCCTCAGAAGGTCTTCCTTACTCGAAAACAGGCGGGCTTGCGGACGTTATTGAAGGCTTGCCCAAGGCCCTGCGACAGCTGGGTCACGATGTTGCGGTCCTTCTGCCTCGCTATCGCGGCAATAAGAGCGTCACGACGCTGATTTCCAGCGTGACGCTGCCTTTGGGCACCACGCTTCGCTTCCCGGCGATTACTGAGGGGCAGCCAGTTGACGGCGTCCGTTATCTTTTCGTGGACGATGCCGGGTTTTTCGACCGGCCGCAGCTTTACGGGGACAAATCGGGCGACTATCCCGACAACGCCGAGCGTTTCGCGGAGTTCTCGCGAACTGCCATCGAATGCATCAAGCGCGTTTGGCTGCCGGACGTGGTTCATTGCCACGATTGGCAGACGGCCCTTGTGCCGGTGCTTCTCCGCACGCAACACACGGCCGATCCAGTCGTGCGCTCGCTGCCCGTTGTTTTGACGATCCACAACCTCGGCTACCAGGGTGTTTTTCCGCGCACGGTGATGCAGAGCCTAGGCCTGCCCGACAATTTGTTCACAATGGATACGCTGGAGTTCTACAACAAGGTGAATTTCCTGAAAGGCGGGTTGATCTTCGCCGATTATTTGACGACTGTGAGCCGTCGGTACGCGAAAGAAATACAGACGCCGGAGTTTGGCGCCGGGCTTGAGGGAGTGATTCGAAATCGCGGCGACCGGCTGGTCGGAATTTTGAACGGCGTCGATTATGGGATTT
>JASHRM010000050.1 GCA_030037315.1 Candidatus Acidiferrales bacterium
CTCGAAGAATTGCCGGAAGAGGGCGTCGCCGCAGAGAATTACACCGATGAAGCCTTTCTGAAAAAAGAAACTGAAAACGTCCCGGAAACCGAAGCGGCGAACCCTTTCGACGAATTCGATTTCGGCTCATTTTTCACGCAATATCTCGACACCGGCGCCGAGCGCGCTGCGGGCGGTGAGCAGGAAGAAATCGAAAAGCCTTCCTTTGACAAGTTCCTCTCTTCGCCGGCGAGCCTCACCGACCATCTCACCTGGCAAATGAGTGTCAGCATCTGCACGGAAACTGTGCGAAAAATTGCCGAGACGATCGTCGGCAATCTCGACGAAAACGGCTATCTAACGGCGACCCTTGAGGAAATCGCGCAATCCGGAAACGATTCAATGGAAGACGTTGAGGAAGCGCTCGCGCTCGTCCAGGAGCTGGACCCGCCCGGCGTTGCCGCGCGCGACTTGCAGGAATGCCTTTTGCTTCAAATCAAAGTCCTCGATCCGCAGAATGTGCTGGCGCAGCAAATCATCACCGAACATTTGAAGCTCTTGCAGAATAACCAGCTAAAGGAAGTTGCGCGGGCGCTCAATCGCCCGGTCGAGCTGGTAAAGCGCGCCGTCGACGTCATCAAGCGCCTCGATCCCAAGCCCGGGCTCCGTTACAACAAAATCGAACCTCGACTCGTCGAGCCAGACGTCCAATTCCGCAAGGAGGAGGGCGAGTGGAAAGTCTTCATGAACGATGACGACGTGCCTCAGCTTCGCCTGAGCCCCACCTATCGGCGTTTGCTGGCGCGTGATGCGGCGGATCGTGACGTCCGAAACTACGTGAAAGAGCGCTTCACAGCCGCCATTCAGCTGATGAAAAATATCGAGCAGCGCAAGCACACTATTTTGCGTGTTTGCCAGTCGATCCTGCGCCGACAGGGCGACTTTCTCGACTACGGCCCCGACCACCTGCGGCCGATGATGATCAAAGAAGTGGCCGAAGAAGTCGGCGTGCATCCCTCGACCGTCAGCCGTGCTGTGGCGAATAAATACGTGCACACGCCGCGCGGCGTCCTCGAACTGCGCAGCTTTTTCTCGGAATCGGTGAACGGCCCTCAAGGCAGCGATATGTCCCTGCTGTCGCTGAAGCGCCGCGTCAAGCAAATGATCGAAGCCGAAGACACCGCGCATCCCCTGACTGACGAGCAAATCACCAAGAAACTCAGCGAGGAAGGCATCCACGTGACGCGCCGAACCGTGGCGAAATATCGCGAGGATCTTCGCATTCCCAGCACCCACCGCCGCCGGGTAAAAGCCTAACCGCGAGCCGCCGTGACGCGCTCTTCACACGGCAAGCGGACTTCTCGCAAAATCAATCCCCGCCCGCTTGTGATCCTTACCGGACTTTCCGGATCGGGCAAAGGTTCTGTCCTCAACACGTTTGAAGACCTCGGATTCTATTGCGTTGATAATATGCCGGTAGCTCTCATTCCGCCCTTCGCCGAACTCTACGACGAAGGTCGCGGCCAGATCGAACGCGCTGCGTTGCTGGTCGACGCCCGCGAAGGCCGCCAAATCCAGGAGCTTCCCGAGGTTTATCGCAAGCTCAGGGCCCAGAATTCCGCCACGCTCGTTTTCATCGAAGCGAGTGACGCCGTCTTGCGCCGGCGCTTTAATGAGACGCGGCGCCCTCATCCGCTTGCCGGCGGACGCACGATTCGCGAGGGCATTCGCGAAGAACGCCGCCAAATGGCGCCGATTCGCAAGCTGGCAGACGTGGTCATTGATACCACCCGGTTTAACGTGCATGAGTTGCGGCAATTCATCATCGACCGCTTTCAAAACCCGGGCCGCAGGCCGTTGCTTGTCTCGGTGGTCAGTTTCGGCTTTCGTTACGGCATCCCCGCTGACGCGGACTTGGTGTTCGATGTGCGCTTCTTGCCGAATCCGCATTTCGTTCCGCGGCTGCGTCCCTTCACCGGGAAAGATCCCCGCGTGGCGCGGTATATTCGCTCGTTTCCTCAGACAGGGGAATTCCTCAGGCGAATCGAGAGCCTTTTGGGGTATTTAATTCCGCATTACATTCGCGAAGGAAAAAGCTACCTTACCGTGGCTTTGGGATGTACGGGGGGACGCCACCGATCTGTGGCATTGGCTGAAGTAATTCGCCGCGGCGTGCAGCAAAAAGGGTATGCGACAAAAGTGGTTCACCGCGATATCGATAAGTCTCCTTCGTAGCACCGCGGCCCTATCGATCCATGAACCTGCTCCACGATTACGCCTTGCAAGGAATGCCCTGGCTGAATACCCTAAGCCCGCGCATTCATCACTGCGTGCTTGAAACGTGAGGCAAGTGGTAGAAACAAATCTTCTGTGATCGGGTTGGGACTGTCACTTGGCAACCAGAGTTATCGACGGCAAAAGTCTCGCAAGGGAAAGGGCCGAAATTTGGCGCCTGCTTGAGTACCTGCGTCCTTATGTTCCGCGCCTGACGTTGGGCATCTTGCTGATCGGCATCATGGGAGCGGTCGAATTTCTCGTGGCTTTCTCGATCCGGCCGGCCGTCGATATCGTCCTCAATCCGAGTACAACGGTCCAATCCCTGGTGCTGTTTCGTATTCCTCACACCCAGCGCGTCATCGATTTGCGTTCGTTCGTTCCTCACCATTTTCACAATGTGTGGACCGTTTTCGCCGTAGCTCTTCTTTTCTTCTTTCTGATTAAGGGCACAGCGGAGTATCTCGGGAGCATTTTGATCCAACACGTGGGACTTTCCGGGGTCACGGACCTGCGCAATCAGGTTTACGCACACGTTATTCAGCAGCCGATCGGTTTTTTTCAAAAAAATGCCGTGGGCCGTGTGATGTCCGCTGTCATTGCCGATATCGAGCAGATGCGCAGCGCCTTCTCCGATTGGTTCGCGGAATTTTTCCGTCAAGCATTTTCCCTGGTTGCATTCGTCGCGGTGTTGCTGATTGCAAATTGGAAAATGGCTTTGGGTTCGGCCATACTGGTCCCGCTTGTAATCGTCCCGGTCGCCAAGTTCGGACGCAGAATTCGCCGATCTTCCGAAAAAAGCCGCGCGCGTCTCGCCGACTTGAGCCAAATCCTTCAGGAAACCACCGCCGGAAATCGCGTTGTGAAAGCCTTCGGAATGGAAAGTTTCGAAATTCACAAATTTCGCCAAGCCGCGCAGCATCTGTTGCGTGAAAACATGCGGTGGATCCGCGCATTCGCGGCTACTTCGCCTGTGATGGACCTGCTGGGTGCTGTGGTAATTGCTTTGGTCATCCTGGTGGCTCGCGGAGAAATCAAGGCACACCGCATGACCGAAGGCGTTTTCTTCGTCTTCATCTACGCGCTGTTCAAATCCTATGAACCGATCAAGCGGCTTGGCAATGTGTACCAGTTATTTCTGCAAGCAGCTGGAACGGCAAAGCAGGTCTTCGCTTATCTCGATGCCACCTGCGAGGTAATCGACCAGCCAGGCGCACAGGCCTTGGCGCGATTCAAGCACTCGATCGAGTTCGACAACGCCAGCTTTGCTTATGAGAGCGGCCCCTTGATTCTGCGCGGCGTCAATTTGCAGACCTCGGCAGGCACTGTGGTGGCGTTCGTGGGATCGAGCGGCGCCGGCAAAACCACCCTGGTCAATCTGCTGCCGCGATTTCACGCAGTCACGTCGGGATCGCTTTCGATCGACGGCAACGATGTGCGCAATTTGACCCTTCGTTCTTTACGCGAGCAGATCGCCATCGTCACGCAGGAAACGATTCTATTCAATGATACGGTCTGGAATAATCTTTGTTATGGCCGTCCCGACATGCCGAAAGCGCGCGTGATCGAAGCGGCCAAAGCGGCTCTCGCACACGATTTCATCATGGAGATGCCCCAGGGCTACGACACCATCATCGGCGACCGCGGCCAGCGTCTCTCCGGTGGCCAGCGCCAGCGATTGGCGATTGCGCGCGCCCTGCTCAAAGATGCGCCGATTCTGATTCTCGACGAAGCCACGTCGGAACTCGACTCGGAATCCGAGATGCTCGTTCAAAACGCGCTGAACAACTTGATGACCGGCCGCACGGTGTTCGTCATCGCGCATAGGCTTTCTACAATTCGCCGCGCGGATATGATTGCCGTTCTCGACGATGGCACCATTCGCGAACGCGGCACGCATGAAGAATTGATCGCTCGTGGCGGCATCTACGCTCGGCTTTACGAGATGCAATTTCGTGATGCGGAGCCGGTTACTCGCGGCGCGAACTCGACGTAAGACTCTGAACAACCATGGCCGCCACAAAGTCAAAGCCTCTCGATTCACCTGACAAATCGTCCTCGACGAACACCCGCCTTCGGTCGATGACCGGGTACGCGCAAGCCGACGTGATCGAAACCGGGTTCAGCATCCGAATTTCGATTCGCAGCGTGAATCATCGCTTTTTGGACCTGCATGTGCGAATTCCCGAGGGATTTGAGCCGTTGGAGCCCAAGATCCGCCACACGATACGCGATCGAGTACGCCGCGGCCATCTGGACGTCACTCTGCGCCACGATTCGTCAGGTCCCGCCGCCACGGCCATCAATCAGCAGGTTGCGGCCGCTTATTTGCGCGCCGCCGAAACTCTGCGTAGGGAATTCCAGATTAGCGCCGAGCCCGACATCGCATCGATCATGCGCTTGCCCGGTGTGATTGGTTCCGCGACCGCATTGGGAGATCAGGAGCTAGCAGCGCTCGAAACCGCCGCGACTCGATGCCTCTTGGAAGCGCTCGCCAAGCTCGATCGCATGCGCGAACTCGAAGGCGAAGAGCTGCGCAAAGAAATGTGCGGCCGCCTTACCGCCATTACCGCTCTCGCCGCGCGAGTTGAGACGCTGGCGAACCACGCGCGTCCCGCTTTTGCGAAACGTCTCGAACAGCGCCTGAAAGAATTGCTCGCCGAGGCGCAGCTCGATCCCGCGCGTCTTGCTCAGGAAGCAGCGGTTGCCGCTGAACGCAGCGACGTCTCGGAGGAATTAGCCCGTCTCGCCAGTCACGTCACTCAATTCGAGTCGCTGCTTACGGGCGCTTCGGACGTTGGCAAAAAGCTCGATTTCCTACTCCAGGAAATGCAGCGCGAGGCGAATACGCTGCTTTCCAAAACTCCGGGCAGCGAGGCGGAGGGGATCGAAATCACCCAGCTCGGCCTCGAAATCAAATCCGAGATCGAAAAACTCCGCGAGCAGGTCCAGAACATCGAATGAGCAGCAGCCAGGAACCACTCGTCTTGATCGTTTCCGGCCCTTCCGGCTCGGGAAAATCGACTTTGGTTCAGAGAATTTTAGAGCTGCCCGGCACGATGCTGTCCGTTTCGTGCACTACCCGCGCCCCGCGCAAGACGGAAAGTGCCGGCAAATGGTACAATTTTGTCTCTGAAGAGGAATTCCAGCGAATGGTCTCCGCCGGCGAATTCCTCGAATACGCGCAGGTTTTCGGCAAAAACTGGTACGGCACGCCCAAAAAATCGCTCGAAGAGGCGGCGGCGCAACACAAGGATCTCGTCCTCGAGATTGATGTGCAAGGCGCGCTTCAGGCCAAGCGGAAATTGCCGAAGGCGGTCGCCGTGTTCGTTTTGCCCCCTTCGCGCCAGGACTTGGAGCGCAGGATTCGAGAGCGCGGCATGGATTCGGAGGAAGAGATTCGCCGCCGGCTAGAAAAGTCGCGCCAGGAGATCCTGAATTACGATCATTATGACTTCGTTATCATCAACGATGATCTCGAGCGCGCCGGACGCGAAGCGCAGGCCATCGCGCTCGGTTCGCGCTGCAGTATCGGCCGGCAGGAAGCTCGCATTCGCGAGATTTTGAAATCGTTTGGAGGCTGACAGTCTTTATGGCTCTTAGAAATGTTCCCGATAGCCAGTTCGCATACGTGGTGATTGTTTCGCGCCGCGCCCGGCAGTTGATGATCGGCGGTCGCCCGCTCATCGACAATCCCCGCTCGCGCAAAACTTCGCGAATCGCTGAAGAAGAACTACAGCAAGGTTTTCTCGAATACGAGCTTCCTGAGGTTCCCGACGGCTCGGAAGAGGGCGAGTCCAAACGCCGTAAATAGCGGCTGGCAGGCGGTTTCGCTATGAAAATTGCTCTCGGTGTTACCGGCGGAGTTGCTGCCTACAAAGCAGCGGAACTCGTGCGCCGCCTTCAGCAGGAGAAGCTTGACGTGCAAGTCGTGATGACCCGCTCCGCGCAGGAGTTCATCACCCCCCTCACATTCGCCGCGCTAACCGGTAAAAAAGTAATCACCGAGATGTTCGGCGAGCGAGATGCGTCTCCCGCGAACGTTGAAAGTGCGATCGAGCATATCGCCGTTGCGCAAAGAATTGATCTTCTGCTAGTCGCCCCTGCCACGGCGGACATTCTTGGCCATTTTGCGCACGGCATTGCCGGCGATTTTCTCACCACGTTGTATCTCGCAACGAAGGCGCCCGTGGTCGTTGCGCCGGCCATGAACGTCAACATGTGGGAACATCCCGCAACGCAATCGAATCTCGCCGCTCTTCGCGCCCGTGGGGTTCACGTCGTCGATCCCGATGAGGGCTACCTCGCCTGCGGAATGACGGGCGCCGGCCGTTTGGCCGCAACCGAAGCAATCGCCAAGAAAGTCTTGAGCGTCCTCGGGCTTCGTCACGATCTCGAAGGGCAAAGCGTGCTTGTCACAGCCGGCCCAACCTGCGAAGATTTGGACCCCGTCCGGTTTCTCACCAATCGATCTTCCGGCAAAATGGGTTATGCCATTGCGGACGCCTCTGTGCGCCGCGGTGCCCATGTGATTTTGGTCAGCGGCCCAACCGATCTCAGGATTCCTGAATCCGTCGACTGGGTTCCTGTGCGAACCACCGAAGAAATGCGGACCGCAGTCCTCGAACGCTGCGGCGAAGCCAATATCGTGATTATGGCAGCTGCTGTCGCGGATTATCGGCCGGCCGCCTCGCAGGCACAGAAGCTGAAACGCGGTGATGCCGGCCTCACGATCGAGCTTGAGCCCACGCCCGATATTCTCGCCCAGCTTGGCGGTAACAAGGGCGGCCGCACGATCGTCGGGTTTGCTGCTGAAACGGAACGCATCGCGGAGAACGCGCGCGCCAAACTGCAACGTAAAGGCGCGGACATAATCGTCGCGAATGATGTGACGCAGGAAGGTGCGGGGTTTGATACCGACACGAACATCGTCACGCTCTTTCTCCGCGACGGTCGCGAAATTCCCCTGCCCAAGCTTTCAAAATTCGACGTCGCAAATCGCATCCTCGACCAAATCCTCACTCTCCGCGCATCATAGAGAGTCGCGGATACCGCGAGACGCTCCTTGCATTCGGGCTGCTCGCCGTTGTGGGGACGCACCTCGCTGCGCCCGAACGCAGTCAAATGCGCCGATTGATTCCAACTGAATTCTGAGAACCTCTTGTGAATTGTGCTCTTCTCTCGGATAATCTCACCGCGCATGGGGGACGGAAGCTCTTCTCAAGTTGAGGCGTGGCTGCGTTACGCCGACGATCTTGGTCTCGGGCCTTATTATCTGGACCGCTCGCCGCGAGAAGCCGCAGCGCCCCTGCCTGTTATTCCGCAGCCATCCCCTGCTCCCGAGGTTCGTACTCCAGTTCTCGCTTCCGCCGCGTTTGCCGCAGCGCCGCGTCCCGCCACTGAACTGCCGGCCGCGTCCAAAAGTTCTGCGCCCGCCTTCGTTCCGCAGATCGCAGCTCCATCTCTTTTCGAAGAGCGCATCGCGGATGACACGCTAGATAAGATTCGGGAAACCATCGGCCCCAATTGCACCCGTTGCAAACTTCACAAGGCGCGCACGAATATCGTCTTCGGCGTCGGCAACCCCAAAGCCGAGCTCGTCTTTGTGGGTGAAGGCCCCGGCCATGACGAAGATTTGCAAGCCGAACCCTTCGTCGGCCGCGCCGGGAAACTGCTCACGCAAATGATCGAAGCGATGGGCCTGCGCCGGCAAGATGTTTACATCTGCAACGTGGTCAAGTGCCGCCCTCCCGAAAATCGCTTGCCGGAAAAGGACGAAATCGAGACCTGTTCGCCTTACTTACTGCGCCAGCTCGGCGTCATTCACCCAAGAGTGATCTGCTGCCTCGGCGCTTGCTCCGCCCAGACGTTGTTGAAAACCAATCAGGGTATTTCTCGCTTTCGCGGCGAATGGTTTGACTATCTCGGCGCCAAATTGATCGCCACGTATCACCCCGCATATCTGCTCCGTAACCCCAACGCCAAAGGCGAAGTCTGGAAAGATTTGCAAAAGGTGATGGCCGTGCTCGGCCTCCAGCCTCCCCGAAAACGATAACTGTCCTCCCAGCGACTTCTCCTAACTCGAGAGACTCGGGCTGGTAAACTGAGCTGCTCATGCCTGACCGTTATTGTGAAATCGCTCTGCCCGTGCCGCTGCGCAGCACGTTTACCTATTCCGTGCCCGAATCGTTCGACGGCCAGCCGCTCATCGGAAGGCGCTTGGTCGTTCCTTTCGGCAAACGCGCCATGATTGGCGTCGGTCTCGCGGAAGCAGACACCCCACCTCATGTTCCGCGTGTTAAACCAATCACGAAATTGATGGACGCAGTGCCAGCCCTTACTCCGAAACTGATCGAACTCGGAAACTGGATCGGCCGCTATTACGTCGCGCCCATCGGCGAAACTTTTCGTGCTATGTTGCCGCCCGAAATCGAAGTCCGCCACGAACGCACGTATGCACTCACAGACGCTGGTCGCGCGCATCTTGCGGAATTAGCCGCCAATCCAGAAATCATTCCAATGCAACCGCCCGAACGCGACCTCTTGCAGCGCATTGGCGAGGGCCATTCCATTTCCTCCCCGCACTTGCGCCGCATCACAGGCGTTGAGCAACTTGCGGAGCGGCTCGTCCGCCGTGGCTTGCTCGCCGCTGTAAAATCCATGCGGGACCGCAAAGCACGCCTGCAGAGAATTGTTGCCTGGAAACAGAGCTTCACCGAAATCAACGCTGACCCTGCGGACTTGAGGACGCCTTCGAAGGAAAGGATTTCAGGGGGTCGGAGGGTCAGCCAGGCCGCTTTAGCCGCCGAGGCCAGGATCCGCGACGTTCTCACGTCCGAACGCGGTTTTCTGCCGCTTGGAATTCTCATCGGGAAAGCCCACGTTTCGCGCGCCATGATCGAGCGGTTCGCAGAAATGGGCCTCCTTCAAACGTGGGAGGAGCTCATCACGCCGGGAGAAGACTCCTGGGACGCAGACTTCACAGCTCCCACGAACGTTCTCAATCCGGAGCAAAAGGAAGCGCTCGGAGAGATTTGGCGCTGGATCGTCGCCGGCAAATTCAAGGCTGGGTTGCTTCACGGCGTCACCGGCAGCGGCAAAACAGA
>JASHRM010000051.1 GCA_030037315.1 Candidatus Acidiferrales bacterium
GAGCGCACGCACGGGCAAGTCGGGATTATCGAGTGCGACGAGCAACTGATCGACGCTCATGCCTCGCAACCGCGTTTCAGTTCGAAACGCCAGGCCCTTGAAAGCCATTTCGAGTGTCCCATCGATCGTGCCGCCAAGACCAGCGATATGCAGGTCAGGCACGACGAGCTTTCGATTCGCGACGTTGAAATCGCCCGCGGCTTCGAGGCCTTTGTCGTGAAAATATTTGTAAGGCAAGCCGACGTTGCGCGTTGAGTAATGGCCTTTAGCAGTCCATTCGCCGGCGCCGTTCGCCGCGGGAAGGGCTGCGTAATGCGCCTGCCCTGAAAAATCCACGTCGCCCGAAGGCGTATTCGGCGCGCGCAAAATCGCCCGGATGTCGAGCAGCGAGAGCCGCCCGAGGTATTTCAAATTCCAATTTGACCGCGCGAAGCTGGGCAATTCAGCGCGCAAACCGAAGGACGAATGCAGCGCGTGCAAATTCAGCTCGTCGAGTTCGAATGAATCGCGGTGCAGCAAAAATTTGGCGGAAACGTCGAACCGAAACGGAACGTCGCGCTTGGCAGCCAGGCGCACTTGCTGCCATCCAAAGTTGCCGGCGTACGAATCGGCGCCATCGAGCGGCGCGTCGTAGTGCATCGTGAACTCGAGATTGCTTCCATCAAGAGTGAGTGGTGTGCGGCGATTGTTGTAAGTGACGCTGCCATCGCGAAGTTGCAATTGGCCGATGCGCAGGTCAAATAGCGTCTCGCGCCAGGGACGTTTGGCCGCGTGAGTTTTCGGAGTGGGCAGGTTGCTTTGGCCATCGGCGTCCACGCGAACGGTTATTTCGGGATGGTCGACGGTGAGCGCGTCCAAAGCAATTTGCTTGCGAAAGAAAGAGAGGATGCGGATCGAGAGGTTGACGCTATCGGCGTGAAACAGCGGCGGCTCGCCGGCGGGTTCCGTGCCGTGCACGGTCAAGCCTTCGATGCGCACATGCAAACTCCAAGGCGAGAAATGGAAGCTGCCGATTTCAGCACGCCCGCCGGTGGCCTGTTCCAACCTGCCGACCACTGCCCGGCGGATCCATCGATCCACAATTCCGAGCTTATAAATCGCGCCGAACAAGATCACGACGATCACGATGAAAACGACCAGGGTCTTCGCCGAGCGTTTGAGCCATCGCTTCATTGCGAATCACCCTGCGGCAAAACGTCGATTCTGAGGCGGGCACGCGTTTCCTCGAGCCATTCGTTGGAACGCTCGGTGATGATGCGCTGGATAAGGACCTCGCGAATCGTGTCCTGAACGTTGTCGATTGGAGGAACGGTTTCGTGCCGGGCTTGCAGCTGTGGTGCGAATTCGGTGTCGTAATAATTCTCAATCTGCTTTTGGTCCACTTGCGCGGCCGGGCGAAAGCGGTAATCGAGGAAATGCGAGAGATACAGCTGCTCTTTCAGTATGCGGCGAATCGCCGCTTCGTTGATCCCGACCGAAGCGCAGCGCTTAGTGAAGTCAGCCGACGAAGGAAACTGAGCTACGAGATGCTCGTAGGCGCGCTGCACATCGTCTTCGGTGGGTGGCGGATACTTGGCGGCGTCGGCCTCGCCGCGCACGATCCATTGGTCGATTAACTCACGGACTAAGTCGGCGCGCGGTTTCGATTGCCCGTCAACCAGTTGCTGAAATGCGGCGAGTTCCCTGACTTCGCTATCTGCGATGATGTCGTCTTCAACTCGCGCGGCAACGCCGTCGATTTGCTGCGGTTTTTCCTGACGTGCGCGAGCGAATTCACGGACGTTGTTTGCGGGGTGGGCGGCGGAGACATCGGCGCGCGCCGGGCCTATCGCCATCAGCCATACCATCGCAACGAACATAGTTAAGATTCGAGTCATCAGAAGACCGGCCCGATGTTGAACGAAAAGCCGAAGTGCGGCAGATGGAGCGTTTGGGTGATGCCCGTCGTTGTGTTAGTCGCCTGGTAAGCAGCGGGATTCAGCTGATAGCCCAGATCGATTCGAACGGGGCCGATGGGCGTGCCGTAGCGGAAGCCAAATCCAACCGTGTGAGAAAAATAATTGAGGTTGGTTAGGGACGGAGCTTTCCAGCGGAGCGTAATGCTGCTGACGTCAGAATAGACGTTGCCGCCGTCATAAAAAATGGTGCCACCGATGCGATTGCCCACCCACGGCAAACGCATCGGGAAGCGAAGCTCCTGATTGAAAATGAGCAGCGCGAGACCGCCAATCGGGAATCCGGTACACGGATCGCGCGGGCCCGCTTGATTCAATGAGAATCCTCTGAGGGTCGTGCCGCCGCCAGCAAAAAACCGCTCGGGCAACGGGATTTCCGAGACGATGTCAACCGGTTCGGTCGAGGTGCAGCTCGGCGGAGGCGTAGTGCTCTCTTCGACCGTATTGCCGTAAGGAAGTTCTGCGCCAAAACGCACCGAACGCGCGAAAACGAAGTTGCGGCCAAGCGTGTAATAGGACGAGTTTTGGAAATATCCGCGGAAGAAATCCGCGCTTGATCCGATGGCTTCAATGGCGTCGCTCACGTCAATCGTATTGAACGTGCCGCGTTTCGGATCGGCTGGATTATCGCGGCGGTCGCGCGCGTACGTGATTCCAAAGCCGGATACGAGCGTCGGCTGGCTCAACAGCGGAATTTGTTCCGGGTTGATCGTTTGCGCCAGGTTGGAGGCTTCTACACGGCGGTAAAAATAGCGGTAGAGCAGCGAACTTGAGGTGGAAAGCTTTTGCACGAGCTGCAATCCGCCTTCAAAGCGAGTCGACGTAAACGTATCGACATCTTGGGTCTTATCCGCGTAGCCGGTGATTTGCAGACTCAACTTGCGATTCGCGAGGAAGTTGTCGGCGGTATAGCCCAAATCGAAGCGGTACTCGAGAGTGCTGGCGCGAGCGCGAAACGATATGGTTTGCGCGCGTCCGAACATATTTGCGCGCGAGATTTCCAGAATGCCGCGAGGGCTGGCCCCGATCGTCGTGCCGCCGGGGCTTGTACCGCTGCCGGCGATCCGCTGCACTTCGAAGCCGGCGCCGTACGCGATCGTGTAGCGATCACCTTCCTGGACTTGAACGATGTAGGTCTTATCGGGATCGCTGCCATCAGGATTCTGCGGCGCAATCTGGACGCGCGTAAAAATGCCGAGGTTATACAGCTGCCGCTGCGTTTTCGCGATGTCGGCTTCGCGCGAAGGGCCACCCGCTTCGATGGCGATTTGCCGGCGAATGATTCCAGGACGCGTGAATTGATAGCCGGTCATCAGAACCTGCGAGACTTCGATCTGGCGCCCCTCGGTTAACTGGTAGGTCAGACGGACTTCGTTTGGGTGATCGCCTGGCGATGATATTTCGTGGAATGTCGCTTCCGGGAAACCTTCATTGTAGTCGAGCGCAAGAATATTGTTGCGGTCGCTGGCGACGCCCGCTTCGGAAAAAGGCTCGCCGCGAGTCGATCCAGTCACAGCGATCAAATCCTGCGTGCTGATCGCGTGGTTCCCTTCGATTTGCAGGCTTTCGATGCGCGTCTGCGGGCCCTCAACAATATGAAACGCGACGTACAAATTATCTTTCTTGCCGAGGTGATGGTCGTCGACAGACGAAGTGACTTGAACATCCCGAAAGCCGTTGGATAGATACACCTTGCGCACCGAATCGGTGTCGCCGCGCAATAATTGCTGGCTGAAACGGCCGCTATTGGCGAATGAGGCTGTCTGCATTTGCAACCGCCGCATCAGAAGGCTGGTGCGGAAATATTTGTTTCCCTCGAAGGAAATTCCGGCCAAACGGAAGCGGTCACCGCGATTTACGAGATAGGTGATGACCCGTTCATTCTGCTTTTCATCCTGCGTGGAACTAACTTGCACATCCACGCTGAAATAACCCTGGCTCTGCAAATAATCGCGGATATTTCGACGGCCTTCCTGTAACAGATCTTCGTCGACGGCGCCTTCGGCGTAGACGGGGATCAGCGCCTTGCGCTTCCCTGCCGTCAGACGCGCACCGTCGATGTCTACGCGAATGCGAGGACCGGCGACCACGGAGAAATCTAGCGGCAAGCGATTCGTTTGGGGATCGTAAGTCCCATGCGTGATAACTGCGTCAGCGCCAAGGTAACCCTGGTTCGACAGAAATTTTCGGACTCGTTGCGAGGCGCGGGAAAGATTGGAGGCGGTAATCTGTCTTGTGGCGGTCAATTTCGCGCGACGCAACAGCTCCGCGTCGGGAAATGACGTTTTGTTCGTCAGGTTAATCGCGCCGACGAGCGCCCGAGGCCCCTGATCGACGTTGATCGTCACATCCATTTCGCGCGTTTCGGGATGGGGCGAAAGGGACCACGTGATTTTAGCTTGATACAAGCCATCATCGCGCAAAGCGTCTTGAAGACGCGCGACGCCTTCGCGGAGTGCGCTTTCGCGAAAGGGCGTACCCAGAGTCATACGCAAAGACGCAAGCGCCGCAGGCTCGGTCGGGGGAGGCTTGAGTCCTGCGACTCGGATTACGTTGTTGTAAACGTTGGGGGTCGCGATGAAATCGACGCGGATTCCGCCAGGCTGCTCAACGGTTGTGACGCGGATCATAGAGTAGTCGCCGAGTCCATAGATGGTGCGCAAACTTTCGCGTTCCGCGGCGAAGTCGAAGGGTTTGCCTGCTTGCAAGGCCAGGGCCGGGATTTTTTCTCTTACAGGCGCGCCGGATTCGTCAACGACGCGTACTTCTGTGACCGTGGCGCCTTCCACGCCCGCAGACTGCGCGCGAACCGGCGAACTTCGCAAAAAATAAAACATGATGACGGCGGCGCAGGCGAGATGAAACCAGCTAAAAGCCGGAGGTTTTTGCACAAATCTCATTCCGCACAGGAGTAAGAGCAAAGGTTAGCATAGGCGCGTTGCCTCACCCGCGCGAAAAGGGGCATGATTGATAGGAAAAGACACTCCATGAACCCCGAGAGCCGCGAAAAATACTCGCGCCAAATCCTGTTTGCAGGGCTCGGCGAAGAAGGCCAGGAAAAGCTGCTCGCCGCAAAGGCTGTTCTGGTGGGATGCGGAGCATTAGGAACAGCGGTGGCAAACCTGCTGGTGCGCGCCGGCACCGGCTCGCTGCGAATTGTGGACCGCGACTTCGTGGAACCCTCGAATCTGCAGCGGCAAACGCTTTTCGATGAGGCCGATGCACGCGAGGCATGGCCGAAAGCTGTCGCGGCGCAGCGGCACTTGCGCGAAATCAATTCAGACGTGAAGGTAGAGGGAATCGTTTCCGATCTGACGTCAAAGAATGCGGTCGATCTGCTCTCGGGATTTTCGGTGATCCTCGATGGAACCGACAACTTCGAAACACGCCTGCTAATCAACGATGCGGCTCTATCCCTGAATATTCCGTGGATTTACGCCGCAGTGATTGGCAGTTACGGCGTAACGATGACGATTCCGCCTTTCGAAAGCGCCTGCTTGGCTTGCCTGCTTGAATCTGACGGGCAGAGAAAAGCCAGCGCGGAGGCCACATGCGACACGGTGGGCGTGCTTAATTCCGCGGCGGGCGTGATCGCTTCGCTGGAAGCAGCTGAAGCGACGAAACTGCTCTCGGGACGGCTTGACCGTCTCAACCGCCACTTGGTTTCGTGCGACGTTTGGACCGGGAAGTTCCAGTCCATTCGTGTGGAACGCAACCCGGCATGCCGGGCCTGTGCGCGGCGAGAGTTTTCGTACCTGGCCGGTGAAACGCAGCCACACATTACGATGTGCGGGCGCGATTCCGTGCAGATCCACGAATGCAACCGCAAACTCGACTTAACCGAGTTGGGACAAAGACTCTCCGCCGTCGCTTTGAACGCGGCGGAGGTTCGCAACAACGATTTTCTTTTGCGCTTCAGCGTGCCGCCCTATGAAATGACAGTTTTCGCGGACGGCCGCGCCATCATCAAGGGCACGAAGGACCCCGCCATCGCCCGGTCGCTCTACGCGCGGTACCTAGGGGCGTAATTGCGGGAGCGTTGATGTCGGCCTGCGGCGATGTGGACCTCAAAACCCGCCAACCGAAGATGGGCGCGCCGAGGTGCGCCCCTACAAAGGAAGGCGAATTAGGCTTGATTCTTTGGATCAGAAATTAGCCGACGAAACGCCGGAGAGCGGATTGGCGCATGGCTGCGCGATCCATATTCTCGCGGGTATTCATGAGGGTAAGCAGCGTACTGAGGATTCGAGCCTTCAGCTCGTCGGACATTGGAAAGCCGCTGGTCGCGGTGCGAACAAGGGCCTCACCACGATTCGCAATCCGTTCCATCAGCTCGACCTGACGTTCGTGGTTTGCCTTGCCAAGGGCGGTTTCGCGCCTCGTCTCCGCGCATTCCTGCTCGATATGTAAAGTGAAGTGAAGGATGCACATACGCTCCTCAACGAGGCCGGAGGGCACCGGTGCTTTGCATCCTTTGGCGCTGCAGTCTGGCACGGACTCACCCTTGCAACTTCTTTGGTTGTAACACCTTCCCTGCTGGTTTGCCACGCAAGCGCGAGGCGATGGTGCGTATCGGTCAGCAGCGGCCTGGGCACAAAACCGGTCCAGAAACCACGGTTTATACGGGGTCTATGATCTCCGAATTCTAGGACCGCATCTAATTACCTGTTGTGCTGGACATTTCATACCCATGGAGGCTTTTCATGCGCACATTCTCACAGCAAATAGACGGGCCCCTAGTACGCAGCTTAGGAACAGCGTTTCTAATTTTGGTGTTAGCGGGATCGGCGTTGGCGAATTCAAAACCGCAAACACCGCCGCCGGGATCGCCAAATTATGAGGCGTGGCTCACCAATGAGGTGCGTCACCAGCTGGTGATGCTTCCTTTCTATTCCGTGTTCGACAATTTGGAATATAGAG
>JASHRM010000052.1 GCA_030037315.1 Candidatus Acidiferrales bacterium
GAAATTGTCGGGCTATGTACTAGCACAACAGGATCATATTATATGAGCGTTATACTGTCAATGTATTTGACAAGGGAGGGGCGGGGGCCGCAAAATTCGCCAGATTAGGCTAACACTTTAAAGATCAAGCACTTAAGGTAATGGGTCTCGGGCATCGTCAGAAGAATGGGGTGATCCTGAGCTTGCGTTCGGCGGTCCACAACCGCGGTCATTCGCTTCGCGTCGTTGGCGGCTTCGGCCACGATCTGGAGAAACAGTGGCTCTGTTACATGGTAGGAGCAAGAGCAGGTGAGAAGGTAACCGCCCGGCTTAAGCAGCCTGAGGGCTCGCAGATTGATTTCCTTATAGCCGCGCCTGGCTGCCGGGATGCTGTCGCGGTTTTTTGCGAATGCCGGCGGATCGAGAATGACCATCTGAAATCGCCTGTCCGCCTCGTCGTATTCCTTCAAAACATCAAAGGCGTTGCCCTCACGAAATTGAACATTCGAGATCGCGTTGATCGCCTGGTTCCGGCGCGCACTTTCAATGGCCGCGGGCGCCATTTCGACGCCCTGCACGCTCGAGCACTTTCCCGCAATCGTCAGGGCGAATCCACCGTGGTAACTGAAGCAGTCCAAGACGTCGCCGGAGGCATACCGTCGCGCCGCAGCGTGATTTTCTCGCTGATCCAAGAATGATCCCGTTTTCTGCCCCTTGGGAAGATCGTAGGCGAATCGAACTCCATTCTCTTTTACGCAAATCTCTTCCGGGATCTCCCCGGCGAGGATTCGCACCTGCTGCGGCAGACCCTCCAGCAAGCGAACCTTCGGATCGTTCCTTTCGAGAATTCCTTTGGGAGCGAAAATCTCGCCCAACAACTCAGCGAGCAATGGTTTTATGCGTTCCGTTCCCTGGCTCAGAGTTTGGAGCACGAGATAATCGCCGTATCGATCGACAATCAGCGAAGGCAGCAGGTCTCCCTCGCTATAGACCAGCCGGTAGGCCTCCGAATGGTCGACCACGACATCGCGGTACGCAGCCGCCTGACAGAGCCGCTCGGCGAAAAAATCCCGATTAACAGGAACGTCCTCGCGCGTGAGCAATCGAATGCAAATCTGCGATTTATCGCTATAAAAAGCCCGACCTTGAAAATTGCCGCGTTCGTCGGTCAAACGGACGACCGCACCCGGCTCTGCCTGCGCCGATCGCACGTCGCTTCGATACACCCAAAGATGGCCCGCCCGTAGGCGCTCAACGCCTCGGGGACTGATGACAGCGGAAGGTTCGGTCATGGACTTTCAATCTGGCGACACAAGCAGCATGGATTGTACTTGTGGCTGAGGCGTTTAAGTCAAACTGAGTTTCGCCCCGGCCGGTTAATTAGCCGAACCGCCCAGCTTTCGTTTGCGGTGAAGTTTGATGGCGGAAGATCGCAACGTTTCGGGGACATTCTTGTTCGCAGTAAGTTTCACAAGATCCGTCGAGGTGAGCCTCGGAAAAAGATGCAGCGAAACATCCAGAGGAGTCTTCGGGTTATTTACAAGGTTCCGTACAACCGTATAGTTCTTCATAAAAACGCGTGTCAGTGAAATCGTGCGCAAGATCTCACCGGTCAAATTGCTCATTGAGGCAAACGCTTCAATTTCCGTCTCGGTCAAACGAGGAGATTGCAGCACGCAGCGCTGTACGAGCTTGTTGGGATCGCGGATCAACAAAAGCCTTTCGGTGCGACCGCCCTTCAGAGCAAGCGTGAGACGTTGCACCACGTTCATCCCCGCCACCTGCTGCATCAGAGTTTTGCGCTTTCCGGCATCAGGCTCGATTTCTTGCGCTTCCGGCTCAAAATCAGGGACTGCTGCGCCGGTCTCGTGGAGTTCGGAAAGCAGTTCCTTCTGCTCCGTGTTGGCCGAGGCGCAACTGGCAACGGCATTTAACAGATCGGCGTCGGACGTGAAACGCTCCATGTCATCAAGCAGCGCTTGTATTCCGGTGGCTGTCAGTTGAGCCGCAACGCGAGCCACATACGCAGTCGGGCAAGCGGAATTTCTTGCAAGCGCGTCGGCAATCCCCGCCGTCTTTGAAAGATTCTTCGCGCAATACGCGAAAAGATGCTCGCTCGCGTCCGACCGCGCGCAACCCGCCAGAAAATCAGCTGGAGACTGCGCCAGGAGCATATTTTGTGCCCGCTCCCTAATGGACTCGCTCACGTCACCCGCCAGAATCGCCAGCAACTCGACTCGGTCTTCCGGCGTCAGCGGCACCGTGCCCGCGCAGATAGCCGCCTTTTGCTCCGGACGGGCATGTCCTGAGCGGATCAGGGTGCGCAATTCGGTGTTGGCGGTTGCTTGCATTGCGGGTTCGACTCGTCTTAGGCGAGTCAAAGGTCCCAGACCCAATTTTCGTGGGTTATTGGCCAGACGCAAGCCCGCCGATATCAGCAGTCACCGATGAATTACTGACCGATTCGCATGGAATCCCGGCTGCTGCGGAAAATAAGGGTTATCGAAGAACCGCCGCGTGAGAACTGAACTCAGCCACTTTTCTGTGCAGGTGATTGGAAATCCATCCGCGGTAGCGATAGCAGGCGAATGCGGCGAGGGCCATGATCACCAGCACCACGATCGTCAAAACGATGGCTGGCCCCCAGTTCCGCGGGATCTTGCTTGAATCGGCGGCTGCGGCGCGATTTTCGGCGGTTGCGCCCGTTCCGAGCGAGTATTCGGCAACCAGATTATCTTCATCGAGTCCCAGATAGCGAGCGATCGAGCGGATGAAGCCTCGATTGAAGACTCCGCCCGGCAATTGATCCCACTGGTCGTTCTCAATTGCCTCTAAGAAGCGTGTGCTGATGCGCGTGGCAGCCGAAATTTCCTCCAAGGAAACGCCCCGGAGCTCGCGTTCACGCTTCAGGTGCTCGCCGAAAGGTGTGGAAGACATCCCCGCAAACAAAATATAGGCGTCACTCATCGGTGTCAATGAGGCGTCGAACGGCCTGTCAGCCGCTCACCGATTGGACTTTCGGCAAGTAGACCCGGAATGCACGTTGCGGCAAATGAAACGCGTTCACTATAATTGCTTAATCTTGCGCGGCGAATCCAAAGATTC
>JASHRM010000053.1 GCA_030037315.1 Candidatus Acidiferrales bacterium
GTTGCGGACGTACTCAAATCACTGGGTTACGCTACCGGCCAATTCGGCAAGAACCATTTGGGCGACCGGAACGAGCACCTTCCGACCGTTCATGGCTTCGATGAATTCTTTGGCAACCTCTACCACCTGAACGCTGAAGAGGAACCGGAAAATCCCGACTATCCGAAAGACCCCAACTTCCGCAAGAAATTCGGGCCACGCGGCGTATTGCGTTGCGTAGCAACCGACGAGGACGACCCGACCGAAGACCCTGCTTTTGGGCGTGTGGGAAAGCAAAAGATCGAGAATACGGGCGCTCTTGATACCAAGCGCATGCAAACCATCGATGAAGAGTTTCTGGCCGCCGCGAAAGATTTCATCCATCGAAAGCAGAAAGAAGGCAAGCCGTGGTTCTGCTATTTCAACACGACACGGATGCACATCTTCACCCATCTGAAGAAAGAATCGCAGGGCAAGACCGGCCTGGGAATCTATCCGGACGGCATGGTAGAGACTGACGGACATGTGGGCGAGTTGCTCAAGCTGCTTGATGATCTAAAGGTTGCAGAGAACACCATCGTTGTGTACACCACGGACAACGGCGCGGAAACCGTTACGTGGCCTGATGGCGGGAACACGCCATTCAGGGGCGAGAAGGACACGAATTGGGAGGGAGCGTTCCGCGTACCGATGCTGATGCGCTGGCCCGGCGTAATTAAGGGTGGCACGACGATCAACGATGTGTGCGCACACGAGGACTTCATTCCAACATTCGCGGCAGCCGCCGGCGAGCCGGACATCGTTGAAAAAGTCAAGAAAGGACACACCCTCAATGGCAAAAACTTCAAGGTTCACCTGGACGGGTTCAATCTCTTGCCGTTTCTGAAGGGTGAGGTTAAGCAGTCGCCGCGTGAGGGTTTCTTCTATTGGAGTGACGACGGCGACTTGCTTGCTTTGCGCGCGCGAGATTGGAAGATAGCTTTTATGGAGCAAAACACCGAGTACAGCCCCAAAATGCCGATAGGGGTGTGGCAAGGCGATTTCACTGCGCTCCGCGTTCCAAAGCTCTATAACCTGCGATCCGATCCCTTCGAGCGCGGCGCTGAGAGCCCATGGTATGCCGATTGGATGACCCGTCGCGTATTCGTGCAAGTGCCTGCGCAGGCGGTCGTGGCGAAAATGATCGACACATTTAAGGAGTTTCCGCCTCGCGCGAAAGCGGCGAGTTTCACGGTAAGCGATGCGATGGACAAAATTACGGCAGCGGCGGCGGGCAGATCATCTTCGAAACCGCAGGCCGCAGCCGCTGGGGCTCGTTGACCTACGAGTGCCCGCTGTTTTTTGCGCGGTGGGTGGTCGCGCGGTTAGGTCCCGATAAGTTGGCTGGCCGGACAAGCTAAAGTGTCATAAAGTCGCTTACCCAACCTTACGAACTGATCTCCCAGAGCTCGCTGAAGATGAAGCACACACCGCCCAGGGGTTGCGTCGGTTAAAATTCTTTAGCTTCCGGCTGCTCTCATGCTTTCAACATCCTTCAGCCGCTTCATGGCGTCAACTTGTCTCAGCAGACCGTAGCCAATGCCGGCAGCGTTGAGAGAACTGCCTTCCTGGTGCGGGAACTTGTCGTAGTCAGCGAAAAACTGCTTGATTTTCTGCTGGACGGGAACGAGCAGCCACATCTGCTGCGCAAAAAACTTCACGGCTTCTCCGCCCTCTTCCAATCCGCGCTCGTAAGGATCCATGCGAAGGTTGGTGATCATCGCCCAGTTGGTCACTGACCGCGTGCCGAAGGCGATGTTGCCGTTGATCGCGGCGAAACTCAGCTTCCAGTCATACCAGCGGATGGCGTTGAGATTCCCGCCCTGATCGAAGTACATGATGGCATCGCGCGGGGCTGTCTTTTCTTTGCCCTGGAAATACGGCATGAAGTTATAGCCGTCGAGATGCACCTTGAAATTCTTGCCGTTGGTGTTGAAGCCGGCAGCCAGTTTCTCTTTGACATCGGGTATTCCGGCAGCTGCACAAAGCGTTGGGAACCAATCAAGCAAAGAAACGGGGTCGTTATAGATTGTGCCGGGCTTGATGACGCCGGGCCAGCGCACCATCATGGGAATTCGGAAGCCGCCTTCCCATGTGGAACCCTTTTCGCCTCGGAACGGTGTCATGGCCCCGTCCGGCCACAGCGCGATCTCGGCGCCATTGTCGGTGGTGTAAAGGACAATCGTGTTGTCCGCAATTCCCAGCTTATCGAGTTGATCCAGAAGCTTGCCGATCATGCCGTCATGTTCGACCATGCCGTCGGCATGCATGCCCTTGCCTGTCTTGCCGAGTGATTCCTTCTTTAGGTGGGTAAAGACGTGCATGCGGGTTGTGTTGAACCAAACAAAGAAGGGTTTGTTGGCGTTCACGGCTTCGTCGATGAATTTCTGCGTGGCACCAAGGAACTCTTCGTCAATCGTGGGCATGCGAGCCGTGTTCAGCGGACCCGTGTCTTCAATCTTCGCACTGGTTCCCGCAGTAGAGTGGATAACTCCACGGGGACCATACTTCTTCTTGAACTCCGGGTCCTTTGGATAGAAATAGCCTTCGGGTTCTTCCTCCGCATTTAAGTGATAGAGATTGCCAAAGAACTCATCGAAGCCATGATTGGTCGGCAGGTGCGCGTCATGATCGCCAAGATGATTCTTACCGAACTGACCGGTGGCGTAGCCTTGTCCCTTCATTACGTCTGCAATGGTGGGCATCCAGTCGGTGATTCCATGCGGATCGCCCGGCATTCCGATGGTCAGCAAACCCGTGCGGAAGGGCTCCTGACCGAGAATGAACGAGGCGCGTCCGGCCGTGCAGCTTTGCTGTCCGTAGGAGTCAGTAAACAGGGCGCCTTCTCTGGCGATGCGATCGATGTTCGGCGTGCGATAACCCATCATACCCATCGAATACGCGCTGATCTGGGGGATGCCAATGTCATCGCCAAAGATCACCAGAATATTCGGCTTGCTCGCTTTGTCCGACATGTGCCGTTCTCCTTCCGCAATTTGGTGGCGCGGCGATCTTTACTCTCGAACGCGGATTTCGGAACTGGCATTTGTTGCAGGCAGCGAAGAGGGTCAGCGGGAGGTGCCTGCTCGTGCATCGATCGAGCATTTCGAGGTTTCAAAAGCTCGGCGGCGCAAAGGCGCGGCCTATTCCGCTGCGTTGATGGAAGAGAACAAATAGAATCAGAAGGTGGGTCACCTGTCGATTCACGCGGCGCTGGTCCTCGCGGAAGCCGTTTTATTCGTGCATCTCCTGTGGTGCGCTTGGGTGCTGCTGGGGTGGACAGTCACCCGTTGCCGTCCCGTGCTGCGGACGCTGCACATCGCGTCTCTGATCTACGCCATCGTCATCGAGTCGGTTCCTTGGCCACCCTGTCCACTTACTGCGGCTGAAGCGTGGCTGGAAACTCGTGCGGGCGTCGAACCGGCGCGCGGTCCGTTTCTGGTGCGTGTTCTCGATGCCACGGTGTATCCCAACGTGCCGGGCTGGCTCGTCGTCGGCTGCGCGGTGTTCGTATGCGCCGGGATACTAGGCGTGTACGCGCTGCGCTATCGGCGGCGAGCTGCGCTGGGCCAGTGGTGAAAAAATCCGAACCAAGCCGCCCCGAAACGCTAAATCGGACTGGGCCAGCATGGTCCCTCTGAAAGGCTTAGCCGCCACACATCCTTCGTGACACAACCTGCATCTTGCCTTCAA
>JASHRM010000054.1 GCA_030037315.1 Candidatus Acidiferrales bacterium
TAGCACCGATGAAGGCGGCCCAAATCTCAAAGCCAGGCGGAGATTTCGAAATCGTCGAGCGGGAGGTTCCTGAACCGGGCGCCGGACAAGTGCGAATCAAAGTGCAGGCGTGCGGTATTTGTCACAGCGATGTGCTGACGAAAGAGGGAGCGTGGCCCGGCATTCAGTATCCCCGCGTGCCTGGACACGAGATTGCAGGCGCGATTGACGAGCTGGGTGCGGGCGTCACGGCATGGGAGAAAGGCCAGCGCGTTGGCGTAGGCTGGCACGGCGGGCAGGACAACACATGCCCTTCATGCCGCCGCGGCGACTTTCGCAATTGCGTGAATTTGCAAATTCCGGGCATCAGCTATGACGGCGGCTACCAGCAGTACATGGTCGCCCCAGTGGAGGCGCTGGTGTCGATACCGGACACTTTGAACGATACCGAAGCAGCGCCGTTGCTCTGCGCCGGAATCACTACTTACAACGCGCTACGGCACAGCGGTGCGATGCCTGGAGACCTGGTGGCGATACAGGGTGTCGGAGGCTTGGGACATCTCGGAATTCAGTTCGCAAACAAGTTCGGCTACAAGACTGCTGCGATCGGACGCGGGCCTGAAAATGAAGCGCTCGCGAAGAAACTCGGCGCGAACGTCTACATCGACAGCAAAGCGACGAAGGCGGCGCAAGCGTTGAAAAAGCTTGGAGGCGCGACAGCAATCCTGGCTACAGCACCGAGCGCGAAGTCGATGTCCGAACTGATCGACGGCCTGGGCCCAAATGGCAAACTCGTTGTGATCGGAGCGACATTCGATCCGATTGAGGTTTCGCCAGTCCAGCTGATTTCCGGCGTGAAGAGCATTCAGGGTTGGGCTGCAGGAACGCCGGCCGATTCGGAGGACACACTGCGCTTTGCGGAATTGAGTGGCGTGCGTCCCATGATCGAAACTTATCCACTCGAAAAAGCGGCGGAGGGATACGCGCGAATGATGAGCGGCCAGGCGCAATTTCGCGTGGTCCTGACAATGTGAACCTGCAGCGCAACCGGGGTCGAGGGCTCAGGTCACATCCCTGCGCTTGAACCCCGCTGTCAATTCCTCCAGTGGTGCCAGGCCTTCACAACTCTTAGCCTCGTGTACTGGTTGGTGGAACGCGTGGAGGTGTTATATGGCGGGAAATTTGGCGGGCGGGATCGGTGGAACCGCGAGACTGTTTAGAAGAGTTAGCAGCTGGTCCATAGCGCTCGCAATTGTGTTTATCCTGATCGGCTTATTCGCAATCATCGAGCCAGGCGTGGCAGGCTTGGCAGCGACGTTTCTTGTAGCCTGGCTTCTGGTTCTGGCCGGCATCGCTCACATAGTGGCTGCATTTAGAGGCGGCGGAGCAGGTAGAATCGTATGGGACGTGCTGGCCGGAATTTGCTTTTTGGTGGGAGCATTCTATTTTTTCATCCACCCGCTGCTCGGGCTTGGAACGCTGACGCTTCTTTTGGCGGCGATTATTTTCGTCCGAGCGATTTTAGAATTTATGGCCTACTTCCGATCGCGTGGGGAACATGGATCGGGCTGGCTGCTGGTCAACGGGATTATCACGTTGCTTTTGGCCGTGCTGATCTGGTTGCACTGGCCGTCGAGTTCCGTATGGGCGATCGGGACGCTTGTCGGTGCCAGCCTTTTGATGACGGGAATATCACGACTGATGATGGGGCTGGCAACCCGCCACCTGTTGAGTCATGCGACCGTCTAGCGCGCTACAACCCGTTCGCGAATAGCGGATACGAGCCTCATTCAGATCCGTCTTGCCGATTGAACACCGAGCTCGCGCCTTCCAAACGCTTAGGTGATTCGAAAGCCATCCACTTTGCCCCGAGGCCGCTTTGATGCGGCGAGCTGCGAGGCAAAGCGTTGGCCGCAAAATATTAATGCCGGAGTCGTAGGCGCAACACAAACGAAGCTGCAAGCGACATAAACCCCAAGAGCCCGAACAACGGAATTAGGCTTGCGGTTTTCGGAAGCGCCGACGGAGTATTCTGGGCCACTTGTTGAGGCGCTCTGGCTGTCACGGGCACCGCAATCAATATGACGCCGGCAGTCTCAGGCGCTTGAGCAGGGGTGGGCGGAGGAGGCGGCGGGGCCTGCCCGGTCAACGAAGTATTGCTTGCCACATCCGTCTCATTGCTTTCCGTGATGGCGGTAGCCGAAATATTCATGCCCTTTCGTAGATGCCAAATGTCTTTCTGCTGGCCATTTACGACAAACGTTGTTCCGTCAGGCACTTGGTATTCTTTGTTGGGCCCATCTGGAAAGGACAAGATCACCGTCTTAGGGGGATTAACATAGAAAACCCTGCCTGAAACATTTGTTACAGTTCTAACGACCATCGGGGTCGTCGTGGTAGTGATCGTCCGCGTAAGCTTCATTCCGGGTTTCAGATCGTGAACGGTCAGGTCCTGCCCATCCACGTTGAAGGTTGTTCCCTGTGGAACTACAAAATTCCGGATCTGGCCGTCGCGTGTCTTCACGACGAGATCGTTGCCGGATACATAAACCACTTCTCCGGTGCGGACTTCCGTCTTGACCGTCGACTCTCCGCCTTGAGACCTGGTTGTGGTCGAGGTCTCTTGCGCCTGGATATTTCCTGCGAGAGGCAAGTAGCACAGAATCAACGCGGCAAGAACGCTCAACACGATTCGGGAACTCCTTACGATGTTCATTTCGGTCTCCTTTGCACTCCTAGTAGACTGGGCCGTCATAATTGATCTTGTTACGTGGTGCGTCTCGTACGCGACGCCTCGACGATGAATCGTTTTGGAGCGTCGCCAACGAAATAAAACGGGTAGCAGGTGACCAAGGTAAGCCGCGCCGATGATGTGGGCTGCAGAACGCTTACGTCCTGCGGACTGACGATCTTCGTTCCATCGACAACATAGAAATCGATCGCCGACGGCGTCGTCACTTCGATCAAGTCGCCCCGCACGATGTCTTTAAGGCCGCGAAAGAAGCCATCGCGGTGGCCCGCGATTCCCACATTCCCCTCAGACTCCATGCTTGCCGTGCCGTCGATTCTTCCGAGCCCTCGATCGAGCGTTAGCGTGTCCGTGCCGTCAAATACGGGAGCCGTTAATCCCAGCCTGGGGATCGTGAGCGTGCCTATCGGGCGAGTGATCTTGAGCGCCAAGCTCCGCTTAAAAGCCTCAATGCGGCCCGTCGACCAGAGATGGAAATCAGGCGATCCGCCATTTCCTTGGCTGGCACCGCCCGTATGCGGGGTGGCACTATTCTTCTCTAAATCAAAGGCCCAAAGTGCCAGTTGGGCAGATCCACGCGAGTAGACTTGGGCACCAGCGTATGCTGCCAGTAATACCGTTCCTGCAACAAAGAGCACAGCCTCAAGCTTCCGCAACGAAGTTCGCGGACGGGATGGAAATTCGTCTGTGCTTATCTTCGAAATCACAAACTTCGCCCTTTGCAAACTCCATTTCACGGTAGGCGGGCAACGCGTGGCCAACAACTGTTAGGAATGACAGTCCTTCGTACCTTGTAGAGTCTGTCAGTTGATCCGCGCAAGCTACGATCTAGGATGTGGATCGGTGGAAAGGCGTGCAACAGGTGGCGATGAGTACCGACCCGGGGAAGAGCTATCGGGCGGTCCACTGCAAACGGTGCAATACGCCCATTCCCGTCTCTTCGACGGTTGCCGAGCTACAGGAAAAGATTGAGCGTGGTGAAACCGACGCAGGCTGTGCGTTCTCGGCCCGGTGCCGGTCATGTGACGATGAGAGCGTTTACGCGATCGACGACATTAGAATGATTCATGGCGAACCGCGAAAACGCATTCGGCTGCGAACAACAAAGTTCAAAGCAACGTAGCTTCAGCCGAATCTTTGGCGAGCCTCGGCACCCGCGGTTGGCACAGGCAGCAATTGCTATTTGCCGGACGACGGCGCTTCGCTGCTTTTCTCAGTTGCCGGTTCGACGATAATTTGGCCGTACACCCAGGGATGCTCCTTGCACTTGTACACGTAGGTGCCGGGTTTGTCGAAGGTGACTGTGCCGATATCGAGCGGGTACAGGGTGCCAGTTGTCCATGAGCCGTCAACGGCAATGATGGTGTGCGGTATCGTCCCGTTATTTCTAAATCTGATCTGGGTGCCGGCCTTGACCCGTGCGCGATACGGATTGAATTCGTATTCGTCGCCGAGATAGTGCGAGCCCGTAAGTCCCATATCTCGCGCGAGCGCGGTGGTTTCGATGGTTGTGGTGTCGGTGATCGCTCCGGAAAATTCTTCTTCGGGCGCAATCGGGGGTGCGGGGCGCGCTGGAAGCGTTCCGCCCAATTTGAATGCCCACACGTTTCCGCCGACGACCGTGGCGATATATTCCTCGCCGTCGTTTTCAAACGCAATCGGCGGACTCCCGCCGAGAGTACCTGTCTGAAATTGCCAAGCAAGCTTTCCATTGCTGGCATCGTAGGCCTGCAGATTTCCGTCGCCCGGCATTTGGAAAACAAGTCCGCCTGCGGTCGAAAGCGCGCCGCTTGGGTGGACGTCGCGGAATTCTTTTTTCCAGACAATTTTGTCCGTGCGGCTATCGATTGCCGCCAAAACTCCATAGCCCAATTTGTTTAGACCGGGAACGCGCTGGCTAAAACTGAGGGTGAAAAAATCCGGGTCATCGGCGCGCCGAAACCACTGCAGCGCCGCATTCCCAGTCGCGTAGAAAAATTGCGTCTTCGGATCAAACGACATTGGCGTGGCGCGCATGCCATAGACCGGCTCCAAGAGGTTCGGCTTCTGATCCGATCCTGGAGTGAAGAAACAGCCCAACTCGAAACCTTCCGGCAGGGATTGCGTTTTCCAGTAGTCGCAATCCGGCAAAACATGATCGGCGCCTACAGGATAGGGCTGCGTTGGAGAAGTTTTCTGGAAGGCGTCCTGTGCAACGTGACGCTCTTCGATCCGTCCCAGGGGCTTGCCTGTGATGCGATCCAGCATGAAGAGATAACCATCCGTGCGCATGGCTCCAACCGCTTTACGAGATTCTCCATTGACTTGCGCATCGAATAGCACGGGCGCCTCGGCAACGTCGGCTTCCCAGATATCGTGATGGACGATCTGATAATGCCAACGCAGCTTGCCGGTCTTGTTGTCGAGCGCAACCACGCAATCGGTATAAAGGTTATCGCCGGGCCGGTGTTCGCCACCGTACTGGGGCACCGCGTTTCCAGTCGCATAAATGTCGAGGCCGAGCTGCGGGTCGTACGTACCGACCAGCCAAACAGCACCGCCGCCATGTTTCCAGGCGTTATTGTTTTTGGGCCAAGTGTCCGACCCAGTTTCCCCCGGTGACGGAACCACGAAGAAGCGCCACAATTCATGCCCCGTTTTCGCATCGACGCCGACAATCTGGCCTCGATAGCCGTAGTCCCCAGTGGTACCGATCGACACGATTCCATCGGCGTACAAGGGCGCGCCGGAAGGCGGCCCAGTTGGCTCACCTGAAGGCGCGGCGATGCTCGTTTTCCACAGCAACTCGCCTGTATCCTCGCGGAGCGCGATCAAGCTCGTATCCGATAGACCGGCGAATACGAGGCCTTCGCCAATCGCGACGCCTTCTCGAGTCGGCGAGCCCGGCGGACCGAATAGCCCTCCCTCACCGGGAGCGGTGCGATATCTCCAAGCGATTTTTCCCGTGCTGATGTCGACCGCGTAAATGATGGGCGGAGCGCTCAAGAACATGAGGCCCTTATCGATCACAGGCACTCCGCGAGAGCTTGGAGGCGGCGTGATTTTCTCCGATATCCATGCCGCTCCCAATTTCGAAATATTTTGCGCGTTGATTTGAGCAAGCGAGGAATAGCGGCTGTTGCCTGAATCGCCGCCGACCGTGGACCACTGCGCAGCGGCAGGCTGAGCGGCGAGCACAACGCCTGCGGCGAGCATGAGAAAAAAACCAAAGATTGGCTGCCCTATGTGTTTTCCTTCACCATGATGTGCCGGTTGATATGTCATGCACTTTCCTTTGAACCACTCAAATCGCGACTGAACCAATTCGCGATGGTGAGCGACTCAGTTGGTATATACTCGTGCGCTATGATTGTTGTCAAGACATCCTATATTCTCGAATTCATACTTCTTCGAGAGAAGCAGCGATGACTCCGGGCAAGCCACAAGCCATATTAAACGCCAAAACGCTCGAGGCGGACCGAGGCGGGCGAAGAAACCCGGTGCGTGCGAAGCACCGGTTAAAGCACGCCCCGCACATCGACACGCTTATCCGGCTCGTCTCGGTGCGCGTCGTCCGAATTGCGGATTTGATTCTGCGGATCGGCTCAGTCACGTTCAAACAGCAATTTGGCGTGACGCCTACGGATTTACGCATTCTGATCATTCTGGGCGCGTATCAGCCGATTTCAGTGAACGAAGTGAGCCGCAGAACACACATCGACAAGGCTTGGATCAGCCGTTCGCTGACGCCTCTGCTGCGCCGCAAGCTGGTTACGAGCGCGCCTCATCCGTCGGATGGCCGCGCTTCCCTGCTCTCATTGACCAGGAAAGGCGAAGCGCTTTTGCGCGAGATCGCACCTGTGGCGCAGAAATATCAGCGCCAGCTGCTAGAGGGACAAAACCCGCGAAACGCTGAGCGAGTGCTCGATCAGCTTGCAGCTCGTGCGGAAGAAATGTACGAAACCGCGATGCGGCAGCGGAAAAACAAGAAACGGAAGTTAAACTGAGCAGGAGTTTCAGATGGAGCAGAGCAGCAAAGTTTCCGTCCTCGATCCGCGGGGCCAGCCTTCGGGAGTTTTCGGCCGGCGTCTCGACGCGCAGTCAAAACCCAGCGACATTTTGAATCCAGCAACGCAGCCGAGCAGCGACGTCAAGCCGATCACCATGGCGCCTCGGCTCAATTCGCTCGACGGCAAAACGGTCTACTTGGTCGAAACCGGATTCGGGGGCAGCTTCGAATTCATGCAAGAGCTGCAGGACTGGTTTTCGCGCAACATGCCGAGCGTGAAGACGCTCATCCGCCACAAGCGCGGCACGATGTTCACCGACGATCCCGATCTCTGGAGAGAAATTAAATCGAGTGGCGGCTGCGCGGCGATTCTCGGCGTCGGCGGTTGAGAGGCATGTTCGGCGAGTCTCGCCGATTACGCCACAACGCTTGAAGACGAACACGGGATTCCGACGGCGCCAATCGTTACGGCGCGATTTGCAGATTTTGTGGAGCGCAACGCGAGGACGCGCGGCACGCCGCTGCGTTTTAGTTTCCCTCTTTACCCTGTGGTT
Source organism: Candidatus Acidiferrales bacterium (assembly GCA_030037315.1). GTDB lineage: Bacteria > Acidobacteriota > Terriglobia > Acidiferrales > UBA7541 > Palsa-295. The sequence continues at coordinate 7,271 of JASHRM010000054.1, forward strand.
GGCATGTCGCGCGCCGTGTTGCGCCAGTATATCGAGGGTAACGACCCGATCACCTCGGAACCGCTCATGAACGAGGTGATCGGCGCGCTGACAGCGCCATTGACCGAAAAAGAAAAGCATCCCACGACCGTTCGCAAACCGCGGCACCCGCGCCTGCTGGCTACCGACACGGCTGAAAATCTCCATCGACAGTTCATCGAAAACGGTTGGACGGATGGCTTGCCAATCGTGCTGCCGACGGAAGCACGCGTCGCCGAAATGCTGACCGGCACGGATCACCCCGCCGACGAAATCGTGGGCCGGATGATCATCACCACGCACCAGGAAAAAATGGAATACACGGTGGAGAAAGTGGCTGCCATCGCGGTGATGGCCGGAGCGCGGCCCGAACATTTTCCGGTGATTCTGGCCTTGGCTGCGTCGCAGGAACCATCCATGCCGAGCTCCACGACTTCGTGGGGCCGCATGATGATTGTGAACGGGCCGATTCGCAACGAAATCGGGATGAATTGTGGAACGGGAGCGCTTAGTCCCTTCAATCTGGCGAATGCGGTGATCGGCAGGGCCTGGACCCTGATGAGCATCAATTTTGCCGAGGCGCGCGCGGGCGAAAATTTCATGGCCACGTTCGGCCACAACACCAACTACAACAATATGTGCTGCGGCGAAAACGAAGAGCTCAGCGCGTACGAGCCGTTTCACGTGCAGCGCGGCTTCCGCGCGGACGAAAGCGTGGTAAGTCTTTTCCGCGGATGGAATGTGCTCAACTTCGGAATTGGCTCGGCGAAGGAAATGGCGCACGTCATTTCCACGTTCGGCGTGATGTATCCGGCTGTCACGTTCGTGGTCGATCCGCTGGTGGCGAAAAATTTGCGCGCGGAAGGATTCAAGACGAAGCGCGATGCATGCCGATGGATCGTCGAAAACTCGCGCGTTCCCGTTGGGCATTACTTCGAAGGCGAAATGCAGGCGGGCATGGCGGCCGCGCTCGCGAAACAAGGGATCGAGCCGTTTGCGTCGTGGGCGAAGCTGCCAAAGGAGGCGCTGATCGCTCCGCGCCGCTCTGCGGACGATATCAATTTTATTGTTGTCGGCGGCGAGACGAATCCGATGTGGATCACCACGGACTTCGCGTACACGCAAAGCGTTTCAATCGACAACTGGCGGCCCAAGGCTGGACTCCGTCGCGACCCGAAGCCGCTGCGCATGCCCGCGCCCGTCACATGCAGGGACGGCATGTGCGGAATCCCTGAAGTCGCCGTAGCGAAGGCCGACAAACCCGAACCAGTCGATGCAGATTAGCAGTGACGGCCACGCATGCGATCGTTGTACCGCGGGCGTCTCGCCCGTTGGTTGCGTTTCGCCGACGCTACAAAAAACGGTGCATTGCTGCCCTCACCGGCCCGTTCCTCTTGACGTCGGTCTCGTAGTCGCAAAACATAGGGCCCGAGTTCTTACGGAGCATGGCTTTTTTGTGAGCCCCTCATTCAAATCAGCGGCGAGACTGCTGCTGCGAGGAGCCTCCTCGGTTTTCTTCGGCGCCGCCGTGTGCACGTTTCTGTTTGGAGGCCTCCTCATCAACGGCACGGAGGGCTTCGTCTCTACATTCGAGGAAGTCCCGATCGCGCTTGTGTTCGGCGGGATTGGTCTCGGAGCGAAAGTCCTGGAGGACAGACTTGAAGAAGGCAATGGCCCAGCTTCGCTCGGCGAAACTCTCAAAAAAACAGCACGCCTGCAGCGACTTGGTTCGCTAAAGCTGAGCGTAGCCCTCACGCCCAGGCGTCGATGGAGACGCTTTTCTCCGGCATGAAGTCCGTGGCGAACCAGACGCTCGCGGTTTTTCCGCCCACGACCACCGACCGAATGTTTCGCGCGTTGTTGAACGGCTTGATGCGCGAATCGCCGGGCAGCTTTCTCCAGCCTGCATAGGGTTCAAGCCCTTGCTCGCCCAGAGGGCCGAGCATGCTTGAAACAATCGAATTGCCCCAATAGGATTCGGCCGTCTTTTCGACGTTCTGCGAGAGCCATTCCGCCAGCGCGGCTTTGGTCGTGAAACCCTGCACGTTATTGAGCAGCTCCGCGACGGACGGATCCATCAGCAGCGTGGCGCTCATGCCGGAAAGCGACGACATGTAATCGCGCATCAGGTTCTGCGGCGCGTAGTGCGTCTCCACCCAGCCCGTGCTGTTGATGAAATTCCAGCCGGTGAACATGGTGATGACGCTGTCGCTCGCCTTGTGTCCCAGTTGAACGTGAAGCGGGTCCCACGTTGCGGGCAGCTCCTCTTCATTTTCCGCAAGGCACAGATTGTCGTAACGCAGTGGGTTGCTGAGCGATGCAAAACCGGTGACTCCTTCGTCGTAACCCTGGATGATTTTGTGGATCAGCGTCTTCGACCGACCGATGACGGAGTTGGCGTCGCAGTTTGGACCCAGCGCGCCGAGGCCGGAATTCATGTCGATCTTCTTTCGGATCGGCCCATTGACCACGAGCATCTGCGCGATCGAGGTGGTGGAGTCCTGATATGGCACCATGCTGGAAAGCGCAAGAATCAGCGGCAAATATTCCGGCTTCGCGCCAGCCATCACGGCGACGATCGCCACTTTTTCAACGGTGAACGGCCGTTTGGTTCCGAATGTTCCGGCGGCGGACTTCACGATTTCGTCGGGCTTGTGGCTCGTGCCTTTGAGCATTGCCGCCACGCGCTCCTCCGTGGGAATGATCACCGGGTTGAAGTCGGTCCAGCAGCGTTCTTTGAAGAGCGCTTGAAGATCATCTTCCGTCGCTGGCGCAAGCAATCGCGGCTCGGGAATCGACTCGGGAGGAATGCCGGACATTTTTTCTTCGTCAGTGAGAGGTTTCGTGAGTCCGTCGACGATCGCCTGCATCAGCGGCTTTCCGCTCACCGTGTCTTTTCCTTCGACGTAACCTTTGAGCACTGAGCGCGGCTGCCCGGAAAACGGAAATGGCACGCCGACGTAACGAATCGGCATGCCGGTGTTGTATTTGAAATTCGCGCCGATCCCAAAGGACACCACGTTGGAACCTGCGGCAGCGACTACGGGGATGTGATACTTCTGCTCGATCTCGCCAGCTTCGGAGCTCACGGCTCCGACGCAGCCGTGTCAACCGGCGACGCCGAGGACGACGCCGTCGCCTTCCTTATCGGCGATTTCTTTCCACAGCGCCGGATCGTCCGTGACGAAATTTCCTTTTTTGACTTTGATAATCGTTTTGACGCCGGGCATGTTCGCGGCAAACCACTTCTGCATTTCTTCCTGGATGACGCTGTTTTGCCCCATCCCGCCCCAGTCGGTATCGACGAGGTAAATTGTTTTCCCGTTCAAGGTGTCGAGGCGAGGCGCGAGTGGGATTCGCCGTGGCAATTGCGGCGTGACGGCGGGATTCAACGAATTGACAAGGCCGCTGCTCATCGCCGGCGCATGCTTGGACGCGGCTTTGGGAGCAGTTCGCGCAAAGGCGGGTGTACCCGCCGCCAGCACCGGGCTCGCACCCAACAACGCCAGCACTTTTCGTCGATCCATGGCTATCTACCTCCTTGCATCACGTTAGGCGCTGGCGCAAGTCGCGCCATCGCTTGCACATGAGGCCTGCTCGCCCATACGCGGGAAGTACAACAAAACGGCTGGTAGTTGTCAAGACAACATAAAGGGCTGAATCCAATGATGCTGGCAGCCGGCCGCCACTCTGCTTAACGAAAACTTCGGGCTTTCTTCAGTAGCTTCGCGCGCAACAGCGGCCTACGGTGTCAATCGTGGACGAATGAGCCCGCAAGACTCGGGATTTTGAGCGCCGGCTCAGAGAAACGTGACGATGAAACACATGACCTTCTTAATCGTGATCGCAGCTCTGGTCGCTGCAATTCCAACCCCAGCCAATACCCGAATAAAAATAGACACGGTTCCTTCGGAATATACGCCGATCAATAGTCCGACTGTCCGCGAACCGGTCTCGCTATCGAGCTTGCATTTTGAAGTGAACGAAGAAACCGGGCGCGCCTGCGTGGTCGCGTTATAACGTACCCTGATCCGCTTACCTACGGACCCGACGACCCTTTCAAAGGCCCGCCATCTACGATCGCTCAAATTCCTGGACTCACGTGAGCACGTTTGGGGTCGTGCACATCACACCCTTCTCATGCCTGGACAAAACACGTACCCCCAAAAACTCGCCGGCAAGAATTCATTTCGGTGATGTGGGATAAAGACCATCGCGGTGCAGCAGGCCCGGCGTCTCCCAAGATAGCGACTCGTAAAATGCGCTGCGCGTCATTTATACTGTCGGGATTCCAGCTGACGGGGACCTATGGCCATCCAGTCCGGCACCTACTTGGGCCCCTATGAAATTCTCTCCGCTATTGGTGCGGGTGGAATGGGCGAAGTCTATCGCGCCCGCGACGTCAAGCTCGGGCGCGATGTTGCGCTGAAGGCATTGCCGGAGGCGTTCGCACGAGACGCTGAGCGCATGGCGCGGTTCCAGCGCGAAGCGAAAGTGCTCGCTTCACTCGATCATCCCAATATCGCTTCGATCTACGGACTAGAAGATTCTAGTAGCACCCGCGCGCTGGTGATGCAGTTGGTCGAGGGGCCGACTCTTGCCGATCGAATCAAGCAAGGTCCGATACCGATTGACGAAGCGCTGCGCATTGCGAGGCAAATTGCCGACGCACTCGAATACGCGCATGAGCGCGGCATCGTTCACCGCGATCTGAAGCCCGCGAACGTGAAGGTGACTAACGACGATGCCGTGAAAGTACTCGATTTCGGTCTCGCCAAAGCTATCGAAGGCGACGCGGCGTCGATTGACATTGCCACTTCGCCGACTTTGAGTCGTTTAGCGACGATGCAGGGAGTGCTGCTCGGCACTGCCGCCTACATGTCGCCTGAGCAAGCCAAAGCCAAGCCCGTCGATCGCCGCGCGGACATCTGGGCCTTCGGCTGCGTGTTGTACGAGATGTTGACGGGCCAGCGTCCATTCGAGGGCGAATCCGTGACGGACACGCTCGCGGCGGTAATTCGTGCCGAACCGGACTGGTCGCAGCTTCCAACAACAACGCCGGTGCGGGTTCGCGTCCTCTTGCAGCGCTGCTTGCAGAAAGACCCGAGGCAGCGCTTGCGCGACATCGGCGACGCCCGCATCTCCCTCGACGAAGTCCTCTCCGGTGCGCCAGACCCTGCACTTGCGGACACTTCGCAAACCGCGGTTCCGACGTGGCGCCGAGCAGTGCCGTGGGCAGTGGGAATTCTCGTTGCAGCCATCGTTGGTGTCGCGGCATGGATCTTGAAACCCACACCTGTTCGTGCGCCGCTCCCGGTTCAGCGATTCGAAATCGATGTACCCGATCCAAGTGTTCGTTATGTGGGGACACTGTCGCCCGACGGAACGCGTTTGGTGTTACAGAGTACGGAAGGGAGTGATCCGCAATTGTGGCTACGCCGGATGGACTCTACTGAGACGCGCCCGATTGCGGGAACAGAGGGGGCGATCGGGATTCCGTTCTGGTCGCCAGACGGCCGCTTTATCGCGTTTAACGCAGGCGGCAAACTTAAGAAGATCGACTCGGATGGGGGGCCATCTCAGGTCTTATGTGATTCAGGAGCGGCAGCGATTAATGGAGGGTTCTGGACCCCGGATGGCAAGATCGTCTTCGGCGATCAGCCCGGGATGAAAGAGGTTTCCGAAGCGGGTGGAGTAGCTGCTCCTCTGCCCGGCATGGAAAGCCCCGGCGGCCGAAGCGGCTTCTACTCCCCCGTCCTTTTACCAGACGGAAAGCATTTCCTGTATTCGATTGGCGGCGCGGCCAGCCCTGACGTGTACCTTGGATCTCTGGATAGTCAGTCCGGATCGCAGAAACCCAAGAAACTGCTGACAGCAGTTGCCAGCGGTGTCGTCTACGTCCCGTCGTTGGACGATCCGGAGC
>JASHRM010000055.1 GCA_030037315.1 Candidatus Acidiferrales bacterium
ACCTGCATCCTGCCCGCGGCGAATACCGGCACGGCCTGCTTCGAGCTGGCGAAAGATTCGAGCGGAAATTATCCGAATAACGATGAGTTTTACGGCAACGACTGTGAAGGCTCCAGCACTTCGTTCGGGCAGATCGGCTACAACATCATCAATGCGGACAGCGTGACCATCCGTCCCAACAACCGCTGCGAAAACGTCTACAGCTGCTTCCAATTTCCCGCGGACGGCAGCGCCGGCGGCATCCACATTCTCGATCCGTATATTTCCGTTTCCGCGAATTCGGTCGTGAAGCCGAATGAGCCTTCCACTTCGCAAATCGCAATCGATAACAACGGGCCGAACTGGCTGCCATCGATGCACTTCGGCATGAACGATTTGGGCGGCGACAATCTCCTCGGCAATGCGGGATTCGAAGGCTGGGGCGGATCGACGTCGCTTTATTACTGGGGCGGAGTGAGCGGCACGAACATCAATCAGGCCGGCAGCGGAATTTACGCGCAAAACACCAGTTCCGGCGCGCCCGCAGACGGCGCGACGCAAGGCGCATACAACGTGAAAATCGGCGACAACGCTACCGCGGGCCTCGGAATCAATTCGGGCTGCATTCAAGTCGATGCGACGATGAATTACACGCTGGCGTTTCGCATCGCGGCATCATCTACCGGCATCAATTTTCGCCCGGGCTTCCGTTTTTACTCCGATCCGAACTGCACGGAGGCGCACAAAATCACCAACGTCGCTACAAACGCGCGCGTCCTTACGCCTGCGAACTACGCGGGACAATCCGCGCTGATCGGCACGGGTTCAAATCCCAACTGGCAAAGCACGAATGCGTCGCTGACGTACAACAACGGAGTCACATGCAATTGCAACGTGACTGGCTCGGACTGGAACGTCGGCGCGGCGAACACCTGGACGCCGACGCGCAATTTCGCGGTCACGTTCCGCGTGCCGAACGCGTATTCGAGCGCCTCCACCGTGGCGCAATCGATGCGCGTCTTTATTTTGGAAAATACCGCGGCGAATCCAAATCAGATTTACGTTGATGATGTGGTGCTCAGCCAGGGCCCCGCAAGCACGAAGACTCCGCAAACCGCGGCGCTGGCCGATAGCGGCTCGCCAACTCTCTACGGAAATTTGACCGTCGCGGGGAATTTGACGGTCGGCGCAAGCGCGTTGCCGGCCGCGTTGACTTCCGGCACGCCGGCGGCGGGCGATTGCGCGGCGTTTACGTCCGGCACCGTGACGAATATTCAGGATTCCGGTTCGCCGTGTCCCACGCTCTTCACGAAATACGCGATGGGGTTTTTGTCCGCCGGCGAAGCGCCGAGTGCCGCAAATGCCGTCGACGTGAGCGTGATTTACCTGCCGAACATTCAGTTTTCGCACCTTACCGTCGATGTTTCCACCACCGATTCGAGCAGCAGCGATTATTACAGCTGGGCGATCACCGATCTTTCCGGCAACGTGAAATGTTCGATCACGGCAGTGAATCTGACAGCCGGCGGCTCGAGCGACCAGGCGTGCACGCAGGGAACTGTGACGCTTGCGAGCGGCGCGTACCTTTTCGCGTTCACCGGGAACGCCACGACGGCGAAGATCGCCTACAGCGGCACCGCACCTCTTGCGCTATCGAGCGCGTTTTCGAGCACCACCAGCTCGAGCGGCGCGATCACGTTTCCGATTTCCGTGCCCTCGGCTGGCGTGACGTACAGCGGCTACGGCGTGCCCGCGATTATTTTGCACTAACAATTCAACAGTACGCCGACGAACTCGAGCATCTCTTGAACGGCACCGGAGACGAGTGGGCCTGGGATCGCGCGGCTTCGGTGACCCTCTCGGACAAAGGGCTGGACCAGATTCGATCGCGGGTCGCGAACTTGGAAGGATTGCCCTCGGCAAAGCAAAACGAGGTGCTGAAACTTTTGATTGCCATGCTCCGCCGAGGCGAATTCGCATCAGAAGTCCTGCCGGAACACTTAGCGTATCCGATCCATAGACGCTAAACCTTCCCACGCTGAACTTCGCCGCCGGGGCTGAACTCATCGCTCATCGATTCTCATGGCCCCGGACCTAAGCGTAATTTCTGAAATGGCCATGCATATTCCCGAATCCGCACATCTATGGGCGCTGTTTTTCGCTGGCCACGGGCTGCACGTGCTGAAGCGCGCGAGTCTTTCCGCGAAATCGCGCATTTCCGGCACGAAAACGCGCCTCGACTGGCTGCGCACAAACGCGCTCGCGGTGGCAATCCGGCTGTTCGTCAACGCGGCGGCGTTCTCGTACTGGATGGCGCATCCAGACGCCGGTACGCACGTGGTCCATTCGCTCGGCATGCCGTTTAATTTCTCGCTCGAGCCGAGCCACGCGACCGCGGCGATGTTCGGCCTTTCGGGGGGATAGCATGGTCGACTGGGCCGCGGCGAAAGTGCCGTTTCTGCAGAAGGAAGTTCCAGCGTGTGCGGACTAGAGGCGAACGCTGACCGATTCTCAATGAGAAGAAGGCGTAGCCCTTCGACTTCGCTCAGGACAGGCAAGCTACGCCCCTACAAACGAACCTTGCAAAGGGTTGTAGGGGCGCACCTTGGTGCGCCCCTGTGGACTGAGGGAGCCTGCTCCCGCTGTTTGACGATTCGCGTCTGACGCGCCCTGAGAAAGCGGCGGCAGGCCGCCGCACTCCACATCAACCAAGACGTGACGGTCGCGTCATCATGGATGCTCCGCGTAGATATGCTTCACGATGTTGGGAATCGCGCTGAGGCTTTGCCAATCCGGATACTTCGCCTTGAATTCGGCGAGCAGCACCTGGCCAGCATCGTCGGCTGACTTGCCTTGCTTCTTCAGTTCGAGCGCACGCGACTGCAAGCGCGAGAAGAATTCGAAATCCTGCTCAACGAGCGCGCCGCTGCCTGGAGGACTGTGGTCGGGCAACACGTGGTTGAATTTCATCGGACGCAACCTCGAGAGAATGTCCACCCAGCCTTTCATGCTGGCGTTTTCGTCCGGCAGATTCGGCGCGGTTTTGTTTTGCACCACGTCGCCGGAAATCAGCGTTTCGTCCGGCTTCACCTCGACCATCTCGTCGCCTTTCGTGTGCGCCTGGCCCATCCAGAAAAGCCGCGCGGTCACGCCGCCGCCCAGGTCGAGCGTCATTTCGTTATTGAAAGTTTTATCCGGCTTGCGGAACGTGACGCCGGTGAGCAGCTCTTTCATTTGTGGCGAGCGGTCGCTGAACATTTCCACGAACTCCATTCCGCGCTGCTCGAGCTCTTTCTGTTGCACCACGGGACGAATCAGGATGGTGCCGGCGGGGAAGCCACCTTCGCCCGCGGCGTGCTCGGGATGGTAGTGCGTCGTGGTGAGGTAAAGCATCGAGCCCTTGGAAAGCTTTTTGGCTTCGCGCGCGGCGATAGCGCCATTCCGCGGACCGAGTCCGGTATCTACAACCAGCGTCGCTTTATCGCCGACCACGATGCCAATGTTCGGAAAGCCTATGATCGCGTAGACGTGATCGGATACGCGCGTGACCTGATTTTCAGGGAGCATCAGGTTCGACGGGCCTTGCGCCCGGGTGGCCTGCGCGAGGATCAAACACGCAAACATAGCAGCCGCTGCGAATTTGGTGATGCACGACCGCGACAGCTCTCGCCACATTTTCATCGCCGCACCTCGCGCGCATTATCGCGCGCGCGGACGACACAGGACAAGCGCCCTGCAGTCACGTTACACAAAAAGGCGCGCGTCCAAATTCGAACGCGCGCCTTCGCTGCTTGGGCTACTTCTTTACAACATTCGCTCTTTCTACTTTGTTCCGACGATGATTCCCGCCTGCGTATTCATCACGGTTTCATCGTTCAACTGGTTTGCGACGAGCACCGGGCCGGTCGGCGTGTTATAGAGCAAGCCGCCGACGCCGATTTCGTCGCCGGTGGTGATGCCGGTCACGCCCGTGACGCCGCCGTACGTGGTGCCCGCGCCCGTGTCAATCGACACGGCTGTGGTACCAGCTCCCGTGAAGAGAGGATTCAGTCCTCCCAAAGTTACGGTTGTGCCATTGACGGCCGTTTCCGTGCCAGTAAATTGGGTGGGCTCGAGCATTACCTGGTCCGCCGTGATCGTGGTGCCGGAAACGTTGGTCGCGTCGACTTGAACGCTCTGGCCAACGATCACGTCACTCACGCCGGCGAAGTTCAACCCGGACGGCACCGTTTCGCCGCCCGTGTTCGCGGAGAACGTCGCGTTGTTCGAGAGATTCACCGTTTCTTCTTCGCCGGTGGTCACGCTCGAATCGGTGGGAGTTGACCCGGTGACGACGATCGTCATCGTGTTCTGCGCGGGATTCACGGCCACCACGGTGCCGGTGACGCCCTGCGTGAAACCGCTCGACTCGCTAAAGCTGCTTGCAGTCAGCGCGGTCGGATTGCCTGTGCTCGCGCCCACGTTTGCCGTCACGATTTGATTGGTCGATAGGCAGCTGAAATTGTTCGCGGTGCAATTGCTGAAACCGTTGTACGTCGTGTTGTTGGTGGTATCCAGCGTGAGGCTCTGGCCCGTGTTGCTATCGGTCACCGTCACGGTGTTGGTGCCCAACTTTGTGACCTGGCCGTTGATGCCGGTCACATCGACCAAGTCGCCGTTGGAAAGAGCCGTTGTGTTCGCGGTGAACGTGACGCTGGGCGTCAGCGAGAGATCGCTGTTCAGCGAACTATTTGAGTTGAAGTCGATCACGAGGTTTACCGGCGTCCCCGTAGTCAGCGTCAGCGGGAACGGACTAGTCGTAGAGGTGTCCGACATCGTACTGATCGTCGGCGAGATCTGGCAGATCTGGCCCGTGCTGCACGAAACGTTCCCGATGGTTTGCGTGGAGCCGGACGTATTCAGAATGGTGGCCTGAGCGCCGGAAAACGTGATGGTCGCGCTGTCGTAGGTGCCCGCGGGGGCCTGGCTTTCGGCGATGAAGTCCGATTCCGTCTGCAGATTCTGGAGCTGGATGGTAACCGGCGAGCTGATCAGCGAAGCGCTGCCGGAGCTGCTCGTCGATGCGGTAGTGCCTTGATTCAAGGTGAGGCCGCTTACAGTGACTTGAAACGACAAAACGGTGATGCCGGTCGGGGGCGCGTCATGCATCGTCACGACGACGGGAACGTCGTTCGCGTTGGTGTGTGGGGCGCCGCTGCTGCCGCATCCCGCTGTTAAAATTGCCAGGGCCAACGGCAGGCCCAATGAAATGATTGAAAGTTTGCGCACGAAAGCTTTCCTCCTCAGGTTTTAATCAACAGCGCACGCATCCTGCGGATTACTCCAAAAGTTTTTAATCAGGTAGCCGCGGTATTTCGCGCGTGAGAAATGTTTGGTACGTGCGGGAATGCCCTTAAGTGAAAATAGAAAGCAACCTTTTTGAAACAGTTTTCGCCGCGCCTACGAGCGCATCCGCGTCACGTTAGTTATTTCTAATTTGTCCGCCGGAGGTCCCCATGCCCGTCGTGCCCACAACCGCTTATTCGCGGGCCGAAGACGCGCGCTAAGTCTTGCGCGCGCCCTGCTGAACGATTCCGCCGGCGCCGTCTTCACCGATACGCTGCTGATGCCACTGCTGAATTCTGCGTATCCGGGATTGCAGCGCGAGCTCGCGGAAAACAGTGCGAGCGTGCTTGCCGAGCAGCAAGACATCGATCTTCCTCTCGACCCAACTGCAGGAGTTACCCAGACGGAAATCAGCGATGTCTCCAGTCCGCAGCTGCCAGCGGACTGCCTTGCGCCGCACATGCTTTGGGAGCGCGCCACAGCGAATACGACGGATGTTTTCGTTCCGATGGGAAAATTTACGAGCGGCGGCGGAATGCTGAGTTTGCAGCCGACGACCTATTTGCGGCTGTGGGAGTGGCGCGAAGACAAAGTCAACCTGATCGGCGCGACGCAGGAAATTACGGTTCGCATCCGGTACGAGAACGTTTTGCCGGAATTGACGCTGGGAACCGATCCCGTGCTGATCCGGTCGTCAACGGATCCGCTGGCGGCGCGAGAGCGCTCGCGCAAGATTTGCTGGGCACCGCGCAAATGGCGACCGAGGGCGTGATGAACGATACGTACGTCCGGAGCAGGTGAAGGGCCGGCGCCGCATGCCGTACAGCTACCATCGCAGAATTGTGTACCTGTAAATCTAACTGCAGTTTGTGGTGTGCGGGAGTTTGCTTGTCCTGACCGACACGAGGGGCTCCCGCTGTTTGGACGCATCGGGCAAAAGCGGCGGCAAGCCCGGGGTCTCCGTCCCCGGCACGCCATTGTTGCGTGCTGGGGTGGAAGCCGTCGATGCACGGGGTCGGTTTTGTAGGGGCGCAGCTTGCTGCGCCCAAGCTCTAAGGTTGCGAGCGCGCAGAGGGCTAAAACGGACTTGAGCCGGTGGTGCCTTGCTGCACCACGTCAAGCGTCATGGTGAGTGAGCGCGACGCGTTCAGCGGATTGCCGTTCGCGTCGAGCGCATTGCCTAAAACTGTGAGGCTATAGGTGCCAGTCGGCGTCGCGGACGAGCCAATCTGTTTCGAGTGATGGCAACCGGCCAGCACGATTGCCGTGATGGCGGCGGCTGCAAAAATCAGCGGCACTCGGCGAAAGCGGCGCCCGCCGAAGGCAAACCCGCGGCTTGCCAGGACGAGACCGAGCATCGCAAGAATCGCCAGCGCGGCAAACGCCAGCAGACGCATCGCGCCACCGCTGTTACTCGGCGGGGGCGCAACGCGAAAAATCATCGTGCCGGCGGCGCGCCGGATCCTCGCTGTCGATGACGTTCCGCCGCCGCACGGATTCGAAACTGGAGGGGCCGGCGTCGTCTCCGTCGAAGTTCCGTAAACGATATTGAAAGACGCGGCTGTGCCCGGAGTGATGCTGATCGGGCACGGCTTGAACTCGCACGTGCTGAAGATCGGCAGATTTGCCGGGCACGAGAACGAAACCTGTTCGCCGTTCGCTCCAAAGAGATCGTCCGGAACGACCTGGGCCATGAACGTTACCGAGTTGCCCTGCGCCACGGTGAGTTCGGTGGTTTGCCCGCTGGCGAATTGCAAAGAGAACGTGTCCGCCGTGCCCGCGAGATTTACGGAAACGGAATCGCCCTCATTGTCGGTGACGCTGAGCGTGCCGCTGATGGGGCCGGTCGATAACGGCGTGAACGCCATGTTGATCGTGCAGCTCGCTCCCGGATTAAGCGTCGCCGTGCAGCTGGTGCTCTCGTTCGTGAAATTCGTCGGCGGAGGCTGGGGCTGTGTATTCGTCGGCACAAACGCCGGCGTGATCGTGATGCCTGTGAGTGTGGTATTGGAAGTATTCGTCAGCGTGAAAGCGGCTTGCGCTGTGGTGCCACCCTGCGGCTCGGTACAAAACGTGAACGGATTTGTTACCTGTGGGCACGGCGCGGGAAATGCCGCCGGTGCGGTGAGCGTGAGATTGCTCGGATCGCCGAGATCGGCAAACGCGAGCACGCGATCACGTCCTTGCTCCGATACGAAAAGGTCGCCATTGCGATCGAAGGCGATATCGCCCGGCGTCAGCATCCCGGAAGCGGCGGTGGTCAGCTTGCTGGTGGCTGCATCGATGCGCAGAATTCTCCCCTTCGCCGCGTCGGAAACGAAAAGATTGCCCCGACCATCGACGGCGAGGCCGGCAGGGCAGGGCTTCGCGGAGCTCGATGCGGAAGTTGTCTGCTCGCTCGTTTCGAGCGCGGGTCGTTTTCCGGATTGAGAACTCGAAGAGGAAGCAGCCGTAGCAACGACGCTGGCGCAGGGACCGGACGAATTGGACTCAGTGCTGGCAGCGGCTGGTGCGAAGCCGGAAACCGTGGTGATGGCGCGAGTCCCTATCGCGATTGCAAAAACCGCGCCGGATTCCGGCGAAGCGACAAAAATCTTCGTGCCGTCATTGCTGACGGCAATGCTCGCGGGCGACGCGACCTGCGCGATCGTGGTCAACTCGCTGGTGGCAGCGGAGAGCATGTCAACGGCACCTGCGCCGTGATCGGCAATATATAGGTTGCCGGCAGCGTCGACCGCGATCCCCATCGGCGCGCTAAGGGCTACGTTCTGGCGCGGTCCCCATTTGCCGGCGATGCTGCGAATCACGTTCGGCTCGGTGCTGTTTGGTCCGGCGACGCTGCGAATCGTGGCGTTGTTCGTATCGGCGATGTAAGTGGTGCCGTCCGCCGCGACGGCGATTCCGCTGCGTTCGTAAAGGGATGCCTGCTCGAGATCAACCTGCGCGGAAAGCGCCGCGCCTCCGTCGCCCGAAAATCCGGCGATGCCAGTCGCCGCGAACACCGCGAACTTTGCGTTTGATGTAGACGCAGCTTTCGAGGCGCGGGCATCGGTCGCGCTGGACTGCAACGCATTCGAGTCAGTAAGCAGGACGCGATGCGGCGTATCGAGCGCTGATAGCAGGATTTCTTGCTGGCTGCCAACCGCCAGCGCCGGGGCGGAAACAGCGCCTGCCACCAGAGTCGCTTTTGCGGGGAGGTTCGCTGCAGCGGATTCGGCGAGCGCAGGCTGATTTGCGTTGAGTTGTGCGAGCGCCGTGGCAGGGTCCGGCTCGGAATTTTGCGCGACGGCGAATGCGCCAAGGATCAGCACTGCTATTGCACATGTCGCGATGAATCGAGGACCCCAGAGCGCCTGGCTTGCGCGCTCAGGCCGTAGCAATCGCCGCACAAAATTCTCCTGTCTCAAAAGTTACGACGCTTGGATTCAGCTGCAGTCGTTTGGGTTGCGCCCGGCCCCGCCCGCGCCCGTTCGCAAGTTTACCCGCCGTGGCGGGCCTTGCTCGCCGTGGCGAGTCGCCCATCATAGCAGCCAGCTGCGGCGCCGCGAAACGCGAAATTCGCAGGGCTGGACGTGCAAGCTTGTGCAGGACGCAGCATTGAATTAGCATTCGGCAGTGCGGGGTGGAGTAGTAGGACTGATGTTCTTGCTCGTCTGCAGCTCAGCGCTCGGCAACAATCGAAAAGCAAACGCGCCGACGCCGAATCATTTGGCAATCGGAATCGACAGTTTTTTCGATTTTGGGCCGCCAT
>JASHRM010000056.1 GCA_030037315.1 Candidatus Acidiferrales bacterium
AACGAGCTGCCGGTCGAAAGGCACACGTCGAGGCTCACCTTGGTTCCCTCAGTTGACCCGTTCATCATGTGCCCGGCGAAACTGGTCGGTCCCTTGAACCAGCGGACCTCTTCCGATTTCCCGTAGCGCGGCACGACGGCGACCACGGTCGGCTGGTCCCGATGCCAGGTGTAGAACGGCCCACCTTTTTTCAGCACGTCCACATCCGTGAGCAGCGGGAAAAACGGGAAAATTACGTATTTGTCGGAAATGGCGAAGTCGTGAACCATGCCCGCCCACGGCGCGTTGAACCACACCTCGTGCTTTAGTTTTCCATCGGGTCCAATCACGAAATACGCCACATCCGTCGTGCCGTCCCCTTTGGCCTGATAGGCAAAGGTCAGCAGCTCATTGGTGGTCTGGTCGAGATGCGGATGCGCGGACATCCACACCGATTTGACCGTGCCGTTGTAGTCGTAGCGGCCGATGGTATCGAGCGTGTAGGGGTCGAGCTCGTAGGGCATGTCGTCTTCTTTGAGCGCGAGCAGTTTGCCCCCGTGCCAAACGACGTTGGTGTTGGCTGCGCCGGGATTGCATTGTTGCGCGATGGGGTCGCGCGTGTAGCGGTTCCGGTAGCGGCCGAAAAGCGCGCGGCGATGCTCGGCCTGCAGTTTGTAGCGGGCCGTTTTGACGTAACGGCTTTTGAAATCCACATGGCCGTTGTCGAAGCGGAACATGACGACCATGCCTTCGCCGTCGATGAAAATATCGTCGCCGCCGATTGGGGGATATTGCCGGTCAGGTCCGCAGCGATAGAGGATGCCATTCAGGTCCTTGGGTACCGCGCCGTAAGTCACTTCGCAATCGCGAAGGTCGGCCTCAAGCCGCGCAGGCGCGCCGAACCCCTGATAGATAGGAATATCGGGGAAGCGTACTGCGCCGACGGCGGAAAGCTCTTCGAGGTAGGCTGATACGGACATTGGAGACTCCTTGCCGCGTGACTCGTCCCGATTCTTCGGACCTGCGAGCATGCTAGTCGCGGGCGATCGAATTTGTCAAACGGGCAAGCAGCAGATCCCTCACACCCGCAAAAAAAAACGCTCGGTTCGGGACGACAGAAGGGCGCGCGACATCAGCCCGGCAGTGCGAATTCCTGGCGGATGCTCGCGTAGTCCCGGCGGAGGTCGTTCATCAGCGCGATGAAGTCCGGGTGATCGCGCAACGACTGGAAGTGCGGATCGTTTTCGAAAGCGCGATGGCTGGGAAGGCCCGTATCGGCGGCATGCTTAAGCTCCTTGACCGCTTTTTGCGGTTTGCCGCACACGGCGTAAACAGCGGCAGCGAGATGCAGAGCGTGGTGGAAATGCATCATGCCCTTCTGATTGGCCACAGCTTCATCGGCCAATTGCTCCGCGCGCTTGAAATCCCCTTCGCGCGCCAGGATCAGCGCTTCCGATGTCCTCAACTGGGGTTCACCCGGGACCATCTGCTGAGCCTTACGGAGTTGTTCGCGTGCCCGGCCAAAATCACCCGCGTAGATCGAGGGAATGGGCGCCAGGATATTGGCGTGAAGCAGAGACGGCTCGATTGTCAGAGATTTCTGAAGATACCGGTCGGCCAAAGCGTAGTCCCCGTTGTAGCAAGCGATGAAGGCCTGACTCGTATACGGCAGAGCAAAATGGGGATTGGCGAGGATGGCTTCTTCACTATCGCGCCACGCTGTTTCGTGGAAACCGCTATGGAACAGCACGGCGGAACGATACAGGCGGGCGCTGGCGCGGCCGGGATTGATCGTGAGTGCGGCGTTGAGCGCGACAAGCGCGGGCCGCACCTGGAATCCGCGCGCCGGCGACCAAGCGATCGTCCCGCGCGCGGCGAAGGCGTTGCAATTTACCGGATCCAGTTCGAGCGTCTTCCCTACGGCCTCTTCGGCGCGAATGAACCACTTTGGATCGGAGTCGAGATGCATCCCCATCTGGCAGCAGATGTTGGCGAGCAACCCCCAGGCATCCGCGAATTTTGGATCGAGCTCGATCGCACGGTCGAGCATGTCGACAGCGGCGATCAGTTCAATTTTGGTGTAACAGTGAGCTTTGTCGACTGCACGAAGGTAGAGCTCGAAGGCGAGGGGATGCCGCGCGACGGATGAGACGGTATCGGAGCTCTTATCGCGCTGGCGCGGCATGAGCGCGTCAAAGACGGAATCGGCCAGATTATCCTGAAGCGTGAAGAGATCGTTCATGTCGGCATCGAATTTCGCGGAGTGCAGCGCGCGCGAGTCGCGCAGTTCCCATATCTGGACGAGTACGCGGATCCGGGAGCCCATCTTCTGAATGCTGCCCTCGGCGACGAAGTCGACGTTCAGCTCCCGGCCAATCTGCGACCATTCGACGTCTTTCCCGGCGTACTTCATCGAGCTGGTTGTCGGCCTCACGACCAAGGACGGCGCGGAGCCGAGGCGGTTAGCGATGGCATCGGCCAGCGCCACGGAAAGAAACTGCTCGTCGGAGCCGGACGCGCGAAGCCGGAACGGGACGACCGCGATGGATTTGCGTTCATCCATTCTCGAAAGAGGGGCGACGGGCGAAGAAGTGGAAATCGCCTGCAGGGCGCGCGCGATTTCGGAAGCTCGCGCCGGGCGCTGCGCCGCACTCTTTTCCAGACAGCTTGTGATCAGGCTTTCGAGCGCCGGCGGCAATTCGGGACGGATACTGCGCGGCGACTCCGGAGCGACGGCAGCGATCTGGTGCATCACGGCGAGCGCGCTCGGACCCTTAAACGGCTGGCGTCCAGTCGCCGCTTCGTAGAGCACGGCACCGAGCGAAAAAATGTCAGAACGGGGGCTGAGGGTTTCACCGCGCGTCTGCTCCGGCGACATGTAGGCGACGGTGCCCACGACGCTACCCGGAGCCGTGCTGACCGGGTCGAACGAGGCGGTTGCCGCGGCGGTCTCACCAGCGAGAGCGGAAAGACTATCGCTCATGGTCTTTGCGAGGCCGAAGTCGAGAATCTTGGCGTGGCCGCGCTCGGTAACAAAGATATTCGCCGGCTTAATATCGCGGTGAATGATGCCGCGCTGGTGGGCGGCATCAAGGGCGTCCGCGACTTCGCTCCCAAGAGCGAACAACTGAGGCAGCGGAAGCGGCCGATGGGCGATCATGTGCGAGAGCGTAGCGCCTTGCAAAAACTCCATGACGATGAATGCGCGATCATCGATGCGGCCCACATCATAAATCGTGCAGATATTCGCATGATTTAACGCAGACGCGGCCTGCGCTTCTTGCTCAAAACGCGCGAGGGCGTGCGGATGCTTCGAGAGTTCGGCGGTGAGGAATTTCAGGGCGACGAAACGACGCAGGCGCGTGTCTTCGGCCTTGTAGACGACTCCCATGCCGCCGCTGCCGACTCTCTCGAGTACGCGATAGTGGGAAACCGACTGGCCAATAAGAGACTGGGCCTCTGACATGGGGCGTTCATGTTAGGGCGCGAACTCGGGTCAAGTCAACGAAGTCATATGGGCGGTTCGCGATGAATCAGAATTTGTAGGTCTTGTAGGGATCGAAGCGCGTGGTGTTCACCTTGAAAGCGCTGGATTTTTTCGCGGCTTTCGCGGCTCGCGCTTTCTTTCGGACTGGCTTGCGCTGCTTCGCCGCCATGTTAGTGGGATTCGGCGTCTTCGTGCGCGCCAACGGTTTCGTCGGGTACATCCCCGACGCGGCCTTTTACACGGTCATAGACGCTGTAGTGGCAGGTTGAGCCGAGAGCTTCGTTGTAATAAGTGGGCACGCCAAGAGCCGTGCGCAACTCTTCGTTGAATTTGCGGAGGTCTCCCAGTTGCGTCACGCGCACCGGATATTTTTTGCCTTCATGAGTGAGCAGAAATTTTTGGTAGCCGGCGTCCCAGAGATTCGTGAACTGGCCTTGCAACATGATGGACGGAATGATGGTCATTCCGAACGCACCCTGCGGCTCTTTCCGCAGTTCGGAGCCGCAATTGTACTTCTCGATGCGGACAACTCCGCCCGAGTTGCGGACTACGAAACCCTTGGCCGAGAGCGACTCAATCTGTGCTTGTGTGAAGAGCTTGTTGACGTACCACATGGATGATCAGGATATGAATTTGGCGGTGAATCTGTAAAGACAAAACTGAATCGACATTCTACGCATCCTTCATCAGCGCCTGGAAGCGGGGATGGTTGCGCAACGGATCCAGATCGGAATCCTTGGCAGCCCACTGCTTATACCAGTGCCCTCTTGAGGGCGCCATGGCCTTTTCGAGGCAATCGATCGATTCTTCGAGTTCGCCCAGCATCGCTAACGCGCAAGCGGAATTGTAGAGGACGGAAGGCTCGTCGGAATCGATTGCAAGGGCGCGCCGCACCCATTCGAGCGCTCGTTGCGGCTGTCCCAAGTCAGCCAGATTGACGGCCCCAAGGTATAGGGCTCGCGCGTCATCGGGATGAAGTTCCAGATGCTTTTCGGCATTCTCAAAGGAGCGCCGCGCGGCGGCAACGGCATCGGCCTGGCGTCCGAGGCCTCGATATACACTCGAGAGAAGCGAGGGCGCCTGGTAATCCTGCGGCTTGATCCTTTCGGCTTTTTCGTAGAGGCGTGAGGCTTTCTCAAGGTTTCCCTTCTGGAAAGTGGCCCGCGCGTAGAAATAGAAGGCTTCGAACAGATTCGGGGCCAAGCGTATCGCGATTTCAAATTCCGTTTCGGCGTCGTCAAAATTCTTGCCGAGGGAGAAAGCCAGGCCGCGCGAGGCATGAGCTTCGCCTGAATCGGGATCGAGCTCGATGGCCTTGCGGCTGGCGCGATCGGCTTCGCGAAGATTGTCGTCGGTCGTGTCCCAATACATATAAAGGAATGACGAACAGTCGGCGACTCCGGCAAAAGCGCGTGCGTAACTCGGATCGATCACGATGGCGCGCGCGAACATCTGGCGCGCGTATTCGAATCCCTTGCGGCGCAATTGATGGAAGAATTGGCGCCCGCGCAGATAGTAGTCATAAGCCTGGACGTCCGCGGTGGGCGCTTTCCTGATTTCCTGCTTTTCCTTTTCAGTGAGGACGACTTTCAGGGCCTTCGCAATCGCTTGCGCGATTTCGTCCTGAATTGCGAACACATCTTCCATCTGACGATCGTAGCGCTCGGCCCAGACGGAATGGCCGGTGCGCGTTTCGATCAACTGGCCGGTGATACGCAGGCGATTGCCGGCACGGCGCAGGCTACCCGTGAGCACATAAAGCGCGTTCAGCTCGCGGCCAACTTCGGGTCCAGTAACGACTTTGTCGCGATAGGCGAGAACAGCGGCACGCGGAAAGACGCGCAATTCGCGAATTTTGGAAATTTCCGTGATGATGTCTTCGGTCATGCCATCGCGGAAATATTCGTCTTCCTTATCGCTGCTGAGGTTTTCGAAATACATGACGGCGAGCGATTTTTCCGTGGTCTCCGCGGCAGGTTTGGTCGCGGATGAAGGGGCGCGGCCAGACTCCAAATCACGCTTCAGCTTTTGCAAGTCCGAGAGCAAGCTCGAAGCCGTCTGGTAGCGACCCCGTACGTCTTTCTCAAGCGCTTTCCCGATAATTGTGATGAGTGCCTGCGGCAGTTTGGGATTCGCTTGCTGCAAGGGAGTTGGTGCGCGATTCAAAATCGCATCGAAAATCACCGCCGAAGTTCCGCCGGAAAAGGCTGGACGTCCTGCCCCCATTTCATAGAGAACGACGCCGAGCGAAAAAAGATCGGTGCGTGAGTCGACGTCTTCACCGCGCGCTTGTTCGGGTGACATGTACGCCACAGTACCCATTGCGGTGCCGGGACTGGTGAGGTTCTCTTCGCTCGTCATGGCTGTGGCGGCGGTGACGCCCACCGTTTCACCAACTCGCTGACGCTGAGGCGAAAGTTTTGCGAGGCCGAAGTCGAGCAGTTTGGCTTCGCCGCGCCGCGTGATGAAGATGTTTGCGGGCTTGATGTCGCGATGCGTGATCTGTTTCGTGTGCGCGGCATCGAGGGCGTCCGCCATCTGGATACCCCAATCAAGCATGTCTTCGACCTCGAAGGCTCGGCCACTCATGTGGTGCTTGAGCGTATCGCCTTCGAGCAGTTCCATGGCGATGAACGGCTGGCCGTCGTAATCATCGACGTCGTAAATCGTGCAGATATTCGGGTGATTCAGCGCGGAAGCCGCGCGCGCCTCGCGGCGGAAGCGGCTAAGAGCCTGCGGGTCGTGCGACATCGTCTCGGGCAGAAATTTCAGCGCGACGTTGCGGCCCAGGCGAGAGTCTTCGGCACTGTAAACAATGCCCATCCCGCCTCCGCCGAGTTTTTCAAGGATTCGATAATGCGAAATCGTCTTGCCGATCATGGCCGAGGGAGCCGAAATGTTAGGCCAGCGATGAAGGCAAGTCAACGCCGGAGG
>JASHRM010000057.1 GCA_030037315.1 Candidatus Acidiferrales bacterium
TCAATCCGTCGCGCGAAGTTCTTTCGGAAGCGGGAACATCGTCAACTAAATCTGCTCGCGGCGTCGTGAGCAGCGGCATTGCGGTTGGGTCGACGCCGCGAGTCCAGATCTGTTCAATCTCTTCGATTTGGTCGCGGTCGACTTTGAGTCGAATGGCGACGAGCGAATCCTGGCCGCCGATTTTCAAACGCGCCTGCTCGGCCACTTGGCCGAAGACCGGATCGGCGACCACAATTTTGAAGGTTGTCGGCTCGACTTTCGAGCGCCACAGCATTCCCTCGCCGATGTTCAGCTCTGCGGTATTTTCCGTCATGCGAACATCGCGCGCGAGAGTCGGCACGGCGGAGGGATCGTGCTTGAAGATAGCGTTCATGTAGCCGTCCATGAATCCGACCAAACAGGCGCGATCGCAAGGTTTGACAAGCGAAGGAGACCATTCCGGCGCGGGCGATGGGGCTTGCTGCGGCGCGGCGGAGGCGTTTTGTAGAGCGAGGGTCGAAAGAATTGTCGCGCAAAACAACGACGCGCTTAGAGAGCGCGCGAATTTATTTTTCATCGCAGTCCCCCCGCCTCGGCTTGTTTTTGACCCAAACGGGTGGCACGATAACGCGCCAAAGCCAAGGCGTCAACGGAAAGGCTGGGTTCGTTCAGAGGCCGGAACCCTCCATGAGATTCCAAGCCACCGAGCTCGAGTTCCGCATCCGGTTCTGGATCATCGCCGCGATTTTCGCGCTCGGATTTTATGCGTATGGCATTGACCACGTGAATGCGTCAGAGGCACTGAGCCGATTGGCGCTCGGCGGACATCCTGACGAAAATTCGGCGATCTTTGGGCGTTGGATCACCGGTTTTTTTGCGTTGGGAACGGCCATCGTCGCGATAGGCGCGTTCATACGAACGTGGGCGGGATCCTACCTTCACAGCTCGATCATTCATGACTCAGCGCTTCATGGAGAGCAACTGGTGGCGGATGGACCGTATCGTCATGTGCGCAATCCTTTGTATCTTGGGAACGTGTTTTTCGCTATTGGAATAGGATTTCTGGCGAGCCGTATCGGATTGGTTGTGATTTCGATCGGGATGCTGGTGTTCGTATGGCGCCTCATTGGCCGCGAGGAAACCACGCTCTTGCAATCGCAAGGAGAAAGCTACCGTCGATATTTCGCGGCGGTGCCGAGGCTGATCCCGTCATTGGCCGCGCGGGTGCCCGCAAGCGGAGCGCGCGCCGATTGGGCGGACGGATTTACAGGCGAGATGTTCATGTGGGCAGGCGCGGCGGCAATGCTCGTTTTGACGATCACGCGCAGCATTGTCTATTTTTGGATTGTTTTGGGCGCTGGGTTCGCAATTTATTTTTTGCAGAGTTGGCTGCGCAGCCGGAAGAAAATTTCGCGAGCGGCATAAATCAGGATAAGGTGGCGGTATCAACGAGGAATCTCAGGGGCTAAAACCCGTTGCACTGTGGATGCTGTTCGGCACGGCTAGAGCAATGCCCTGACGCTGGCTCTGTATCGACGAGGGCTTATGAAACACCTGTTGCTGAAAACCATTCTCATTTTCGCGGCCGTAGGCTATGCCACCGTTGTGGCCCTCTATTTCATTCCCTTCAATTGGCACATTGCCACGGTCACGGTCTCTTCATTTGTAGCGGTGGCATTCGTGCTGGCACCCGTTAATGCTGCTGTTTGGGGAAGCGTTGGGTTGATCCTCGCGATGATAATTGCTGGAATTCGTCAGGAGTTTGAGATTTGGAGGCCCAAGCTGGTAGAGGGGCACGATTCGCAGTCACATCCCGGATAGTAGCCACCCGGGCACGAAAATACTAAGCCGGGCCGCGTCGGCAGATTTTGCCGACTATTTCTGTGCGGGTTTGTCTCCGCCGATGAAGACGGCGCTGGTGCGGCGGGACGCGCCGGAAGCGCCGGCTGCGGCGTCACCCGACGCCTGCGCCTGCACAGGGACTTTCACGGGCGCTTTTCTGCCTTGGGGGAAATTGGTGTCTGGAACTTTGATCGGCTCGAGCATCGCTTCGATTTCGGCGCGTCGCGGCTCAAACCAGGGCGGCAACAACAGGCTTTGGCCCAGCTGATCGGCAGGTTCGTCAACCGCGAAGCCCTGCGGAACCGTAGCGGCGCACTCGACAAGAATTCCTCCCGGGCAACGGCAATAGACCGAGTGGAAATACATGCGGTCCTTGATTTCTGAGGCGTCCGTGTAGCCGAGCTCTTCGTAGATGCCTTTTTGCTCGGTGAGCTTTTCGTCGCTTTCAACTTCAAGCGCCATGTGGTGAGCCGTGCCCGCGCCAAAAATCCAACTGCCGGACGGGCGATCGGGTTCGTGAAGCAGCGTGACGGTTTTCGCGGCGCCGCCCTCTCCGATTTCGAAGCGATGGTATGGGCCTTCCTGTCCCGTCTTCTTGAACCCAAGGGCGTCCACGAAAAAGCGCTCGGTCTCAGCGATTTCGCGCACGGAAAGCACGGGGCCGTGGAAACCGCGGGTAGCCACATCGGTGCTGACTTCGCCCGTTCTCCATCCGCGACGGTTATCGCCAGCTTCTTCGAGAACTTCAAGCTGAATACCGGAGGGGTGATCGAAGCGAATAAATTTCTGGCCGAAGCGTTCCTGAATTCCGTTGTTCTTGATCTTGTGATGATTCAAATGTTCGAGCCAGAATTTCAGCGAGCCTTTGGGAACCGAATAAGCGGTCGCTTGGATTTGGCCGGAACCTTGCCGGCCTCTCACGCGTCCATAGGGGAAGGTCGTATAGACGGAGCCGGGCTCGGCGTCGGCATTCGCGTAATACAAATGATAGTGCGCATAACGGCCGTCGAAGAGAACCGTTTGTTTGATCATGCGTTGCCCGAAAATCTGAGTTTGGAAATCGATATCTTCCTGCGCGCCGCCGACGCAGACGGTCATGTGGTGAAGGCCTTTTACGAGTGACATATTGATTCCCCCGGGCGGGAGTTTACCACAAAGGCCCCGAAGCGGAGTTGGACGGGCAAGCGCGATGCGCGCCGCGCAGTTTTGATTCACGCGCAGGAAAAGCGAAAAACGGCAATTCCGGAAGCCGCTTTTGTGATACAACGTGGTCGCCAAACATTGCAACGGTTGGTTTGGGTTTGCGCGATCGCTGCGGGGGGAATGCAGCATGGGCCCGGTGCGTTGGGCGAGACTTCTGGCGTTTTCGTTCCCGCTGCTGTTTTTGATAGCGGCATTGGCGCGCTCAACGGCTGCCCAGATCGATCCTTCGGGTGAATGGGCGCCGCGATTCGATGAAGACTGGGAAGAAAGAATTCCCGGGCCGGAAATCGGCGACTATTTGGGAATTCCGATCAATGCGGCGGACCGCTTGCGAGGCGACAGTTGGGACGCCGCGCTGATAGAACTGCAGGAAAATCAGTGCCGGGCGCATGGGTCGGATTACGGCTGGCGCGGACCTTCGAATCTGAATATCTGGAAAGAAGTGGACCGGGCGACGCAGCAGGTGATCGCGTATCACACCCATCTTTCCGCGTACGGCGCCGAGCAAACGATTTGGATGGACGGGCGTCCGCACCCGCCGGATTACGCGCAGCACACGTGGCAGGGATTTTCGACGGGAAAGTGGGAAGGCGATACGCTCGTCATCACGACAACGCATCTGAAAGAAAACTGGGTGCGGCGCAACGGACTGGCTCGCAGCGATTTGGCGACCGCGAGCGTGCATATCATGCGGCATGGAAATTATCTGACCGTGGCGGTGATTACATACGACCCGGTGTATTTGACGGAGCCATTTATTCGGACAGCTGATTTCGTCTCTGCGCCGCAACAAACGATGGCGCCGTGGCCGTGCGAAGCGGTCGATGAAGTCGACCGGCCCGAAGGACAAGTGCCGAACCATTTAATCGGCCTGAATACTTTTCTCGATGAGTTTCCGGCAAATTACGGGATCCCGCCCGAAGCTACGCGCGGCGGCGCCGAAACCATGTATCCCGAATACCAGGAGAAAATGAAGGGCATGAAGCGTCTGCCGCCGCCGGCGAAAAGAGTGGTGAATCAATGAAGATTTCTGATGCCCGGGGCGAAAAGCTCGTCTGTCTGGCGGCGATTATCGTCGCGGTGCTGGCAATCGCCGGGCTGCCGCGAAATGCACGCGGGCAGCAGAATTCGGCCACGACGAATAGCGCTCCGCCAACGAGAGACTATTCGAAGGCGGAAGTCCACGTCCTGCCGGTGCAAGGAAACATTTATATGCTCGTCGGCGCGGGCGGAAATATCACGGTGCAGGTCGGAAAAGATGGCGTCCTCGTAGTCGATACAGGCGTGGCGCAGATGAGCGACAAGGTGCTCGCCGCGATCCGCAGTATTTCCGATGGGCCGATCCGCTATATCATTAATACGCACGTTCATCCGGACCACACGGGCGGGAATGAGGCGATTGCGAAGGCTGGAAGTACAATCGCCGGAGGAAACGTGGTCGGCGACATTGGCGCGAGCGCGGGAAATCAGGCGGCGATCATCGCGTTCGAAAGCGTGGCGGAACGAATGAGCATGCCTGATGGCAATCAGCCTGCCGCGCCGCAGGGAGCCTGGCCGACCGAAACCTACACGACGCCGAAGCGAAAGATGTTTTTCAACGGCGAAGGAATCGAAATTATTCACATTCCGGACGCGCACACGGACGGCGACAGCATGGTTTTCTTCCGGCGTTCGGACGTGATCAGCACGGGCGACATTTTCGTGACGACGAGCTATCCGATCGTCGATCTGCAGAGAGGCGGAAACATTCAGGGAGTGATCGCGGGCTTGAATCGCATCATTGATATTGCCATTCCCGAGGACTTGCAGGAGAACGGGACGTTGGTCATTCCCGGGCACGGCAGATTGTGCGACGTGGCGGATGTGGTCTTCTATCAGGAAATGGTCACCATTATTCGAGATCGCATCCAAGATATGGTGAACAAGGGAATGACGCTCGAACAGGTGCAGGCGGCGAAGCCGACGCGGGATTACGATCCGAGATACGGTTCGACGACCGGTTTCTGGACGACCGAAAAATTCGTGGAAGCGGTTTACAAGAGTCTTAGTCCGAAGCATTGATATTTGGGGAGTGCCGGTTATGCCGGCAGCAGTAGAAGGGGGAACCATGAAACGCATGATGATTGCGGTGGCGGCGTTGGCCGTGGTGGCGCTAGCCGGGGGCGGTCGCGCGTATGCGCATCACTCATTTGCCGCAACCTACTTCGTGGATCAGGAAATCACGGTGGAGGGCACGCTCACGCAATTCATGTACCGGAATCCGCATTCGTTCATAAAAGTAGAGGCGCCGGACGACAAGGGCCAAATGCAAACTTGGTCGATCGAGTGGGGCGGCGGCGCGCAACTGACGCAGGAACATGTGAATCGAGACACGTTGAAATACGGCGATCACGTGATCGTGACGGGAAATCCTGGGCGCGATCCGGCGGAGCACAGAATCCGGCTGCACAAGATCGTACGTCCGTCGGACGGCTGGAAATGGGAAGGCGTCATCATGTAATTTGACGCGCGCCCAGAATCATTGAGCGTGGCGTGATTGAAACTGAGAAAAAGGGGCCAATGGCTTTACTCAGTAAGCTCCATCGCATTTCTTGGATTTCGCTGGCGGTCGCGTTGCTATTCGTGTCCACGGCAGGGATTGCGACCGCTCAACAAGCTCAGCCGCGGCGACAAATCGGCTTTGCGCCGACTCCGGCGACGCCCGATCCAAAGGCCGATGCTCCGCAGGACATCACCGGTTATTGGGTTTCGATCATCACGGAAGACTGGCGCTATCGCATGCTGACCCCTGCAAAGGGCGATTATCCGGGGATTTTTCTGACTCCGGCGGGCCAGCAAATCGCGAATTCGTGGGATCCCGACAAAGACATCGCGAGCGGAGACGCATGCAAGGCGTACGGCGCTGCCGCGATCATGCGAATTCCAACGCGGCTGCACATCACATGGCAGGATGACCACACGCTGAGGGTCGAGACGGACGCGGGAAAGCAGACGCGCCTGCTTCATTTCAATGTCGACGCGGTGCCGGCTGGAACTTCTCCATCGCTGCAAGGATATTCGATTGCGACATGGGAAGGACTGAGGCCGCGCGGGTTTATGCTGCCGACGGTGGTCTCCGGAGTGCATTCGGGTGGGGCGAGGCCAGTCCAGGACGGATACCTGAAGGTGGAAACGACGGATTTGCGTCCCGGGTACATTCGGAAGAATGGAGTGCCTTACGGAGAACAGGCCAATGTGGAGGAATATTTTGACAGCTTCCACGAAGAAAATGGCGATACGTGGCTTGTGGTAACTTCAATCGTCACCGATCCGCAATACCTGGCGCAGAACTACATCACAAGCTCGCAATTCAAGAAGCTTGATGGTCCCACCGGATGGAACCCAACGCCTTGCGAGGCGAAGTGAGGCGCAGGCGGCTTACCCTATCGCTCACGTTGCTGACTTCGAGATTCCGTACTTCGCTGATTCCGAGAAAACAGGATGTGGTTTGAAAATTTTCTGCAGTGGCTCGCCAACACGCCTTTCAGCATGTGGATGCGTGGATCCGTATGGGCGGAGCCGATCGTCGAATCGATTCACGTCCTCACGCTGACTTTGTTTCTCGGCTTTGCAATTCTGCTGGACATGCGGCTGCTGGGGGTCTGCCTGGTCCGCAAGCGCGTTTCCGAGGTACTGGCGCAGTTCAATCCGTGGCTCTTTGGCGGATTCGCAATCATGGTGGTGACGGGGATTCTGCTTTTCTGCGGCGATCCGGTTTCCTTCTACCACACGGAGCCACCATTCTTTAAAGCTAAGATGATCATGCTGGTGCTGGCAGGCATCAACGTGCTGATTTTTAATGTTTCGATTGGGCGAAAAGTGGCGGACTGGGACGCGGCAACGAGCACGCCACCAGCTGCGAAAGTTGCGGCCGTATGCTCGCTCGTTTTGTGGATTTTAATCGTGGCGGCCGGGCGCGCGATCGCGTACGCGCTTCCGCCCCCATGAGCGTCGGGAGATTTTTCTGAAATGTGGCTGCGAGATGCATTGCTGACGTTCTGCAGATGGTGCAACGGTTCGTTTTTCGGGCACGGAATACGCGATTCCGTGTGGTTGTTTCCGTTTGTCGAGATTTTTCACCTGATTGGATTAGGAATTCTTGGCGGCACGATCCTGATGCTGAACCTGCGCCTTTTGCGGCTGGCGTTTCGCACCGAGGAAACCGCGCGACTGGCGCGTGACGTGCAGCCGTGGATGTTGAGCAGCCTGGCGGTGATGCTGATTTCGGGCTTCCTGCTGTTTTCGACCGAAGCAGTGAAGATGTACGGCAATTGGGCATTCCGCACGAAGATGAGTTTTCTGCTCTTGGCGATCATTTTCACATTTACGATTCACCGCAAGGTGGTCGCCGCCGATGAATCACGCGTAAAGGCAGGCTGGCGGGTTTCCGTCGCGCTGATTTCGCTGTTGCTCTGGAGTGGCGTAGGGCTAGGCGGCCGCGCGATTGGATACGTAACAACGAGTGCGAGTTCCGTCACCGGCGCGCTGCTGCCCTAACGCAGATGCTGCTCACGTTTATACTGCAAGGACATCCCGAAGCGCTTCCCATCAATCCCATCGCCCGATGGGAGGGTGTATTTCCCGTCATCGAATCGCTGCACATCTGCGGATTCACGCTACTGGTAGGAACAATCGCCATACTGGATTTCCGGCTGATGGGAATTTTCCTGCGCGCTCAACCCGTGTGGCGGCTGGCCAGAGAACTATCGAAATGGATCTGGCTGGGACTCATCATTCAACTGATCACCGGGCCATACCTGTTTTCGGGCGATCCCCGTGAATATCTCGCGGTCACCGCGTTTCGCACGAAGATGATTCTGTTCGCCGTGGCGCTGGTCTATCACTTCACCGTAGTGAGACAAGCGACAGTCCCGACGGAAATTTCGACTCCGCTGGGCTGGCGGAGGCCTGCGGGCGCTTTGTCACTTTGTCTTTGGGTCGCCGTTTTGCTTTCGGGTCTCTGGATCGGGAATCTTTGATAAAGAAAACATTCAGCGCGAGGCGCTTTTCAAATGCTGTTTAACTTTTGCCATTGGCTGAGTCAGACGCCATTCAGCGTGTGGCTGCGCGAGGCGCCATATCCTTATCCCGTGTTGCTGATCATCCACGTGATAACGATCGCTGTGTTCGGCGGGATGGTCGCGATGGGCAACCTGCGCGTGTTGGGCTTGGCGATGCGGAGTGTGCCCGTTTCTCAAGTCATCGGGCAATTTCGTCCATGGAAATGGACAGCATTCGTCGTGCTCCTCATCACCGGACTATTGGTCACGGCGTCAGACCCAATTGAGTACTACGGAAACGTGATGTTCTGGATTTCGAATGCGCTGCTGGTGGTTGCCGGCGTGAACGCGATGATATTTTATTTTGGGGCATATCGCAGCGTGTCCAATTGGGACACTGATGTGACGACGCCGTCAGGAGCGCGCCGCTGGGCCGCGACATCGCTGACATTGTGGGTCGTGCTGATATTCGCGGGACGCGCTATCGCCTTCTTTTAGAATAGCTTATCAGGGCTGCCTCGCTATCAGAGCTTGGAGTCTTCCGGACAACTGGCTGTCTACGAAGTACTCATGGTGTTTCCCGCTTTTCCTACTGTACATCCCGAATTGCGAGATTGCGCCGACCTAACATAAAAATATTGAGTGACTCGATAGGCGCGGCGGGTTCGTAATGTATATGGGCCATATTCGCATTATCGTAGCGGACGACCAAGATTTTGTGAGAAAACGAATCTGCGCGACGCTGACTTCAAATGACGAGTTTGAAGTTTGCGCGGAAGCGGCCAACGGCAAAGAAGCCATCGAAAAAGTTCTCGAATTGAAGCCCGACCTAATCGTTATGGACATTACGATGCCAGTGATGAACGGGTTGGAGGCCGCACGAAATATTGCGAAGCTCGCCCCACTGACGCCAATCGTGATCCTTTCCGTGCATAATAGCAGGCAAATCGTCGAAGAGGCGCGGCGAATCGGCGTGTCGGGCTATGTTGCAAAAACGGAAGCTGCCAAATATCTGCTTCCGGCTGTGAACGCAGTGCTGCACAAAGAAACGTTTTTCCCATCGCAGAAACGGTAGAGTACGACCCGCGATTCCACTCTGTGCGATAGATTTTTCCTCGGATGCAAAACCCTCTTACACCGTTTTTCCCAAGCGGTCGCGCGCAGCTCGAGGCGATTTTCTCGCCTCCTATTCTTTCGCTTCCTCGATTCGAGAGGGATCCCCTACAGCCAAGACGACGAAGCGCTCCGGCGCGGCACCGATGTAATGGAACGGATAGCAGGTGATAAGGGTGAGGGCGGGTTTTCCCGAAGAGCGGAGAACAGCGACATCCGAAGGCTGCACAATGCTATGCGATTGAACGTGATAATGGAATGTGCCACCGAGGGTCTCAAACGTTATCAAATCCCCCTGTCTAAGACTTCCGAGAGCCCTGAAGAAGGTGTCGCGGTGTCCGGCGAGCGCAACATTGCCGTCGGAGCCTGGTAAAGCAGTGCCGGGCACGTGACCAATCGCTTCGAGCAACGTCGCGTCATCGTCACCTTCCTTAACAATGGTCGAAAGATGAAGGCGCGGAATTTCAAGAAGGCCGACCACTTCGCCATTCGTTGTGGCTGAAGCACCGGTGCCGGCCCGATTTGCGGCTGATGAGTCGGGGGGCGTTGCGGAAAGCATCGTTGAAAAGTGCGCCTTTTGGACTGCCTGATAGTACGCCGCTTCACAGTAGCCGACAAGCGCTCCGCCGAAAGATGAAACCGCCACAGCCCAAAGAAACGCCTCGGCGAATTTTCTGCTTCTGCGCGAAAGCGGGCGGCGAAACCATGAGCGACGCTGAGGCGTGAGAGACATTGTGCGAATTAAATCAGTCTGGCGCCGACGAATCAGCGCCAGACCGAAGCGACAGGTTTATATTTTCGCGAAACGAAACTTCCTCAGAATGACGATTCCCGCCATCGCGAAAGTTCCGATCAGAAGCAACCAAGGCAGAGGGCTGCCCGTTTGAGGCAGCGTGCTCGGAGCCGGCGTGGGTGCGGGAGTCGGGGCTGGCGCTGGAGCCGGCGTGGTGTTGCTGGCGTACGTCTGCGGCGCGGGTGCAGGAGCCGAGGCCGGTACCGGCGCTGGAGCAGGAGCGGGTGCTGGCGCAGCCGCTGCGGTGGTGTTGTTTTCAGCTGTTGCCGGCTGGGCTGTATAGGCCTCCTCGTTTCCGGTCGAAGGCACTTCGGTGTGGTTGAGCTCGCTCAATTCCTTCGCTTTGGAAGCTGGATAAACGAACTGCTGGCCGAACTGATCGCCGGGATAGAACCAAGCCTCGATCGGCACAGCTTCTCCAGTAGGTGCCTCACCGTACGGCATGATGGTGTGGCCCGACGGCGTCAACTGATAGTTATTGATAGCCAGAACCGTGGTGATCAGCTTTGACTGATCGGCATTGTAGATTTGGACCACGTTCCGGTTGGCTGTGTCGGGATTGACAGTGAAAATGTAAGTGCCCGCGGGAAGAGTCATTCCGGGCACCTGCACGGCTGTGTCAAAAGTCACGGTGGTTTTCTTGCTGAAAGTATCCGCCCTTGCGGGAATCGCAATCGCGACTAGGATGGCTAGAAGCATTGCTATGATTTGTAGATTCTTCATTGCGCTGTCTCCTCGCATTCCAAAGCTACCGCCGAAGCAATCACACCAGATGATCGGTTCGCCAAGAATCGGGTGATTCTCCGAATTGGCCTCGCGACTTTGCCGTACCCGTAAGTGTTTAAAGTGAGAGGACTTAAAAGGCGCTTGGGTGTAGCGAGCTGCGGACTACAGGACCCTTTGCGTCTTCGCTCGGCAAGAGGGGCAAACCGGCGGAAGGGCAGACTAAGGTCTAAGATCAAATCTCGCCAGCCAAGAGCCTCGGAGGTGGGCAGGGAAGGTGAAGTTTGGCCTCACCTTCCCGGCAGGGGGAAGGGCAACTAAGCGGTTTTGAGATGGGGAGATGCTTTGTCGAGGAGTAGGACGAGCCTTTGTGCAGCCACCGGAGCGTGAGCTGCCGGTGCAAAAACGACGTTGACGGCGTCAACATGGTGCCCGTAGAGCGCATCATTGGCACCACCATCAGGGCGAAGCGTGGAGCCTTCGAGCGAGACACCAGCGAAGAGGCCGCGCGCCCGCGAGTAGGTCAAAATTTCAGCTCGCATCGCAACGTCCGTGTCCGCTTCGGCTTCGCGTCCCACGGGTCCGGCAGCCGCAGAAACATCGCCGCCCAGCTTTACCTTGCTGCGCAGCATGCTGCGAGCGCCGCCATCATTCATAACGAGAAAAACGAAATCGGTTGCCTGAGCGCCCAGTTGAAAGCCAAAGCTGCCTCCTTCAAGAGCCATCATGGATGGCGCGCCCCAGGGGCCGGTGTAGTGATTCGTGCGGCAAACCATCGCGCCGCGGCCATAGCTGCCGCCGACGATGAACGCCGCTTTAAGAACCGAGGGAATAACGATCACGCACTTTGTCTTATCGAGAACACTTTGCGGGATCGAATCAGGCATCTTAAGAATTTCGCTCATCACCCGCCCCGCGTCGCGGAGTCGATCTTCCTCTTTCGCTTTATCGTCAGCTCGCGCGGAAAGCGCGGCTGTGGCGAAAAGTCCGATCACCACTGCAATTCGAACAATCCGATTCATGAGTAAATTCCTCCACTGGAACTTGAGGCGCTATTTGCGCTCTCGGCCGAGCTAACGACCATTCAGGCTCTGCGCACCATTCCGCTTACCAGAGCAACCAGGAACAAAATCAGGAAAATAAAGAAGAGAATCTTCGCAATACCTGCGGCGGCGACCGCGATGCCACCAAAGCCGAATACCGCAGCGACCAACGCGATGATGAAAAACGCCAGCGCCCAACGTAGCATTGTCAGCCTCCCGCCAGAGCGATGTGAAAGGTCATTGGCTCTTGCTGCCGCGTTTGTACGGCAAGGGGCGGCAAGCGCTCAATACATGCTCATGAGTATTTACCCCCCGGGAGGACCTGATGGCGTAAGTCTCGATATGTCCGTCATCTACGTAGCTGTGCCGAAAAGGGTCCTGCAAAAACTCCTAGTACAGTAAACACCCCGAGAAGGTACAGCATGGGGCCGATAGATGGTTCGGGGGCGCCTAACTATTTTGTTTTCGGTAGGCCAGTTTCAGCGGCGCCGGGCCAATCGCCGGCCTTATCACCGGCGATGAAAGATCGGTTCCCGCTTTCATAACCAAGCACGAAACCGCACTCCAAGAGGTGACATTGTGAAATCCGCACATTTGAATTTGGTTGAGAACGAAGGCGCCCTCGAGTCGCCCTCGCGAATGACGGCGAGCGAGAGTACGGTTCTTGTCAAAAGGGCGCAGGAAGGCGATGAAGCTGCGTTCGCCAAGCTGGTGCAGCCCCATATGCGCAAGGCGTATCACACGGCTCTGAAAATCACGCGCAACCGAGAAGATGCCGAGGATGCAGCGCAGCAGACATTCCTGAAGGCTTTCGCGAACATCGGCCAGTTTCAGGGCTCGGCGCAATTTTCGACGTGGCTTACGCGGATCGCGATGAATGAGGCGCTAATGCTTGTTCGCAAAAGGCGCTCGGAAAACTCCCATCTCACGTATGAGACCGATTCCGACGAAGGCTCGTACTCGATCGAGCAGCTGTGCGGCGGCGATCATTTGGAACCACAGGTGCTATTTGCGAGAAAAGAAAACCAGAGGATGGTCCGGGAGGCGGTTGACGGCTTGCGAGGAACGCTGCGTGTGGTCGTCTGGCTGCTGGGACTTGAAGAACGCCAGAGCAAAGACGCGGCGAAGATCCTGAACCTTTCGCAGTCTGCGGTGAAAACCCGGTTTCTGCGCGCACGCCAAGAACTTAGGGAATGCCTTGCAGACCGCATCTGAGTCAAGGGAGATAGCGGTCTCCGACCGCCAAAGGGAATACCGACGGATGAACCATCGCACTTCGGGAATTCGCGGGCCGCGTCGCTTGGCGAACTTCTCGCTGTCGATTCGACGCGATCTGTTTACAAAGCAGTTTCGTATGATCGAAATCGGACTCGCTGATTTTGTGTATAATTTTTGCTGGCCAACACCAGCCGGGCGCACCGCTTTGCAGCCACAGAATCGTGAGCAAACTCTTGGTGTCGGCTTGGCCCGCTGGGGGTGAGATATGAAGAATCTTCGAATCTTAATCGCGGACGATCACGACTTGATGAGACGCGGCGTAAAAGCGCTGCTGCAATCCCATCCGGGCTGGGAAGTGTGCGGAGAAGCGCACACGGGGCGAGAGGCGGTGACCAAGGCCGAAGAGCTGAGGCCGGACGTGATCATTCTGGATGTCAGCATGCCCGACTTGAACGGCCTCGAGGCTGCCCGCAGAATTCGCAAAACGTCGCCGAGCAGCGAAATCCTGATTCTCTCGATGCATTACTCGGACCAACTGATTCGCGACATCCTGGATGCAGGGGTGCGGGGTTATATCGTCAAGAGCGATTCAGACCGGGATTTAGTGATGGCGGTCGAAACGCTCGCGAACCACAAACCGTTCTTTACGCCGCATGCAACGGAAGTGATCCTGAGCAACTTCCATTCGGGCGGGACTCGAATTGAAACTACTCCCGAGTCGGTGCGCGACAGACTTACCTCCCGTGAACGCGAGATCGTGCAATTGCTTGCGGAGGGGAAAAGCAGCAAGGAGGTAGCATCGTCTTTGTGCATTAGCGTGAAAACGGCAGAGACACATCGTGCGAATATCATGCGTAAATTGCAGCTACACACGGTAAGCGAGCTGGTCCGCTACGCAGTCCGCAACCAGATCATCGAGCCCTGATACGGGCCTTTCACTCCACTTTTGATACAGCAAGTTCCGCCTTTCTCTCACAGCCAGTCTGTATTGCTGAAAAATCAGGCCACAGCCAGGATGGAATTCGCGGATATTCTGCTCCGCCATTAGAGGCGGGAGTGGGAAGCCGAAGAGCCTCGGTAAATCGAGGTTGAAGGGCTGGGCCGGCTCTTCGCTCCCGCCTCGACAAGTTCAAAACATGGTTGCTCGGGCCAAAATCATCGGGTTGCTGGTTCTCCTAAACTCGATTTCCACGGTTATCTGTCATCTGATCCCCGCGCGGTTGCGTGTCTCCTGAACGGCGCCTTCAAATCGCTGGCAACGAAACAGAATTCTGCACAGAATCGGTGGGCATATGGAGTGCAATCTCCACGGCGAGCTGGGGACGGACATCGTGCGCGTGCGTGCTGATCGCGCGAATGGGATTGGCCTCGGCTCCGACGGTGCGAGCCTATGGAGTGTTGGCGCACGAAGCGGTGATCGATTCAGTTTGGGAGCCATCGATCAAGCCGCTGCTGTTGCGCCGATTTTCCTCCGCGACGCCCGAACAACTGAAGGAAGCGCACGCCTACGCTTATGGCGGCGCGATCTTGCAGCCCAGCCAGCACCTGAAAACGGAATTCGGATTTGACGTGCTACAAGTGGCGCAGAAGGACTACGCGTCGCAGAGTTACCACGACTACATCGGATTGGCGAAAAACGATGAAGGCACGGGAAAACTAGAAATCGAGAATGACAATATGGGTACCGGAAGTGTTACGGGTGCTGGACAGTATCGGCTGGCCGATCGAACCTAGGCTCGATTGATCGACCGCCTCAGCAAGGATCACTCCGCGCACACGTCTCCAGAGCTGCGCGAAACGCTGCTCAACTTTTACGCTAATCCAGATGCGCCAAATTCGATGAAAGAGAAAAGAAGGAATGGACGCAGCTCATGCAGAAAGTGAACGAATTGAAGGCGACCAACGCTGGCGATTGAACGGCAGCCTAGCTCGTCTTGTTGCCTGCCAGCAGCAAAACGATCCCCCCGACGATCGCAATGCCGCCAAGAATCGGAGGCAGCGGAATCCGCTTATGCTGGGTTTCGGTGGCGTGCAGAGGGCCCAAGTCGACGACTCTTTTGTGCGTGGTGTAATCGATGCCCTGATACGCAAAAGAGATGATGCCGAGAATGATCAGCAAGATCCCGACGATCGCTGCCGTCTTCATGTTGAGCCCTCCGTCGATCTCAAAACGATATTCTCAGGCCCGTCTCATTAACCCACCGACCAGCGAGACTAGGAATAGCACCAGGAACAAGAAGAACAGGATCTTGGCGACGCCGGCTGCTGCCGCCACAATGCCCCAAAATCCGAAGACCGCGGCGACGAGCGCGACGATAAAAAAGATCAATGCCCAACGCAACATTTGAACCTCCTTTTGGGGTGTCGCCTCTGCTCCGCTACACCCTCAAGCCGCTGCGCATTGTCTTGCAGGCGAGCTAGACCAGCAATACATCCTAGGCAGTACGGGGATTTCGGCGTTTACTGTAGTTCAATTTGCCAGGTGACCGCCAAAAACAGGCGTGTGGCGGCCATCAACTACGGGCCGAATCGGCTTGCTCTTGGACGTGCATGCGGAATTGGGAGGGATGCGCGATTTTGTCAAAAGGTTCCGGTGTGCCACCGGTGCCGTGAATCACAACCGTTCCGTAGCCGAGCATTCTGCCCCAAAAGGGTTCGCTGATCCCGATGCTCTCGACCTTCGGCAACATGATTTCGAGCGATCTGCGGCTTGCGAGGCCAGTTTTGATGATGACCCGGCGGTTGGTGACTCCGATTTCGGTCGCATTTCGTTTCACGATCGCGGAAATGAGGATCACCAAGGCCACAACGAATAGAGCAGCGCCAGCGTAGAGAAAATTCGCATCTTGTTGGATTGCGCAGAAGACGCCCGCCGCAGCAAAGAGCAACGCAAGCACGACGGGCCAGAACAGCACGCACCAGTGCACACCTGTCCGATATACAAGCTTCTCGCCTGAAATCAGGTTTTTCTCAACGTAGCCCATTCGCACCTCGCAAAAGCCCTGACTGGCAAGTTCGAAACGATCCGCTGCGGGATTCTAGCAGCAATGCGTCCGGGGATTTTAAGCGGTCGCATCGGCTGGTGGCGCGCGTGAATCGTGGCGGAATCAGTTGCCTGTGGGAATGATTCCCGCGTTTTCAACCATCAGAATTACGGTCCGCTCAAGCGCGCGTGTTCGGTGGAGCACTCCTTTCGGAACCACAAACCCACGCCGCGGCGGCAATTCGACCGTTCGGCCTTCCAGATCGATGAAAAGTTTGCCCTCCACGACGTAGAAGAATTCATCGTCGTCGGTGTGTTTGTGCCAGTGATAGTCGCCTTGGATAACGCCCAGCCGGACGACGGAGTCGTTCACGCGGCATAATGTCTGGTTGTACCACCTGTACTGCGAGGCTTCCGATAGACTCTGCTCATCGATTACTTCCAGCGGCTGGTAGTAGATATTCAACCGGGTTTCGTAGGGGAACGTCTTCGCCTCGTCCATGGGGAATTCCTCCGTGTCGGATTATGTCATCGTGTACAAGTAACGTTCAGATTGGCCGGCTCCACTCTGCCTTACTTCTTTGCCGCATTCCGTGGTGCGTTTGTGGCTCATGTTTCCCGTTTATGCTACGATTTTTTCCCGGACGGAGCTTCGCTGAGAGCGCTTTAGGCTTGGGGCGCCCCCGGCATCTTGCTTGTCTCCTGAGTCATCTTATAGAAGGTAGGGCTAGAAATAATCATGTCTACGATTTTGGTTGGGCCTCCGCAGCGAAAGCGCGAAACGCTCGAACAGGCGGTGATTCGGTTCTGCGGCGATTCCGGCGACGGAATGCAGATTACCGGAAGCCAGTTCACGAACACGACCGCGCTATACGGCAACGATCTTGCTACACTGCCTGATTTCCCCGCTGAAATTCGCGCCCCCGCAGGCACTTTGCCGGGCGTCAGCGGTTTCCAAGTGCAGTTCTCCTCAAGCGATGTTTATACCCCCGGGGATACGGTGGACGCGCTGATCGCGATGAACCCCGCGGCGCTCAAGATGAATTTGCCCGACTTGAAGCCGAACGGCATTCTGATCCTCAATCTCGACGATTTTGGCGAGACGGATTTGCGCAAGGCGCAGATGACGTCCAATCCGCTGGAAGATCACTCGCTCGATGGGTATCGCTTGTTTCCGACGGAATTGACGAAGCTGACTCGCGCGGCCTTGAAAGACCTTGGCCTCGACAACAAGAGCGTCGACCGGTGCAAGAATTTCTTCGCGCTCGGAATGTGTTACTGGCTGTACAACCGGTCGCTCGATACGTCGATGCGGTGGATCGAGGAAAAATTCAGGAGCAAGCCGGCGCTGGTGATGGCCAATCGGCTGGCGATGCAGGCTGGATACAGCTACTGCGAAGCGACCGAAGCTTTCCAGATCACCTACGAAATTCCGCCGGCGAAGCTGAGTCCCGGCGTCTACCGCAACATCAGCGGAAATTCCGCGCTGGCGATGGGATTTGTGGCGGCGTCGCAGAAAGCGGGCCTTCCGTTGTTTCTCGGGTCGTATCCGATTACTCCGGCGTCCGACATTTTGCACGAGCTTTCGGGCTACAAAAATTTCGGCGTGATCACGTTTCAGGCGGAAGACGAAATTGCGGCGATTACATCTGCCATCGGCGCGGCGTACGCGGGCGCAATTGGGCTAACGACTACCTCAGGGCCAGGCATGGCTTTGAAGACCGAGGCAATGGGCCTGGCGGTTGCGGTCGAGCTGCCGCTGGTGATTTGCGATATTCAGCGAGGCGGGCCTTCCACCGGATTGCCGACAAAGACCGAACAGGCCGATTTGCTGCAAGCGATGTTCGGGAGAAATTCGGAAGCGCCGATTCCGATTTTGGCGCCGGCGACACCCGGCGATTGTTTTTGGATCGCGCTAGAGGCGACCCGAATCGCGATCAAGTACATGGTGCCGGTGATCGTGCTGTCGGATGGTTACTTAGCGAATGGCGCCGAACCCTGGAAGATTCCCGACCTTTCGCAGTTGCCAGAGATTCCGGTGAAATTCGAGAAGAATCCAGAAAATTTCCGGCCCTACCGGCGCAATCCAGAGACACTGGCCCGTCCGTGGGCCATTCCAGGGACACCGGGACTCGAGCATCGAATCGGCGGCCTTGAAAAGCAGGATGTGACCGGCAACGTCAACTACGAGCCGCTGAATCACGAGCGGATGGTGCGACTGCGCGCGGAAAAAGTCGCGGGAATCGTGCAGGACGTGCCGGACGTATTGCCGGCCGGAGATTCCTCAGGCGATCTGCTAATTGTGGCGTGGGGTTCGACGTACGGGCCGGTGACGGCCGCGGTAAACGCTCAACGCGAAGAAGGACACAGGATCGGCCACGTGCATTTGCGACACTTGAATCCCCTGCCAAAGAATCTCGGTCAGATTCTGGGCCGTTACGACAGGGTGCTGGTGCCCGAAATGAATATGGGACAGCTCCTGATGATATTGCGCGCGAAGTATTTGGTCGACGCAATCGGATACAACAAGATTCAGGGCAAACCCTTCAAGCAATCCGAGATCGAACGGAAGATCGAGGAGATGTTGGAATAAAGAGCGGGCAAATCAAAAGCAGATCCTCACACTCGCAAAAGACGCTCGGCTGGGAATGACAGCAACGAGAGGGTTCTGATTTAGGAGATACAGAATGACGACGGCCACTTTGCCGGTTTACACAAAGAAGGATTTTCAGACCGATCAGGAGATTCGCTGGTGCCCGGGATGCGGTGACTACGCGATTCTTTCGGCGGTGCAATCGGTTTTCCCTGAACTGGGCATCCCGCGCGAAAAGTTCGTGATTATTTCCGGCATTGGCTGTTCGAGCCGGTTTCCCTATTACATGAATACGTTCGGTTTTCACACGATTCATGGCCGGGCGCCGGCGGTCGCGACGGGCTTGAAGGTGGCGCGTCCGGATCTAGAGGTTTGGGTCGTTACCGGCGACGGCGACTCCCTTTCAATCGGCGGGAATCATACGATCCACATGCTGCGCCGCAATGTTGGATTGAAAGTGATGATGTTCAACAATCGCATTTATGGACTCACGAAGGGCCAGTACTCGCCGACTTCGGAAATCGGGAAAAAGACGAAGTCAACTCCATACGGCACGGCGGACCGGCCGTTCAATCCGATTTCGCTGGCGATCGGAGCGGAAGCGACATTTGTGGCGCGTTCGGTCGACGTATTTCAGCAGCATTTGAAGGACACGTTGCGCAAGGCAGCAGCACACAAGGGCTCGGCCTACGTGGAAATCCTACAGAATTGCAACATCTTCAACGATCACGCGTGGGAGTCGCTCACGGAAAAGGACGCCCGGAGCGAACACGTGCTGCAACTCGAAGACGGCAAGCCGATGATTTTCGGCAAGAATCACGACAAGGGAATTCGGCTGAATGGATTCGAGCTCGAAGTGGTGCAGCTCGGGAACGGAATCACCGAGAAAGATTTGCTCGTACACGACGAGCGCCATCCGCGGCCGTCGTACGCGTTCTTGCTGGCGCACATGGAACAGCGGCCAGGCTTCCCGACGCCCATCGGCGTTTTGCGCGCGTGGGAAGATGTGCCCCGGTACGAAGATGTGATCAGCGAGCAAATCCGCGAAGTCCAGGAAAATTGCGGCAAAGGCGATTTAGGCAAGCTGCTCGGCGCCGGGGACACTTGGGAGGTTCGCGCGTAGAACAAGTGTGCGGCGGAAGTTCCAGACGGTCTCTTACCTAAATCAAGGAAACTCAGCGATCTGCGGTTGGCGCTTGCGGCTTTGCGTTTTGCGCGAAGGCTTCGTGCGAAGGAAGCGCAGGCATCTGCGCGAATGCGCGGTCGCGAGCCGAGCTAAAGGCCGGCCAATCGCGTTTCGAAACGGGATCAGCGGTCGGCAGTCCGAGCTTTTCGAAATTCAGAAATTGTCCGCGGAGTTCGATCCGAAAATCCAAGTGCGGCCCGGTGGCTAGTCCCGTCATGCCGACCAGGCCAATGCTCTGCCCCTGGGCGACGTGCTGGCCATTGCGCACCAAAATTCTGGAAAGGTGCATGTAGTAGGTGGTGTAGCCGTTCGGGTGCTGCACCTTTACCAGATTTCCGTCCCCGCCCTTCATTCCCGCGAA
Organism: Candidatus Acidiferrales bacterium; assembly: GCA_030037315.1. Classification (GTDB taxonomy): domain Bacteria; phylum Acidobacteriota; class Terriglobia; order Acidiferrales; family UBA7541; genus Palsa-295. The sequence goes on from JASHRM010000057.1 coordinate 20,077, forward strand.
AATCACTTTCCCCTCACCGATCGTCTGCACCGGAGTGCCCATCGGAGCGCCGTAATCAATTCCAAGATGCGGGCGATACTGCTTCAGAATCGGATGGAAACGGCTGTAACTGAAATGCGACGTGATCGGCGCCGCAAATTTCAGCGGCGAATGCAAAAAGGCCTTCTTCATCGACCTGCCTTCCGGCGTGTAATAGGCAAGCTCACCAGAAGGATCGTGGAACAACACGGCACGATAAGAGCGATGGCCGTTGTTGTATTCGGCGGCAAGAATTTTGCCGTAGGCGATTGCCTCGCCGTTCGCGAGCACTTTCTT
>JASHRM010000058.1 GCA_030037315.1 Candidatus Acidiferrales bacterium
GAACGATTCGGGCACACCCGGCTCGATGCCGGGCTCGCCTTTTACGATCGCTTCGTAAATTTTGGCGCGACCGTAAACGTCGTCCGATTTCGCCGTGAGCAGCTCCTGCAGGATGTGCGCAGCGCCGTAAGCCTCGAGCGCCCAGACTTCCATTTCGCCGAAGCGCTGGCCGCCGAACTGCGCCTTTCCGCCGAGAGGCTGCTGCGTGATCAGAGAATATGGACCGATGGAGCGCGCATGGATTTTGTCGTCAACCAGGTGCGAGAGCTTGAGCATGTAGATGTAGCCGACCGTCACGTTTTGCGCGAATTCGTCGCCGGTCATGCCGTCGTAGAGCGTGATCTTGCCGGTTTCCGGAAGCTCAGTGAACTTGAGCAAGTGGCGAATGTCGGCTTCGCGCGCGCCGTCAAAGACCGGCGTGGCGACCGGAACGCCTTCGCGGAAGCTGTACGCGAGATCGAGCAACGCTTCGTCGTCGAGTTCGGAGATGGTTTTCCACACAGAGGTGGGGCCGAAAGCGTCCTTGAACCATTTCCGGATCGCCTCAACCTTGGCATCCGTGTCGTCGATCACCTTGCCGACGCGCTCGCCGAGCTCTTTCGAAGCCCAGCCAAGATGCGTTTCGAGAATCTGCCCGACGTTCATACGAGACGGAACGCCAAGCGGATTCAGTACGATCTCGACGGGAGTGCCATCCGGCATGTAAGGCATGTCTTCGGCGGGAACAATCCGCGCGATCACACCCTTGTTGCCGTGGCGGCCTGCCATCTTGTCGCCCACGGAAAGCTTGCGCTTCATCGCAATGTAGACTTTCACGAGCTTGATCACGCCCGGCGGCAGCTCATCGCCCTTCTTCAGTTTGGAGATGCGCTCGTCGGTGATCTTCCGCAGAACGTCGATCTGGCGCGAGGTCATTTCCTCGACCTCGTCGATTTTCTCGATGAGCAGGGGGTCTTTGTCGTTGAGGCGCAGGCGCTTCAGGTTGCGCGTTGAAATTTTTTCGAGCAGCTCGCGCGTTAGCTCAGTTCCCTTCGTCAGCAAGCGCTTGTTGGTGCGCTCGTCGTGAAGGTCGGCCGTCAGCTTTTGGCCTCCGAGCAGGTCGCCCAGGCGCTTCAGCCGCTCATCCGTGAGAATACGGATTTCGTCGGCCAGGTTCTTTTCGAGCTTGGCCACATGAGCCGCTTCGATCGCCTTGTGACGCTCGTCTTTTTCCGCGCCCTTGCGGCAGAAGATTTTCACGTCAACGATCGTGCCCTCAATGCCTGGCGGGCAATAGAGCGAAGCATCGCGAACGTCTCCGGCTTTTTCACCGAAGATCGCGCGCAGCAGTTTTTCTTCCGGCGTCAGCGTTGTCTCGCCCTTTGGCGTTACTTTGCCGACGAGGATGTCGCCTGGCTTCACCGTGGCGCCGATGCGGATCACGCCGCTTTCATCGAGGTTGCGCAGGAAGCTCTCGTTGATATTGGGAATATCGCGAGTGATTTCCTCGGGCCCCAATTTCGTATCGCGAGCTTCGATTTCGTATTCCTCGATGTGAATCGACGTGTAGTAATCCTCTTTCACTAGCTTTTCGTTGACCAGGATCGCATCTTCGAAGTTGTACCCGCGCCACGGAAGGAACGCGACCAGCACGTTTCGCCCGAGCGCCAGTTCGCCGCGATCGGTGCAAGGACCATCGGCCAGCACCTGGCCCTGCTTCACGCGGTCGCCCGCGCGAACCAGCGGCTTCTGGCTGATGCAAGTGTTCTGGTTTGACCGCTTGAATTTGGTGAGCAGGTAAATATCGGATCCGACTTCGCGGCTTAGCACGCCGGATTGGTCGGACTCGACGCGCACGATCACGCGCTCGGAATCCACCTGATCGACGATGCCGTCGCGGCGGCAGACGATGACCGCGCCCGAATCGCGCGCCGTGACGCGTTCCATGCCGGTTCCCACGAGCGGAGCTTCGCCCTTGATCAGCGGCACGGCCTGGCGCTGCATATTCGAACCCATCAGCGCGCGGTTCGCGTCGTCGTTCTCAAGGAATGGAATCAGCGATGCCGCCACCGAAACAAGCTGCTTCGGCGACACGTCGATGTAATCCACTTCTTCCTTGCTCTTCAGGACGAAGTTGCCCGCCTGGCGGCAATTCACCAGGTCGGTGGTGATCCTCAGCTTGTCGTCGAGCGAAGCGTTGGCCTGCGCGACCACGTAGCGGTCCTCTTCCCACGCGGAGAGGTAGAAGCAGTGGGGCTCAACCACGATGCGCCGCCGCTTCAACTCTTCGTTCATGTCGTCGACTTTTTCCTTTTCGACGATCTCGCCGGCTTTGAATTCGCTATCGCCCGCATTCACGATCTGCACGAAGTCGATCACGCGTCCGCCCTTGACCTTGCGGTAGGGCGATTCGATGAATCCGAATTCGTTGATCCGCGCATAGGACGAAAGCGAACTGATCAAGCCGATGTTCGGACCTTCTGGCGTTTCAATCGGGCAAATGCGGCCGTAGTGCGTTGGGTGAACGTCGCGGACTTCGAATCCCGCGCGTTCGCGCGAAAGGCCGCCCGGCCCAAGAGCCGAAAGGCGCCGCTTGTGCGTGATTTCGCTCAACGGGTTCGTCTGGTCCATGAACTGCGAGAGCTGCGAGCTGCCAAAAAACTCGCGAATCGCGGCCATTACCGGCTTCGCGTTCACAAGATCGTGCGGCATCGCCGTCGACATTTCCTGGTAAACGGACATCTTTTCCTTGATCGCGCGCTCCATGCGGACCAAGCCGATGCGGAACTGGTTTTCGAGCAGTTCGCCCACCGCGCGAACGCGACGGTTGCCGAGATGGTCGATGTCATCGACCGCGCCTATGTTCTTCCGCAGCTTGAGTAGATACTTGATCGCCGCCACGAAGTCCGATGGATCGAGCGTGCGCTTGTCGAGCGGCGTTTCGAGGCCCAGCTTAATGTTGAATTTCAAGCGCCCGACTTTGCTGAAATCGTATTTCCGCGCGTCGAAAAACATGCCGTTGAAAAGCGCGGTTGCGGTTTCGAGCGTCGGCGGATCACCGGGACGCAGCTTGCGATAAATTTCGATCAGCGCTTCCTTCGGCGTGTGGATCGTGTCTTTATCGAGCGTGCGGGTGATGATGATGCCCACGTCGTCGCGTTCGGGGAAGCAAACGTCGACTTCGGTGATTCCTGCTTCTGCGATCGTGGCCCAAATTTCCGCATTCAACGGCTTATTCGCCTCGAGCAGCACTTCTCCGGTCTGCCGGTTCACAAGTTCGCCGACGGTGACGGCGCCTTCGAGATCGTTCGGCGTGACTTCTACCTGCGTGACCTTTGCCTTCACCAATTCTTTGTAAAGCGGATCGCTGATTCGCTTGTGCGCTCCGACGAGGACTTCTCCCGATCGCGGATGCTTGATCTCGTGGACCAGCTTCCGGTCGATCAAACCCTCCGAAAGATTCCACAGGAGATCTTTTTCGCGCACCGCGATGCGTTCCACTTGGTAAAAAGTCCGCAGAATGTCTTCGTTGGACTTCATTCCCAGCGCGCGCAAAAAAATCGAACCGAGGAATTTGCGCTTGCGGTCGATGCGGACATAGAGAATGTTCTTCGTGTCGTATTCGAACTCGACCCAAGAGCCGCGGTACGGAATAATTTTGCCGAGGAAATAGCTGCGGTTGTTCGCCGTTTCGAAAAACACGCCGGGCGAGCGGTGCAACTGGCTGACGATCACGCGTTCGGTGCCGTTGATGATGAACGTGCCGTTCTCCGTCATCAGCGGAATATCGCCGAAGAAAACTTCCTGCTCCTTGATGTCGCGGATGGACTTCGCGCCGGTGTCCGGATCCTTGTCGTAAATCGTGAGCCGGATCGTGACCTTGAGCGGCGCGGAATACGTCATGCCGCGCTCCTGGCATTCGTTCACGTCATATTTCAGCTGCAAAGTGACGGGGTCGCCGCACTTGTTGCAAAACGTGGGCGTGTTCTTGTTGAACGTTCCACACTTGGTGCACAGCACGTCGCCAGTCTTATAAGGATTGGTGACGACGGATGCACCGCAATTCCGGCAGGTGGCGCGCAAGTGGTGCAGGCCGCGCAAATGGCCGCACTTGCACTCCCAGTTGCCGATCGCGTAATCGACGAAGTCGAGCTGCGAAAGGCCGCGGAAGTCCTGAATCGGGAAAACGGACGTGAACACGGACTGCAAGCCCGTGTCTTCGCGCTCGCTCGGCAGCAAATCCATCTGCAAGAAGCGCTGGTACGACTTTTTCTGCACGTCGATCAGGTTCGGGATCTGGACCGTCGTCTTGATTTTGGCGAAATCCAGGCGTTCCCGCTCGCGAACGACGCGGTGACCATTGCGATGATTCATTGACTGTCCCCTTCAAAGCAAAGCCGCAGCGCGCAATGCGGGCCGACACCCGCTCGCCGCTCCGGAAAGGAAGTATTTTGTGGAACTCGATGGCAAAGGAACGCGCAAGTACGCGAAGTCCTTTGCAGCGCAGCCGCCTGTGGCGTGCGCGCCGCCACTACTTGATCTCGACCTTGGCTCCGGCCTCTTCGAACTTCTTCTTGATGGTGGCCGCTTCGTCCTTGTTGACGCCCTCTTTCACGGCCTTGGGAGCGCCATCGACCAGGTCCTTGGCTTCTTTCAAGCCGAGGCTGGTGACTTCGCGGACGGCCTTAATCACGTTGATCTTGTTTGCGCCGACTTCCGTCAGCACGATCGTGAACTCGGTCTTCTCTTCAGCCGGTGCGCCTGCCGCGCCCGCCGCCGCGCCGCCCGCCATCACCACAGGGGCAGCCGCAGCCGCGGATACTCCGAAGGTTTCCTCCATTTTCTTTACCAGGTCGGAAGCCTCCAGCAGCGTCAGGCCCTTGATTTCCTCGAGAATCGTCTCCACTTTGCTAGCCATTGCGATTTCCTATCCTCCTCAAGATTAGAAATTCTTAGAAAGCTGAAATACCGAAAATATCTTTCGTTACTGCGCCGGAGCCGGTTCCGGGGCGCTTTCTGCCGGCGCGCCCTCCGCCGCGCCGCCTCCGCCGCCGAATTTATTCGCCTTAACCGCTTCGCTTGTTACCACCGCAAGGTTGCGCGGTAGAGCCGCAAGAGCTGTGGCGATGCGCTGCGCCGGCGCGTTCAGCAGGAACATGATCTTGCTAATCAGCTCGTCCTTGCTCGGCAACTGCGCGAGCTGGCTGATTTCCTGGATCGAAACGACGCGCCCTTCCACCCATCCCGCGCGGAACTGAAACGTCGGCGTATCTTTTGCTACCTTCGTCAGAATTTTCGCCAGCGTCACCGGATCGGTCTTCGTGTACGCGATTGAATTGGTGCCTTTCAGATTTTTGAGCAGGCCTTCCGCCGGCGTACCAGCGGCGGCGCGCTCCGCGACGGTGTTCTTCACAACTTGATAGTGGCCGCCTGCCGACTCAACCGCGCGTCGCAGCTTCGTGTCTTCTTCAACCGTGATTCCCTGGAATGTGGAAAGGATCACGGTCGAAACGGTCGCCAGCTGCGCCCTTAATTCTTCCGCCTGCGTTTTCTTTTCGGCTCTCTTCTTCACTTCAGTCCCCTTCTCAGAACGCTACGCAGCCACCGCCGTCGATTCCGCTTCGGCGTGGTCAATCAGAATTCCCGGACCCATTGTTGAGGTGAGCGTGATTTTCTTGATGTACTTGCCCTTCGCCGCGGAGGGCTTGGCCTTCACGATCGCGCCGAGCAGAGCCAAGGCGTTCTCCGCAAGATTCTTGGCGGAGAAGCTGATCTTGCCGATCGGCGAGTGAATCAGGCCGGTCTTATCCAAGCGAAATTCCACTTTGCCGGCTTTCACTTCCTTCACGGCCTTTGCCACTTCAAATGTCACCGTGCCCGTCTTCGGATTCGGCATTAGGCCGCGCGGGCCAAGCACCTTTCCGAGCCGTCCAGCCGACTTCATCATGTCCGGCGTTGCGATCACGGCTTCGTAATCGGTCCAGCCTTCCGTGATTTTCTGGACCATGTCTTCGCCGCCCACAAAATCGGCGCCCGCGTCCTGCGCTTCCTTTACCTTCTCGCCGCTGGCAATCACCAGCACGCGCTTCGACTTGCCGAGGCCGTGCGGCAGCACCACCGTGCCGCGAACCATCTGGTCCGACTGCTTCGCGTCGACGCCAAGATTCAGGACGAGCTCAACCGTTTCGTCAAATTTCACGAAGTGCGCTTTGCGAAGAAGCTCCGCCGCTTCCTCAAGCTTGTACGGCCGCGCCTCGACCATCTTCCGCGCGTTGTCGATATTCTTTCCGCCGACCCTTGCTCCGCGACCCATCTCGCTGTCTCCCGTTCGTTAGTCCGTGACTTCCAACCCCATGTTGCGCGCCGTGCCCATCACGGAGCGCATCGCCGATTCCATGTTCGTGGTGTTCAGGTCCGGCATTTTCGTCTTGGCAATTTCTTCGACTTGCTTTTTCGTAACTTTGCCGACTTTGTTGCGATTCGGCTCCGGCGAACCCTTCACGATTCCCGCGGCGCGTTTCAGCAGCACGGAAGCGGGAGGCGTCTTCAAAATGAAGCTGAACGTGCGGTCGCTGAAGATCGTCACCAGCACGGGAAAAATCATGCCGTCCGCTTCTTTCGAGGTCTTGGCGTTGAACTGCTTGCAAAAATCCATGATGTTCACGCCATGCGGGCCAAGCGCCGTGCCCACGGGCGGAGCCGGCGTCGCTTTTCCTGCCGGCAACTGCAACTTCACCATTGCCTGAACTTTCTTAGCCATTTCCCATCCCCTGATCGAATGCTGGCGCTAGGCGACCTTTTCCACCTGCGCGAAATCCAGTTCCACTGGCGTCGAGCGCCCGAAAATCGTTACTGACACTTTCAACGTGCTGCGGTCTGCGTTCACTTCCTCGACCACGCCTGTAAAATTCGCGAACGGCCCTTCGCCGATCCGCACCTTCTCGCCGCGCTCGAACGATAGCTTCGGTTTCGGCTTTTCCGCCGTGGTCGTGGCGCGGTTCAAAATGTTTTGCACTTCCTCTTCGGTCAGCGGCGAGGGCATCTGGCCCGAACCCACAAATCCAGTGACTTTCGGAGTGGAGCGCACTACATGCCAGGTGTAATCGTCCATATCCATTTCCACCAGAACATAGCCCGGATAGCACATGCGCGGCGAAATCACTTTTTTGCCGCCGCGAACTTCCACAACGGACTCGGTGGGAATGATCACTTGGCCGATCTTATCGGAGAGGCCGAAAGCCTGCACACGGCCTTCGAGGCTTTCCTTCACCTTTTTCTCAAAGCCGGAATAGGTGTGCACGATGTACCACTGCTTCGGAGTTGAATTCGTCTCCGCTTCCGGTTTCGGCGTTGTTTCCGAATTTGGCTCGATGTTCTCGTTCATTTGAGTGTCTTAAAAAAATTATTCGCTACCACGTACAAACGGCTAAAAATTCCGTCTGTGATCGCAAAGAACACGCCGAAAAACGCCACGGTCACGATCACCACCATCGTTGTCGACCATACGTCCGACCACGAAGGCCAGTTGACCTGCTTCATTTCGACACGCACGTCGTGCAAAAAACTGTGAAGGCGCTTCGGATAGCCGCCCAATTTCTGGGCCGGCTCCATCAGAGAAAAGCCGCTGACCGACCGGTTATTCTCCCGCTCTTCGAGGTTCGTTTTCTTCTCGTCCGCCATCTTGCTGCCGTTCTTCCTTGCTATTCCCGCTGCCGCGAATCTGGCAGGGGAGGAGGGATTCGAACCCCCACTCTCGGTTTTGGAGACCGATGGTCTACCGTTGAACCTACTCCCCTTTACCCTGAGAACTCGCCTCTGGCGAGTTCGAACGGTTTACCCCTGAACTTAATCACGGTTCACAGTCACCCTTCTTAAGTTCGGTTTTGTCGACCCTTTGACTCGACTGCGTCGAGTCTCAGGACAAGCCGACGGTCTACCGTGTAACAAGACCAGACTTCAGAAACTGCTGTCACAACACCTCCGTCGGGCAGAGGTTGGTGAATACCTACTTCACTTCTTTGTGGCCCGTATGCTTGCGGCACGTATTGCAAAATTTGTTCGTCTCGAGCCGCTCGGAATGCTTTTTGCGGTTCTTCGTAGTCGTGTAGTTTCTGTTTTTGCAATCGTTGCACTGCAATGTGATGATTTCGCGCATTGTCGTTTACTCGATGATCTCCGCGACGGCGCCGGCGCCGACCGTGTGGCCGCCTTCGCGAATCGCAAACCGCAATCCCTTCTCCAGCGCCACCGGCGTGATCAGCGTGATCTCCGCACTCACGTTGTCCCCCGGCATCACCATCTCCACTCCCTGCGGCAGCTTCACGTCTCCCGTCACGTCCGTCGTCCGAAAATAAAACTGCGGCCGGTACCCCGTGAAGAACGGCGTGTGCCGCCCGCCCTCTTCCTTCGTCAACACGTACGCTTCCGCCTTGAACTTCGTGTGCGGCGTGATCGACCCCGGCTTACTCAGCACCTGCCCGCGCTCCACTTCGTCCTTTTCCGTGCCGCGCAGCAGCAAGCCCACGTTGTCTCCCGCCATCCCTTCGTCCAGCAGCTTGCGGAACATCTCCACGCCCGTCACCGTCTTCTTCATCGTCGGTCGGAAGCCTACAATCTCCACTTCTTCTCCCACCTTCACCTTGCCGCGCTCGAT
>JASHRM010000059.1 GCA_030037315.1 Candidatus Acidiferrales bacterium
GATCTGCTGCTTCTGGTAGAGCATCTGCGCCGCGTTCTTGAATTTCTCGTGCTCAAGCAGCCGGTGAACCAGCTCATCGCGCGGATCTTCGACGGATTCGGGATCGGCGAGCGGGTCAGCCGGCAGCAGCATTTTCGATTTGATGTGAATCAGGGTCGCCGCCATGTAGATGAAATCCGCGGAAACGTCGATATCGAGCTTTTCCAGCTGGTGCAAGTAATCGAGATACTGCTCCGTGATCTTCGCGATGGGAATGTTGTGAATGTCCATCTCCTGCTTGCGAATCAAATCGAGCAGCAGATCGAGCGGCCCTTCGTACACCGGCAGGTTGATTCGATATTGCGATGGCGTAGCCAAATTCACCCCTTCTTAGAGTCCGCGCCGATCACTTGCGCGCCTCGTCCCACTTGAAAATCGCGTTGCGGACCCGCTTCATCGTCCGCCGGGCGACCGTGCGCGCGGCGTTGCCGCCGGCGTCGAGCATACCCCACACTTGTTGCGGATTTGCTTCCAATTCTTTGCGGCGTGTCTGAATAGGCTCCATCCACTTGATCAGGTTATCCGCCATGGCTTTCTTGCACTCGACGCAACCGATCCCCGCCGTGCGGCAGCCCTGTTCTGACCACGCAACCGTTTCCGGCGGCGAGAATAATTTGTGCCACGAAAACACCGGGCAAACCTCCGGCCGCCCCGGATCGGTGCGCCGCTGGCGCTGCGGATCCGTCATCATGTTGCGCGTTTTGTTGCGAATTTCCTCTGGCGGATCGGAAAGCCAAATCGCATTCCCGTAGCTCTTCGCCATACGGCGCCCGTCGAGTCCCGGCAAGCGCGGAGTCTGGGTCAACAGCGGCTGCGGCTCGACCAAAACACGCTTCATCCTGAAGAATTTGCCTTGGTGCGAAGAAAGCTTCGTCATGGCGTTGTCAAACCCGATTTCGACGATCCGCGCCCTTAGCTTCGCCCTGCACTCTGGCCAAGGTAACTCCACCAGCATGTGCTGGGGGCCCGGAATAAATAGGTCAACCCCCAATGCATCACCGATCTGTTTTCGTAAAGGTGCGTTCCCTGGCAATCCCAGTGCGTCGTCGATATGCAGGCAGAACGTGTGATGAAACCGCCGCACGATTTCGCGCGTCACTTCGACGTGCGGCACTTGGTCTTCGCCCACCGGCACAAAATCCGCGTCGTAGATCACAATGTCCGCCGACTGCAACAGCGGGTAGCCCAAAAATCCATAGGTCCCGAGATCGCGATCCTTCAAATTTTCGATCTGCTCTTTGTACGTGGGCACGCGCTCGAGCCAGGAAAGCGGCGTGATCATTGAGAGCAGCACATGCAGCTCGGCGTGTTCCAGCACGCTCGATTGAATGAACAATGTCGATTTTTCGGGATCGAGGCCGACCGAAAGCCAATCCATCGCCACTTGCAGGGTACTTTCAGCAACAGATGACGTGTCTTCGTAATGTGTGGTCAGCGCGTGCCAATCCGCCACGAAGAAAAAACACTCGTATTCTTCCTGGAGCTTGAGCCAATTTTGGAGGGCGCCGAAGTAATGACCCAGGTGAAGGCGGCCTGTGGGCCTCATGCCGCTCAAAACTCGTTTGCGCTTCGCCACTCGACCTGCTTCACCCCGATGCAGGAATACGCCAACACAGAACGGACAAATGGAAAGAAGATGCTAGCACAGAAGCTTACGACGCGAAGCACGAGTTCGCCCCGAGCAAGTCGGGCCCATATCGATCAACCGCCATCGCCGACCTGCGCGTCGCGGCTTTAGCCGGCCGAAGTCCCTGCTCGGTCCTATTGTTTAGGCGCCGTGTTGGGAACGCTTTCAATCGTCGGTTTGATCGAGATCAATTCCACTTCGAAAATCAGCGTCGTATTCGGCGGAATCGGCCCTCGCCCTGATGCTCCGTACGCAAGATCGGGCGGTATGAAGAGTTGCCACTTTGATCCCACGGGCATCAATTGCAGAGCCTCCGTCCAGCCCTTGATGATGTGATCGACCGGGAAGGTGGCAGGCTGCCCGCGCTTGTAGGAATCGTCGAATACCTGGCCGTTAATGAACGTTCCACGGTAATTGCAGACCACCGTGTCAGTCGCTTTTGGCTTTGGCCCAGTCCCTTGCGTGATGACTTTATATTGCAGGCCGTCCGGCAGCGCCGTTACGCCTGGCTTGGTCTTGTTCTCCGCCAAGAATGCCTGGCTTTCCTTCATGCCTTTGTCAGCTTGAACTTGCTGCGTTTCCTTATTCAGCTGCGCAAGCTCTGCTTTGATTTCATCATCGGACAGCAGGGGTTTGGCGCCGCTCATCGAATCTCTCAGGCCGCGCTCCATCGAAGGGATATCGACCTCGATGGATTGGTTCTGCAAGCCTTTCCCGATGTTCATCCCGAGCGCGTATCCTTCCTTCTGCTTGTCTGTGGTCAGCGTAGTCTCGGTCGCACTCTTCGCTGGAGATGTGGATGTCGCGGATTTGGCCCCCGAGCTTTTCGCCGCGGTGGATGTGCCCGACGACGGTGATTGTTGCGCGCGGACGCCCCAAACGATCAGCGCTCCGGCGAGTAGGATTGCAGCGATATAGAGTTTTCTCATGCCGACCATTGTTACATCGCACCGCATATTCCGCAAATCGCACTTTCCAAGAAGTGAAAATCGCTCCCGGCCGCAAGCAGGCTAAAGCTTCAATAACTCCCGCAGCCGTTTCGTCTGGTTGCGCGAAACCGGAATTTCGCTGGCGCGTTTGTCATTCATCTTCAGCATGAAGCTCGATTTGAACCACGGAACCACTTCCTTGATGTGGTTGATATTCACCAGATACGACCGATGCGGCCGCCAAAAGACATTCGGATCAAGTGTCTCCATCAGTTCGTCAATCGTGCGGTAATTCGAAACGCCTTCCATGTCGCGCCCGTAGATCGTGATCGAGCCGTCTTGAATGGAGGCGTAGATCATGTCGTCCGCGTCGATCAACAGCATGCGCGATTGCGCCTTGAGCAGCAGCTTTACCGGCGCAAGCTGCGGCTTCGGCGCTTCCGAGCCGAGCTGTCCAACGAGCGCTTCCAACCGGTCAACGGGCGACGAATCGGCGTCGTTGAATTTTTTCACGCGCTGGATCGCCTTCGCGATGCGCGATTTATCGAACGGCTTCAGCACGTAATCCACCGCGTTTACATCAAAAGCGTGGACCGCGTAGTGTTCGTAAGCCGTCGCGAAAACGATGTGCGGCACGCGCATTTTGCGCTCGAAAAGCTTCTTGATTACGCCGAAGCCGTCGAGTCCCGGCATTTCCACGTCAAGAAAAACGAGATCCGGATCGTGCTCTTTGATCAGCGAAACGGCTTCAAGCCCGTTTTTGCCGAGCGCCACGACTTCCACGTCAGGAAAGCCTTTAAGCAGGTACAGAAGCTCGTCGCGCGCGGGACGCTCGTCATCGATGATGATCGTGTTCATCGCCATAGGCGGGGCTAGCGCCAGTATACTTCTGTTCCCCTCGCCGCGTACGGGTGCGCTAGAATTCCCAGGCGGTCTTAGGGTGCGACATTGCCAAGATCGAAAAAAAAGCCGAGCGGATTGCGCAAATCACGAAAAGTTAAAATCCTCAGCTCGGAACTTATTTTCAAAGGCCGCGTCTTCGATCTCAAGCGCGACAAGGTGATCGAGCCCAGCGGGGTCACCGCCACGCGCGAAATTATCGAGCACAAAGGATCGGTCGTCGTGTTGCCCCTGCTTCCGGACGGCCGGATCGTCCTGATCAACCAATATCGTTACGCCGCCCGGCAGCCGCTATGGGAACTTGTCGCCGGACACAAAGAGCCGGATGAAAGCTTCGAATTTGGCGCCCATCGGGAACTGGAAGAGGAAGCCGGCTACAAGGCCGGACGGATGCGCAAACTGCTCGAAATCTTCCCTTCTCCCGGACTGCTCGGCGAAAAGATGGTGATTTTCCTGGCCGATAAATTACGCCGATGCGCCGTCCGCCCCGAAGACGACGAGAAGATCACGCGCAGGATCATCACTTTGCGGGAAGCCGAGACCTGGATTCGCACGAATAAAATTCGCGACTCGAAAACCATCGCTGGAATTTTGTACTTTTCGGCGTTCGTCGCGCGAAAAGGCGCGACTGCCGGGAAACGAGCGGCGCATGGAAAATAGAGAGGTCGCAAGAATTCTCCGTGAGACGGCGCAGCTCCTCGAAATCGACGGCGCCATCATCGGCCGCTACCGCAGCTACGAAAAGGTAGCCGAGCTGCTTTACAGCATCCACGAGCGCATCGAAGATCTCGCCAAAGACCCCAAAAAGCTGAAAGAGCTGCCCGGCGTCGGCGACAGCATGGCCGAGCACATCCAGGAGATTCTCAAGACCGGCGATTATTCGCTTCGGCAGAAATTGCTCAAGAAGTATCCGACCACCCTTCTCGATTTGCTTTCGCTGCAATCGCTCGGCCCGAAAAAAGTCGCGTTTATCTGGAGCCATTTCAAAGTCGGCACCGTCGAGGGCGTGGAAAAGCTCGCGGAGGAAGGCAAGCTTCGCGACCTTCCCGGATTCGGCGAGAAGAGCGAGCAAAACATCCTGAAAGCTGCGCGACAGTTCAAGAATTTGTCGGGCTCGAATCGCGTGCTTCTGAATACTGCCGAAGAGGAAGCCCAGAAATTCTGCGCGTATATTTCGAAAGAATCCGAGCGCGTAGAGCACGTCACCACTGCCGGCTCGTTCCGCCGAGGCCGCGAAACAGTTGGCGATCTCGACCTGCTCGTCACCATGCGTCCGGGCCACGACAAGCAGAAAGATATCGACGCTGTCGCCGCGCACATTTTGAAATATCCCGGCATCGACCAGACGCTCGCTCACGGCGAAAACAAAGTCAGCGTAATTCTCGGCAGCGGCCTGCAGGTCGATGTCCGCCTGCTCGGGGAGAAAAGTTTCGGCGCGGCGCTGATGTACTTCACTGGATCGAAAGCGCACAACGTGGCGCTGCGCGGGCGCGCGCTCGATATGGGCTGGACGCTGAACGAATACGCCCTCACCACTCTCAAAGGCGGCCGCACGGTTGCTGGAAAAACCGAAGAGGAAATTTACGCCAAGCTGAAGCTCGCCTACATCGAGCCCGAATTGCGCGAAATGACCGGCGAAATCGAGGCAGCGGAAAGTGGCGCGCTGCCGCAGCTCGTAACCCTTGCTGAAATTCGCGGCGACTTGCAGATGCACACCACCGCGTCCGACGGACGCAATTCCATCGAAGAAATGGCCACAGCGGCGCGTGAGCTGGGACGCGAATACATCGCCATCACCGATCACTCGCAGGCGCTCGCGATGGCGAATGGCCTCGACGAAAAGCGCACGATCGAACACATCGCGCGAATTTGCGCCGCACAGGAACGAGTGCCGGGAATCCGTTTGCTCGCCGGAATGGAAGTGGACATCAAGAAAAACGGCGCGCTCGATTTAGCCGACGACGTGCTCGCGCAGCTCGACGTGGTCGTCTCATCGATTCATTCCTATATGAATCTTGAACGTGCGGAAATGACGGACCGCATGCTCGCCGCCATCGAAAATCCCTACACGCAGATCATCGCGCATCCCACGGGCCGCTTGCTCTTGCGCCGCGAGCCTTTCGAATACGACATGGAGCGAATCCTGGACGCGGCAGCGAAAGCGGGCGTCGCGATGGAGTGCAACGCGTATCCCGACCGGCTCGATCTGCGCGACGTGCACTTGCGAATGGCAAAGCACCGCGGCGTAAAAGTGGTGATTTCTACGGATTCGCACAGCACAACGCACCTGAAATTCATGAAGTACGGCGTGATCACCGCGCGGCGGGGCTGGCTCGAAAAGAAAGACGTGATCAACACTTTGCCCGTCGATCAGTTTCTCGCGGCGTTACGCCAGAAGCCAAAGGCCGCGCCCACTCGTGCCGGCGCGACGGCAAGTTCGTCCGCTAAATCCGCCAAGCGCAAATCCGCATAATGCGCATGCGGTATAATCGCGCGCTTCTATCAATTGGAGAACGTAATGAAATATTTGCCGCCTCGTTGCGCGCTGCTGCTCTTCTTTGCCGTGATTTTGTCTGCTTGCAATTGCTTTGCCCAAACTGCCGACGAAAAGCCGCTCCCGACCATCGCCGAAAAAACCGCCCAGATGCAAAAAATGCCGGGTTTCTTCCCGGTTTACTGGGACGATCGCGCCGGCAAAATCTGGCTGCAAATCGACCGCTGGAATGCTCCGTTCCTCTACTTCGAATCTCTGCCCGACGGCGTCGGATCAAATGACATCGGCCTCGATCGCGGACAGCCGGGCCAAACACAGGTGGTCCATTTCGAGCGCAGCGGCCCGCGCGTGTTGCTCGTCGCCGAAAACGAGGCTTTTCGCGCGGACACCGACCAAGCCACGCAGCGCGAAGCGGTTAAGGAAGCATTCGCACAGTCGGTGCTTTGGGGCTTTGACGTAGCTGCCGCGGAAGGCGACGCGGTGCTCGTCGACGCAACGCCCTTCTACCTGCACGACGCGCACAACGTCGCAGCAACGCTGCAACTAGCGCATCAGGGCTCGTACAAACTCGATCCAACTCGCAGCGCGATCTACATGCCTCGTACCAGGAATTTTCCCCAAAATACGGATGTCGAATCCACGCTCACTTTTGTTTTCAATTTCACTGGCGAAAATCCTGGCGCGTGGGTGAACGACGTCACGCCAGACGCAACAGCCGTTACAGTGCACCAGCATTTTTCTTTCATTGAGGCGCCTCCCGCCGGATTTCACATGCGCGAATACGATCCGCGCTCAGGTTTTTTCGCGATCCGATATATGGACTTCGCCACACCGGTCGATCAGTCCATCCAGAAACGGTTCATCGTTCGATGGCGGCTTGAAAAGAAAGACCCAGGCGCCGCGGTCAGCGATCCAGTCAAACCGATCGTCTATTACGTCGACCGCGCCGTGCCGGAGCCCATCCGCTCCGCCCTTGTGGAAGGCGCGAGTTGGTGGAATCAGGCGTTCACCGCCGCCGGCTTTCGCGATGCGTTTCAAGTCAAGCTGCTGCCCGAGGGCGTCGATCCGATGGACATTCGCTACAACGTAATCGAATGGGCGCCACGCGCCACGCGCGGGTGGTCTTACGGAAACGCCATCGCCGATCCGCGAACCGGCGAAATCATCAATGGCCACGTAACCCTTGACGCTTTGCGAATCCGGCAAGTTTTCTTGATCGCGCAGGGCCTGCTTGATCCATTCGGCAACGACCCGGCGAAACTGAAGCAGGCGAATGAAATGGCGCTTGCGCGAATCCGCCAGTTGGCCGCGCATGAAACCGGCCACACGCTGGGACTCGAACACAATTTTGCGGGGAGCATCGTCGACCGCGCGTCGGTGATGGATTACCCCTCCCCGCTGATCACGCTGGATGCGAGCGGCGCTCCCAACGTTTCGAATGCCTACGCCACGGGGATCGGCGAATGGGACAAGACCGCAATCGCTTATGGCTACCGCGAATTCCCCGCCGGCGCCAACGAGAAAGAATCGCTCAACAAGATTCTGGACGACGCATTTTCCCGCGGTCAGCTTTTCCTTACCGATCAGGACGCGCGGCCTCCGGGATCGGCAAGTCCCGTGGCGCACTTGTGGGATGTGGGAAGCAACGATCTCGACGGTTTGAAACAAGTGATGGCGGTGCGCGCATCCGCGTTGCAGCGCCTTTCCGAAGATGCCATTCCGGAAAATACTCCGCTGGCCACGCTCGAAGACGTTCTGGTGCCGATCTACCTTTACCACCGCTATCAGGTGACGGCCGTGGCGAAAATGATCGGCGGACTCAACTATTCGTTTGACGTGCGTGGCGGCGTGCAGAAAGGCCCTGAGATAGTTTCAGCCGAAGATCAACGCAAAGCCATAAAAGCAGTACTCGACACTCTCCAACCAAACCTGCTGGCGCTGCCGGATCAAATCTTGAAACTGATTCCGCCGCGCCCGCCCGAGTACCCGAGCTCAGAGGAAAATTTCGGACGACACACATCGCCGGTTTTCGATTCGCTTGCGCCGGCAGAGGCCGGGTCAGAAATCGTAGTCGCGCTCTTGCTCGAGCCGAATCGCGCCCGGCGGATGATCGAGTATCACGCGCGTGATTCGCACGATCCGGGTTTTGCGGAGCTTGTCGACGATCTATTGGCCGCGACCTGGAAGAGTCCGCGGAAAACGGGCTACCTTGCCGGCATTCAACAGACGATTGATTTCGTTGTCCTTCGCCAGTTGATGGCGCTCGCCGTTGATTCCCACGCAACGCCGGACGTTCGGTCGATCGCCTTCTTAAAGCTTGACGATCTGAAAAAGTTGGCTTCGCAAACGCAGACAACAGCCTCCGAAGGCCGCCGCGCGGAATTGCTCTTCGCGAGGTTACAGATCGAAGATCTGGAGAAAAATCCCGGCACGTTTCATCCGCCGGTATCTACCGCGCCTCCCGCTGGTGACCCAATCGGCGAGCCGGACTCCGAATAGCTGTCAGGCGCAGCCTAGCTGCGGCCCCAAAAAGACTCGCTTAATCTGCCCGAGCCGAGCCCGCCAGAAACCAGAGGCTCGGAGGCGCTTGACTCGTTCCAGTACCTCCATAACTATGAGCACTTGGTTGCTTCGAGATTTGACGCAATAATGTTTGCGTTGCTTCTATGTT
The DNA here is from genome assembly GCA_030037315.1 of Candidatus Acidiferrales bacterium. Lineage (GTDB taxonomy): Bacteria > Acidobacteriota > Terriglobia > Acidiferrales > UBA7541 > Palsa-295. The sequence goes on from JASHRM010000059.1 coordinate 8,661, forward strand.
CGTGTATGCTCCCGCGACTGCGCTTTGATCTGCAGCAAAGCGACTAATTCAAATTCATGTGGGGAGTGCACGCGATGAGAATGCTCCGATTTGCGACTTGGGCGACCCTGGGCCTCCTATTGCTGGTAGGAACTGCAAGAGCGGACGATTTTACCTATGTTCCGATCACATCGGTTGCTAACAACAATATCCAAACCGGGTTGATCAGCACGTTTCCGACCGGGATTATTACAGCAGACAATGTCTTAGCCACGCCATTTGACATTCCAAGCACAGGATCCAACTTCTATGACGGCTTTAGCGGCGCTGGCAGCAGCATCGTTCTGGACGTCTCCGTCGCAGACCCCACCAACGTCTTCACCTTGATGAACGCGTACGATCCGGCCGCTACTGAACTCGCCACGGTCGAATTCGTGGGCACCGGAGGAACGAGCATTACGTTCGAGCTCGTGGGCGGCAGCGATATTCGCGACTTCTATCAGGGAATGTTCGTCAATTCCCTGAGCAACTCGACTGCCGGCGTCGCTGCGTTGAACGCGTATACCTGCACCCAGCCAACCAATTGCGCGGGAGCTGGCGGCTCCGGCAGCGTGACGGATGGCCTGAATGGGACCTACGTGGTGGACGAGCAGGATTTTGATCTAGGATCGACGTTTGAGGGTCAAACGCTGACCGAGATCATTATCACGGACACATACGGTGGGTCCACGCCGATCCTTCTTGGCGTGACGGTCGAATCCGGATCGTCAGCAAATGCTCCAGAACCATCGTCCTTGGGTATGCTTTCGCTCGGGGTTGTGGCGCTGTTTGGCTTTGCGTTGGTCGGGCGTTTCACCAAGAGTAAAGAGAGCCTCGTTTAGCCGAGGTCCCATCTGAAGCACAAAGGGCGCCACGTCAACTGCGTGGCGCCTTTTTTTTCGCCTCACATACTCATCGCCTAAAGAATCGACTGTTTGCTTATTTGCCGGATGAGTGGGCTTGGCCATCGCTCGGTGAAGCTGGTTCCACGATGATCTGCCCGTAAACCCACGGATACTCTTTGCAAATGTACGTGTACGTTCCTGGCTTATCAAAAGTGACTGTCGCAAAATCGAGCGGATGCAAGGGACCAGTGGTCCACGAGCCGTCTTCGGCAACAATCGTGTGGACGAGCCGCCCGTTGTTTCTCCACGTTACTTTCGTTCCGGCCTTCACGCGTGCGCGGAACGGATCGACTTCGTATTCATCCAGCATGTAGTGCGGGCCGGTAATGCCCGAATCACGCACCAGTGTCACCGTGTCGATGTTCGCCGTATCGACGATCGGCCCGCCGAAATCCGTCTGAGGCGCCACCACGGGTGCGGGTCGCTGTGGGAGCGTTCCTCCAAGCTTGAATGCCCACACCGAGCCCGCTACGACCGTAGCGATGTATTCCTGGCCGTCATTTTCAAAGGCTATTGGCGGACTGCCGCTCGGCACGCCGGTTTGAAATTGCCAGGCGAGCGAGCCGGTCTTTGCGTCATACGCCTGCATCTCTCCGTTGCCGGCCATCTGGAAAACCAAACCGCCGGCCGTCGCAAGCGCACCGCTGGGACGCGACCCGTGAAACTCCTTGATCCATGCAATTTTGTCCGTGCGAGTGTCGATCGCGGCCAGAACGCCATAGCTCAACTTGTTCAATCCCGGAACCCGCGTGTTGAAGCTCAGGCCGAAGAAGTCTGGATCCTCGGCGCGACGAAACCACTGGAGCCCTGCGTTGCCGGTGACGTAGAAAAACTGCGTTTGCGGATCGAACGACATCGGCGTGGCGCGCATTCCGTAAACGGGCGCGATCACGTTTTGTTTTTCATACGACGCAGGAGTAAAAAAGCAGCCCAGCTCGAAGCCGCGCGGCAGAGTTACTTCTTTTTTCCAGTCGCCACAATCCGGCAAAACGTGATCCGCCCCTACTGGATACGGTTGCGTGGCCGCCGTTTTCTGAAATGCATCTTGCGGCACCGGCCGATCTTCCATGCGACCAAGCGGTTTTCCCGTCTCGCGGTCGAGCATGAAGAGGTAGCCATCGGTACGCATCGCCGCGATGGCCTTGTGGGTCTGGCCGTTGACGTCCGCGTCAAAGAGCACGGGTGCTTCCGCGATGTCCGCTTCCCAAATGTCGTGACGGATCACCTGGTAGTGCCAGCGCAGCTTGCCAGTTTTGCTGTCGAGCGCCAGAACGGAACAGAGATACAAATTATCGCCCTGGCGATTTTCTCCCCCGTATTGTGGCACGCCATTTCCAGTGACATAGAAAACCAGGCCAAGTGAAGGATCGGAAGTACCGACGAGCCAAACGGCGCCGCCGCCCCGCTTCCACGCCTCATTCTTCGGCCAAGTTTCCGAGCCGGGCTGGCCCGGGGCGGGCACGACGAAAAATCGCCACGCCTCTCTTCCCGTCTTCGCATCCACGGCGACGATCTGGCCGCGATTCCCGTTGTCGCCATTCGTGCCGATCGAAACGAGCCCGTCGGCAAAGAGCGGTGCTCCAGAAGGCGCTCCTGTCGCCGCGCCGTTTGGATCGACCAGCGAAGTTTTCCACGCAAGCTCTCCGGTTTTCTCGTTTAGAGCAACCAGTTGAGAATCCGAAAGCCCAACGAATACCATTCCCTCGCCGATTGCCACGCCTTCGCGCGCAGGCGAGCCCGCAACCGGCGCGCCCGGTGCTGTATCGGGGGCGAATCGATGCTGCCACGCGATTTTTCCGGTCGAGATATCGACGGAAGTAACGAACGGCGGCGCGGTGATGAACATCAATCCGTCGTGGATCACGGGCATCGCTCGTGACGAAGGCGGCGGCCCGATTTTCTCCGAAATCCACGCAGCGCCCAGTTCCGACACATTCTGCGAGTTGATTTGCGTGAGCGACGAATACCGCGTATTGCCCGAATCGCCCCCAACCGTTGACCATTGCGCCTCGCTCGGCTGTGCCGCAAAAGCGATTGCAGCAACGATCACCGCCGCGAAAACAAATGCGTGTTTTGTCAGCGTGCTTCTCATCGGGCCTCTCCTGCCGGTGGCGGCGGAGCCGCAGGTGCAGCAGGCGGAGGCGGAACGGGAACGTTGCCGTCGAGCACGAACGTATAGAGGCGTCCCTTGCCTCCGCGACCCGCGAGCACGGAAACATACTGCTTTCCATCAATCATGTACGAAACCGGATTCGCGAATCCGGGCTGAAGTTTCACGCCCCACAGTTTTTCACCCTTATCCGCGCTGAACGCTTCGAAGTCTCCACCACTCGATGCGGCAAAAACCAAATTTCCCGCTGTAGTCATCGTGCCGCCGCCGGCCGTTGCGGGAATTTTCCATCGCTCAGTTTCCGTCACAGGATCCCACGCGACCAGGAAGTTGCCCGCAGGCGGTCGAGGTGGCGGAGCCGCCGCGGCGTTGCCACGCGCGACCGGGCCCGTGCCTCTGCCCGCGGCATCCCTGAAGATGATTCCCCAGTTGTATTCCCCGAGTTCAGGCTTGAATTCTTTTGCTTCGACGTAATTAAAGCTGCTGGCCATGCCTGGAGTGACGTATACAAGCTCTGTCTCGGGGTTAAACGACATGCCTTGCCAAACGTGCCCGCCGCCAGGCCCGGGCCAAACAATCGTGCCGGTGGTGCCGTAATGCGCCTCAGGATTATCGATCGGGCGGCCCGTTTTCGGATCGAGCCCTTTGTTCCAGGTGATTTTCTGAAGCGGCGCGGCGGAAATGAATTGCCCGGTCTTGCGATCAAGCACGTAGAAGTATCCGTTCTTCGGCGCCTGCATGATCACTTCGCGTTCTTTGCCGTCGATTTTCAGATTTGCGAGCACAAGATCGGCGATCGAATCGTAGTCCCATTCATCGCCGGGAGTGGTTTGAAAATACCAAACGAATTTTCCGGTTTCCGGCTTCACCGCGATGATCGAGCAGATGTAGAGATTGTCGGAGAGTGGAGCGCCGGGTGCGCTGCGATATTTCGCGACCCAAGGCCCCGCTTGTCCTGTGCCGAAATAAAGAAGGTCGAGTTTCGGATCGTAGGAGATCGCGTTCCAGGGATTGCCGCCTCCGCCGAGTTTCCACCAATCGCCGGTCCAAGTTTTTGCGGCGGCTTTCATCGCTTCATTTTCGAACGGCTTTGACGGATCGCCCGGCACGGTGTAAAAGCGCCAATCCATTTTTCCGGTTTCGGCGTCGTATGCCGAGATGTAGCCGCGCACCGCAAATTCTCCGCCGCCATTGCCGATGATCACTTTGCCTTTTACGACGAGCGGCGCGCCGGTAATGCTGTAGTCGGCGTTTTTGTCGGCTGTCTGAACTTCCCAATCCACTTTTCCGGTTGCGGCATCGAGCGCGACGAGCCGCGAGTCGAGCGTGCCGACGTAAACTTTGTCGCCATAAGCCGCAACGCCGCGATTTCCCGGGCCGCAGCAAAGGCTTGGTCCGGTGCGAACTTTGTCGGGATTTCCGGCCGAGCCCGCCGGGAAATTCTGATGGCCTACTTGCGGGTCCCAGCGCCACTTCTCTTTTCCGGTGCGCGCGTCGACCGCAAACACCACGCCCCACGTCAACGTGCCATAAAGAGTGCCATTCGAAATTACGGGCGAGGCTTCGAGCGTGCCCGGAAGCGAGTCCGTGTCGTAATACCAAGCGAGGCCAAGGCGGCTGACGTTCGATGCGTCGATCTGTTTCAGCGGGCTGTAGCGGGTGTCCCCGTAATTGCCTCCGGCCATCAGCCACTGGTCGCCGGTTTTCCCGGCGTCAAGCAAAGTCTTATTGTCTACCGGATGCTCTTGCTGCGCTTCTGCTGCTGAAACCGCAAGGCCGAACAAAAGCACCAGCGCACACCACTTCATTCCGATTCGGATTCCCATTCTGCTTCCCCCCGAAACCATTGCGCGCACCGGTATTTCCCCTGGGGTGCGCGTACGGCACACATACTAATCCCAGACGGAGGATTTTGCGCCGAAGTTTTCAAAACGATCAGTTGCAAGCGAGGAATTTCTGAGTCCAGACTTAGGAGCAAAATTCGCTAAGAAAATGCACGCGGAAGCGTGTCGATTAGAACCGATCGCTTGGTGATTATGCACCTGACACGCTAAAGTCCGCGGCTCAACACTCAAGATGAAAGCACTCCGGGGCGCCGGCTCCGGAATAGCGTGTTGCGTCGGGGGCGAGTAGTATCTCGAGATGCAAGCAGAAGGCGAGGCGTGAAGTGAAAGCAGCGTGGTATGAAAAGCCAGGGCCGGCGCGAGACGTTTTGAAAGTTGGGGAGATGCCCGACCCAACCCCCGCAGAGGGAGAAGTTCGGATTCGCATCGCGGCTTCTGGCATCAATCCGGGTGACATCAAGAAACGGCAGGACGCATTCGGCCTCGGCATGGCCTATCCACGTGTGATACCGCATAGCGATGGCGCCGGGCGCGTGGATCAAATCGGCGCGGGCGTCGCGTCCGAATGGCTCGGCCGAGAGATCTGGTGCTACGGAGCGCAATCCTACCGGGCGTTCGGAACTGCGGCGGAATTTACCGTCGTGCCCGTCGATCAAGTGGCGCCCTTGCCGAAAAACGTGTCGATGGAACAGGGTGCGTGCCTGGGCATACCGGGCCTCACGGCTCATCGCGCAGTTCACGTTGCTGGACCTGTGAGCGGGCGGACGGTTTTGGTGCAGGGCGCGGCCGGCGCTGTGGGATTGTGCGCCGTGGCCCTCGCGCGCTACGGCGGTGCGCACGTAATCGGTACCGTACGATCGGCTGCGGATGAGGTGACCGCCAAGCAGGCCGGAGCACACGAAGTAGTGTTAAGCGATCAGCAGCTGGCGGCACGAGTGAAATCGATCGGGCCGGATGGCGTCGATCACATTGTGGAAGTCGCGTTTGGAGTTAACGTCGACGCGGACGTTGACATGCTGAAAAATACAGGCTCGATCGCGAGCTACGCCACGGACAGCGCGACGCCGAAAGTTCCCTTCTGGCAAATGGCGTTCAAAAACATTCGAGGGTTTTTTCTTGGCAGTGACGATTTTCCCAAGGAAGCAAAAAGGCAGGCCGCGCAAGATTTGAATGGAGCGCTCGAAGCAGGATGGCCGGGATTTGACATCGGCGAGCGGATTCCACTGGCGGAAATCGTGCTGGCGCACGAACTGGTGGAACATCCGCGGCGGCGCGGCCGCGTTATCGTAACTGTGTGAAGTGGGCGCAACAGAATGCACAGGAAATAAGCAGCAGATCCCTCACTTTGCGCCGCGCAGAAAGCGCGGCGCCGTTCGGGATGACGAATTGTGACTCGGTTCGCAGCCGCTGCGTCTTACGGCTTCGAGAGCAAATCCGCTTGACCTGTTGCGAGGTCGACCGGGAACGAGACGTGTTCCTGCACGACGAGCCACTTGCCGTTGATTTTCCGATAAACGTCCGTCACGCGAGCCACGGCTTCGAACTTTGAGCCGTCTTTGCGGGTTAACGTTGTGGGCTGGATTCCATGACTGTAGGCGAGTGTGCCGATCACGGTAATGACCAGTTCTGTAGACTTCGTGCTTACCGGACCTGGAAACGAGGAAAGCAACTCCTCCCAATCCCTCTTGTAGGCGTCCCAGCTCGGGTATTCGCGCGGAGGCACAGCATCGAAAACGAAGAGTCCCTTGCCGGGCGCGTAGCAGGACATGAGCGCATCCAAATCCCGCGCGTTGAATGCGTCGTTAAATTTTTGCACCAACGCTTCGATCTGCGCCTTGTCGCTGGCGGCGGTGGATTGCGCGCGCAACGGAGCGAATGCGCCTGACAGGCCGAACGCCAGAACAAAAGCTACCAAGAAGAGTTGCAGCTTGCTCATTTCAGATCCTCCAGTAACTGCCTCGGATTTTCGCGGGTCGCCCGCGCATCCTAGCAAAACAGCTTTTGCGCAGCAATCGTGGCGACTTCAGAATCATTGCGCGTATAATCCGGGCGTCTCAATCTTACAATTCGTTGCCGTTCGATTTTTTCTGGAGCAATTACATGCGATCGTCCGCTGTTCGTTTTGTCTTTCCGCTGATTGCAGTTTTGGCATCTGCGCTGCCGGCTGTCGCGCAATCCAAGAATGCAGCGCCGGACTGGCCTGCTGTAGACAAAGAAGCGGTGCAAAGGCTTTCGGACTACATTCGTGTGAACACCACGAATCCGCCGGGAAATGAAATTCTCGCGGCGCAGTGGTACGCGAAAATTCTCAAAGCGGAGGGTATTCCCTATGAGATTGCCGAATCCGCGCCCGGCCGCGGAAACATTGTTGCGCGGCTGAAGGGCCAAGGCTCGGAACCAGCGCTCATCCTGCTAAACCACATGGACGTGGTGCCCGTCACGCGCGCTTACTGGACGGAGGATCCGTTCTCTGGACTCGTGAAGGACGGATACCTCTGGGGGCGTGGCTCGATCGACATGAAGTCGCTCGGGATCGCGGAATTGCTTTCGTTTCTCGAACTACACCGCATGCACGTGCCGCTGAAGCGCGACGTGATTTTTCTCGGCACGGCGGACGAAGAGGCCGGCGGCAAGATGGGCGCGGGATGGGTGGCAAAGGACAAGCCTGAATGGTACCGGGGCGCGGGATTTCTGATCACTGAAGGCGCAGGCTCGCTCGCGGATGATTCCGGTAAGCCGATTTATTTCGGTATCGGGCCCACGGAAAAAACTCCCGGCTGGCTGCGTCTGACGGCGAAGGGCCGTTCGGGACACGGTTCGATTCCGATCGCAGATTCGGCGCCGAATCATCTGGTGGCTGCGCTCGATCGCTTGCGCCAATACCGCTCGCCTCTGGAACTGACGCCGCCGATCGAAGCGATGCTGCGCACGCACGCGCCTTACGAGCCGGAGCCGTGGCGCACCCGGTTCGCCGATCCGAAGAAATTTCTGGCGGAGCCGGATGCATACGACCTGTTGGCGAAGGAGCGTCCCGAAATTCTCGCGCGCCTGACAAACACGATTTCGATTACAGGCCTGAAAGGCTCGAACAAGACGAACATCATCCCCACGGAAGCGAGCGCGGAACTCGATTGCCGTTTGCTGCCGACGTGGACGATCGATCGTTGGATCGCGCAGGTTCAAAAAATCATCGACGATCCGTCGATCAAAGTGGAGACGATTCTGAATTTTGCGCCCGCGGTTTCGCCGATGGATACGCCGCTCGACGCGTCGATTGACAAGGCGGTGCACGAACTCGATCCCGGCGCGGGCGTGGTGCAAAGCGTCGATTCAGGATTTACGGATTCGCATTATTTTCGCGAAAAAGGCATTGTGAGCTACGGCTTCGAGCCGTTTGCGATCACCCGGGAAGATGACGAGCGCGTTCACGGCGATAACGAACGCATTCCGGTGAAGAACTACACCGCCGGGGTACGGCTGCTGTGGAATATTGTTTACGATTTTTCACGCACGAAATAATGCGCAGACTTGCGTAAACTTTCGCATCATCAGCAACGAAATGATCTTCCAAGCCTACGGCGTTCGCCGATTTTGATAAAAGGTCAGACCGAATGGGACACGGTGCCGTCTTCCGATGCCGGCCCTTGACTTCGCTCAGGACGGCGGCGCTACACCGAGTAGGAAACGGTTCCGTCCTCTGACGCCGCGACGGCGCGGGCGGCTTTGGTCGCGATGTGCGGCGACTTTGCCCCGCGGCGCATCGCGACAATGCCGGTGCGGACTACTTCGAGCAATCCGAACGGATGCAGCAATTCGAGCAAGCGGTCGACCTTCTCTTCCCCGCCCGTCATTTCCACGGTAATCGAGTCGATGGCGATATCGAGGACGCGCGCCTTAAAGACAGTCGCCAGCTCGAGCACCTGCGAGCGTGTCTGCTGATTTGCGCTGACTTTCACGAGCGCAAGATCGCGAAGCAGCGCGGTCTCATGCGTCACGTCATCAACGAGCAACACGTTCACCAGCTTGTAGACGTTGGCAACGATGCGCCGCGCCTGGTCTTCGTCCGCTTCGGTGACGATAGTCATGCGCGAGACTTCAGGCTTTTCCGTGCGGCCAACGGTGAGCGAGTCGATATTGAACGCGCGGCGACGAAAGAGCGACACGACGCGCGACAGAAC
>JASHRM010000060.1 GCA_030037315.1 Candidatus Acidiferrales bacterium
AGCGAGCCAGATTCCGGAGCATTATCTGCTGATGGTCCAGCGATTTTTCCAGGATTACAAAAAGCTCGAAAACAAGACCGTCGAAGTGGAAGACATTCTTCCCACATCCCAAGCTCATCCCATCATCCGCAGCGCCCTGGAACGCTACTCGCAGAAATACGCGAAAACCCGCGGCGCGTGACCCGGCGAGTTCTGTCCCCGAGTGACGGCAACAGCCGCCAGCCCGCCGTGCGTCTCCCTGGCGCTCTTTGTAATGATGTTGATTACGCCGTTTACCGCGTTCGCGCCCCAGATCGTGCCGCCGGGCCCGCGAATCACCTCGATGCGCTCCACGTCTTCGGGCATCACGTTCTGCACGTTCCAATAGACGCCGGAAAAAAGCGGGCTGTAGACGCTGCGGCCGTCAGTCAACACCGACTTCGAAAATTCGCTGCCAAATCCGCGGATCCCCACGGACCAGTGATCCGAATCGATGCGAGCCACTTCCACGCCGGGGACCAGGCGCAACACTTCCGGAATGCTCGTCGCTCCCGATCTGCGAATGTCCTGTTGCGTGAGCACATAAATCGCGGCCAGCGTGTTCCAAATTTCTTCAGGCTCTTTCGAGGCGGTCGCCACCCGGACGTCGCCGAGTTGCCAGAGCGAAAGTCGCTTGAACTGGGCGGAATTGTCCTGATTGGCCGCCGGATGGGTCGACGAGTCGTCGGCGCGCAGAAAGTTGGGGACTAGGAGCAGGAATATCGCAAGCCACGCGATCCTGCGAGCAAACCCGCGCTTCCAGTGACATTCGACAGCCACAATATCCTCCGAGTCGAAACTTCGCATTTTGAGCGGATCGTCGCCATCGCCCGCGCCCACGAGAGCGTCGGGCCTGCGCGCACGCCGACACTGCGCTGCTCACGGCGCGGCCTTACACATTCAATCGGCAGATGCAGGTGAATGCAGACTCACGTGGCGAAAAAATAGCGACCCTTTGGACACTTTTTGCTGTACCGGCGCGAAACAGTTGAGGGCAATTCCCCGCTGGAAATTTGGGCAATCTCTGGCAGAATGACCAGCGTGACCAACCAACCGATGAATCCCATCTTCAACGGTAACAAGCTGAAACTAGGCACTTTTTGCACAAATACGATCGCGAATATGACGTTCGTGCCCGAGCTTTTGCAGCCGACCTGGAAAAACACGCTTGCGGCGGCGCTGATCGCGGACGAGGCCGGTCTCGAAGCGATCGTCCCGATCGCGCGCTGGAAGGGCTACCTCGACGACAGGCCCGATCACCAATCGAACGCTGTACTCGACGTTTTTACTTGGGCGGCCGCTATGGCGCAAGCGACGAAAAACACCTGTGTTTTTGCCACGTCGCACGCCCCTACGATGCATCCGATCCTCGTTGCGAAGCAATGCGCCACGATTGACGCAATCGCAAACGGCCGATTTGCGCTGAATATCGTCGGCGGATGGAATCGCCGCGAATTCGACATGTTCGGAATCAATTTAATGGAGCACGATCAGCGCTACGTTTATTTGGAAGAGTGGCTGCGCGTGCTGCGCCGTTTGTGGACTGATCCGGGCGAGTTCGATGAAGACACCAGATACTTCCACATGAAAAAAGCGATCTCGCGTCCGCAGCCCTTGCAAAAAGGCGGCATTCCGATCATGAATGCGGCGCTTTCACCCGTCGGAATGCGATTCTCAGCGAAGAATTCCGACATCGGCTTAATCAGTCCGCACGGAAATACGCCGGAAGAATGGCAACCGCAGGTGGAGAACTACAAACGAATGGCGCGCGAAGAATTTGGCCGCGAGATCCAGCTTTGGACCAACGTTGCCGTCGTACAGCGGGAAACGAAAGACGCAGCCGACGCGTATCTGAAGCGCTATGCCGAGGAATATCTCGACAACGAGCTGATGGACAGTTTGATGAAAACCATCAGCAAGGAAAACAACATTCCCGAAGGCTCCGAGCGCCTGGCGTTTATGCGCAAGCGCATGGCAGTCGGCGCAGGCCATCCGATGATCGGCACGGCGGCAAGCCTTGCGGATGAGCTTGAACGAATTTCAAAGATTGGAATCGACGGCGTGATTCTAACTTGGCCTGATTACGTCGACGGCTTGAAGCGTTTTACGCGGGAAGTTTTGCCGATCCTCGAAAAGCGCGGTCTGCGCAAACCATTCGCGAAAACGAATTAGAAATTTTCGTGTTACAGCGGTTGGTACGTGGCCTTTTCAAGCGTCCGCGCGATCCATTCCGCGTGGGGTAATCCGCAATCATTGAGCAGCTTTAGTTCCCTGCTCACGTCGTAGTCGACCCGGCGAATCGCGGGCACCGAATCGTCGAGTAGCAAATAGGCCGCGCGCGGGTCGCCGTCGTACGTAAGGCTGACGCTTCCAGTGTTGACCACCGTTAGGTTCGGCATTTTGCGCATGAAAGAGCGGTGGATATGGCCATACACTGCGACCGGTCTGCCGAGTGGCCCGTACGTTTTCTGCAGATCTTCATCGCTCGAATCCTGTGTCGGCGATATCCAGCAGCTTCCCGGGCTCGCGTGAACGAGGGTCATTGCGCCATGCGTCTGCGCCAGAGGCAATTTCGCTAACCACGCGATCCTTTCCGCTCCGAGCATTTCGCGCTCTGCGGCTGCCATTTCTTCAATCGCATCGAACATCGGCTTGATCTGCGGATGTGCGCTCGCGAATTGCCGAAGGGATTCCGGCTTTGGCAGCATTTCGTCGGTGTTGCCGATCACGCCGGGCCAGCCCAGCTCGCGAATCCGGTCGATGATTTCCGCGGGACTCGATCCGCCATGCGCCAAATCGCCTCCGTGAAAAATCAAATCCGGCGAGGTCTGTTTCAGATCGGCGAGGACCGCCTCGAACGCGCTTCGGTTGCCGTGAATGTCGGAGACGACCGCAATGCGCATGGGCCTATTTCAGCCCGACGCTGTGCGCGCGGTAAATTGGCATGCTTACTTCCGCATGAAGAGCGCGGGGTCTTTCAGGAGCTGTTCGTAGCGCTGCATGTCGACGTTGTTTTCCACGCATTCGTATTCGCGGATGCGCATTCCGGGGCGCAGCATGATGGTGCCGTAGCGCGTCCACGGGCCCGTAAGTACAACGGGGTCCTCCACTGTGTCCGAGTAAACGATCGTATTCAAATCGACGCGCGTGAATTTTTCAACTACATGCAATTTTTCACTGTGAATTGTGCCAACGCCCGAGAGCCACGTCTTGTCGTTGAATCCCGTAACGTCCACAATGAGCGTATCGCCCTCCCAATGACCCACGGAATCGCCCATGTAACTCGGATCGAGATCATCGGGATGCTTACCATTGATCGGAATGATTCGGAAAACGTGAAAAACCTCGAACAGCAGCACAACCGTTTGCGGCGTCTGCACGATCTGCATGGGGAAAAGCCCCATGAGCGTGGTTCGCGGCGTGCCGGGGGGTTCGCACCGCACCATCGGCTCGTCGACTCCGCGCATTTTGTAAGATTCGAGAACTTTTTTCGCGGCCCATTCCTGATAAGGAGGCTTTGGCTGCGGCCAGTTCACGGCGTATTTCGTGATTGGGCCGCTTTGGCCCAGCGGACCTTCGCCGTTGTTGGTGTCTTCCCAAGTGCCGATGCGGTTGCTGCCGCCCTGCCACACGCCGGTCATGTCGGGATGGCCGTCGGGCATGCGCGGCACGTCTGGTCCAGCCGTCGGATGGAGCACGAGGGGATTGGGCGTGACGGGAGCCGCGTTTTGCGCGGACGCAGGTGCGGCGCCGGAATTCTGCGCCGGCGCAGCGGAATTTTGCTGCCCGGCCACGCTCGATGACAACACCATCGTCATCGCTGCAATCATCGCCAGCATCAGTATTTTCGCTTTATTCACCAATTACCTCTCATCACTGCTTCGCGCGAAAGGCTCAAATGTCATCCCGAACCCAGCCGTGCCTTTTGCGGGTGGTGTGAGGGATCTGCTTTGGTATTTCAATTCTGCGGCACATCGACCGGAGGCGCAGCGCCGCCGTCTCCGGTGCCCGGCGCAGGGCCGAAGTACAATTTTTTGCCGTCCGCGCAGGTTATTTGCCGCGCGTGTCCCCAGGCGCCGCCGTCGCGCGCCTGCCATCCGGTGATGGTGATCGTGTCGCCCGCTTTCATCGACACGTCGCGCTTCCATCCCTGCCGATAGAGAACGCCCGGTGGGTAGCCTTCGAATTTCCAGTTGGTCACTTTGCCGTTCGCGTCTTTCACATCGATGTAGACGAAGCTGTGCGGATTGGTCCACTCGATACTGCTGATCGTGCCCGTCAGCGTGAGCGGCTTGTTGATGTCGTACTCGACGCCGAATGAGTGATGCGCTCGCGCGCGTGGACTTATGATGACGACTGAAGAAATCGCGGCGAGCCAAACCGCAAGAGCCCGTGGTTTCATTCCCCCTCCCAGTGCCGCGACTATATGCGCGCGCTCGATGGCGGTCAATAGGATTAGGACACACTGTCTAAAGGCGCGCAGGATCACGCTTGCATCGGCGTCGAGCACCTCCTAATCGCCAAATCGCGCGATCAAAAAATGCCGCAGCCCGTTGAAAACAAACGCCGGCGGCTGGTTCTAATCGCCAAAGACCGGGACCTTGTAGGGCGCAGCCAGCTGCGCCCCTACGAAGGACAAAAAGGGAGTGCTTTTAGGTTTGCATCGTTTTTGCGTGCTTCAGTGGGCGGACGAGGAGCGTCAGGATGAAGCCCACGACGAGGATATAGGCGAGGACGCGGAGGGGCTGGTCGTAGATGTGGACGCGGCTTTCACCCGGCGCGAGCGCGGCTTTGGCGCGTTCGGAAAGCTGCGTGATGATGACCGGCCCAACGACCGCGGCTGCGCTCCAGGCGATCAGAATTACGCCGTGAATCGCGCCGACGTTTTCCTCGCCGAAAATATCGGCGAGAAAAGCAGGCACGGTCGCGAAACCCCCGCCGTACATCGTGAAGACGACAAACGCGCAGGCTTCGAAGATCAGCCGGTGACCATCGGCAGCCACGCGCGGAATCAGCAGGAACAAAAAGAACTGCACAATGAAAAACGTGAGGTACGTGGCGCGGCGGCCGATGAAATCAGACGTCGAGGCCCAGAAGATTCGCCCGAGAGCGTTAAACACGCTGATCAGCGAAACAAAAAGGCCCGCCTCGAGCGCCGTTTTGCGGAAGAGGTCCTGATACATCGGCGAGGCCTGCGCCAGAATGCCGATGCCGGCCGTAACGTTGATGAAGAGAATTCCCCAGATCAAATAAAACTGCACGGTGCCGAGTGCGGCGTTGCGGGTCACGCTGCGATCGGTGATCATCGGATTCACTTTGGCGGGCGGAGTCCAGCCGGCAGGCTTCCATCCGGCCTGGGGACGGCGGATGATCATCGCTCCGATCATCATGATGATGAAGTAGGTGACGCCAAGAATCATCAGAGTTTTCGAAACGCTGAAAATTTTCATGAAGTATGGATTCAGATAGCCCGCGAAAAACGCGCCCGCGCCAAAGCCCATGATGGCCAGCCCCGTGGACATTCCGCGCCGATCCGGAAACCATTTCACGAGCGTGCTGACCGGCGCAATGTAGCCAAGGCCGCAACCGATTCCGCCAATCAAGCCCATGCCAACCCAGAGGAGGACGTTTTGATGGATCGCGAGGCCGACGCCTCCGATCACGAGGCCGCTGCCAAAGAAAATCGCGGCAGTGGTGGCCGCCACGCGCGGACCGCGGCGTTCAACCCAAGGCCCGAAAAGAGCGGCGCTCAACCCAAGTACGACGAGCGCAGTGGTGAACGTCGTATACGGCGGGCTAAACCACCAGGCAGCATGCGGGAAAACCGCTTTGATGGGCCGGTTGAACGTGCTCCACGCGTAGACCGAACCAATGCAGATGTGAATGCACACGGCGGCCACGGGAATCCACCAGCGATTGAAGACCGATGCGGCATCCGCGCGATCGGGCCGAGCGACATCCGAAGTGGCCATGGGCATGACTCCTTTGGTGGTTCGTTCAGGTTGGTTTTATCGGCCGGGAGGCGACGCCGTTCGCCTCTTGTTAATGAGCGCGCCCTTATATCACAAATGGTGGCCGTCTTGCTTCAATGGCCGGTGAATACCGGACGAGCGGCTGCATCGCGGGAAACCGCAGGAGAGACGCCCGCGCTACAAGAGCGGACTGCGCCACCTCCAAGCCCTGAAGCCCGAAACAACAATTTGAGTTTTTGCCTGATTCCACACGGCGGGCCATATACAATAAGCGATTGCGCTTATGGTTAAGATGTAGCTAGACGCCAGACGCCGCAAGTTTGTCCGGCGCAGGCGCCGCTCGCGATTTCGAGCTGGGGGAGCAAGACCGGGGAATGGTAACGCTCGATTCCATCAAGGCAGCTGAAGGCCGGATCCGCGATTCCATTTTTCTTTCGCCTTTCGTCCGGTCCGAGACGTTTTCGAAGCTGACGGGCAATTCGGTCTATTTCAAACTCGAAAATTTGCAGATGACCGGCTCCTACAAGGAGCGCGGCGCGCTGAACAAAATTTTGCTGCTCACCGACGACGAGCGGCGGCGTGGAGTGATCGCTGCTTCCGCCGGAAACCACGCGCAGGCGGTAGCGTATCACGCCACAAAACGCGGAATCGCGGCGCAAATTTGCATGCCGCTGACGACTCCGCTGGTAAAAGTTTCGGCGACGCGAAGCTACGGCGCGGAAGTGATTCTCGCCGGAACGAATTACGACGAGGCTTGCCAAGAGGCTGTGCGGCGCTGCGATGAGCTGGGCCTTACGTTCATCCATCCGTTCGACGATGAGGCGGTGATCTCGGGACAAGGGACGCTGGGCCTTGAAATGCTGACGCAAGAGCCGGACATCGACGCGGTCGTGGTGCCGATTGGCGGCGGTGGGCTGATTGGCGGCGTGGCGTGCGCGGTGAAGGAAACGCATCCGAAGGTGCGCGTGATCGGTGTGCAAACGTCGAAGCTGCCATCGATGAAAGTGGCTGTGGAAAAGGGCAAGCCGGTGATTTTGCCTCCCAAGGTGACGATCGCGGACGGCATTGCAGTCCGCTGCGCGGGCTCGATTACGCTGCCACTGGTGAAAAAGTATGTGGACGACATTGTGACGGTGGACGACGAGGAAATCGCGAACGCGATTCTGCTGCTGCTGGAAAAAGAAAAAACGCTGACGGAGGGCGCGGGTGCCGTGGCTACGGCGGCCGTCCTGCAGCAAAAAATCGGAGAGCGCGGGAAAAAAGTGGGAGTCTTTATCGGCGGCGGCAACATCGACGTTTCGCTGCTTTCGCGAATCATCGAGCGCGGGCTGGTGAAAGACGGGCGCCTGGTGCGGCTGCGCATCCATCTGCCGGATCATCCGGGCGCGCTCGAACGGGTGGCGCACGTAATCGCCGCGGAGAAAGCAAACATTGTGGAGACGGATTACGATCGCGCGTATTACGGAGTGCTGCTGGGCGATACGGCAATCGACATCACGATGGAAACGCGCGGTCCCGAGCACGTAGCCGAGTTGATGGCGGCGCTCGACGCGGCGGGCTACGCGCACGAACGGATTCTCTGACGTTTCGCGAGCGCTGAACGGGCGATTTTCCTTTGCGGCGCGGCCTGCCTCTATGTTTTCAAAGCGCACCAATTGGAATCTGGAAGAAAACGCTTATTCGCGCGCCGTGCGCAAGC
>JASHRM010000061.1 GCA_030037315.1 Candidatus Acidiferrales bacterium
GCTATCGAGCTGGCCTCCGCGCCTGCCCAGAAAATAGACCGCCGCGATCGTTGCGCCGGCGCCGATGAACGCAGCGAGTTGAATCAGTCCCGGTGTTTGCGGCGCCAGAATCAAGCTGATGATCGCGCCGACCGCCGCCCCGCTCGATACGCCCAGCACATACGGATCGGCGAGCGGGTTGCGCAGCAGCGCTTGAAAGCCGGCGCCTGCCGTGGAAAGCGAAGCGCCCACGACGATACCCAGAAGAATTCGCGGCAAGCGGATCTCGAACACCACGTCGCGAAACTCTGCAGGCATTTCGTTCCAGCGTCCAAGAACTCCATTCGCAAGCGTCGCCACGATGTCGCGCACCGAAATCGGATACGCGCCCATCCGCAGCGACACCACAATGGCGAGAAAAAGTACGCCGCAGAGCGCTACGCAAATCCAGGCAACTCGTCGCGGCGTTAGCGGACGCAAACGGCCTCCGGCCACGCGGCGATTTGTGCCTGATCGCTATGTCCCTTTTCGAAGCTGCGGAATTCGCCTTTCGCGAAAGCCTCGGGGTGAACGGCGCGAGCCAGCCGTTCGATCGCGTCGACTAATCCCGGCGACGGCTCGATCGCCGCGTCGCCAATATCCACGACGTGGCCCAATTCAACGGCGGCCAGGTCTTTCCAAACAGGTCGCGCGCGCAAATCTGCCAGCTCGCTACTGGCCGCCGCGCCGTGCTCCGCAAAAACGATGTAGTCAGGCTGCAAGCGCACGACCTCCTCGATACCCAGCACCGGCCAATTTTGCCTCGACAAGACAATCGACTCGGCGCCCGCCCATCGGAGCTCATCAGCGATGAAAGTATTCTGTCCGATTGTCATAAGCGGGTCTTCCCCAATCACAAACAGCACATGCACCATCGGCCGCTCGCTTAATCGCGCGTGGAGCGCGTCGAGCCGCGTACGCAAACGTGCCACGAGCTCATCGCCTTGGGCTTTCACGCCCATCAAATCCGCCATGCGCGAAATCGAGGCAAGAATTCCGAGCACGGTCTGCATCTCTCCCTCGCTGGTGTACGTGGCGATTCCCAGGCGGTTGAGTTCGTCCGCCGTTTCTGCGCGATTTCCGGCGGTTGTGGCCAGGACAAGATCGGGATGCAGCGCGACAATCGCCTCGATACTCGGATCGGCCGGGCCGCCGACGTGAGGCTTTAGTTTCGCCTCAGGCGGCGTGTCGCATGCAGTCGTGTCGCCCACCAGCTTGTCCCCCAGACCTAAATCGTAAACAATTTCGGTGAGGTTCGGGGCCAGCGTGACGATTCGGTTCACCTCAGGCGGCATTTTGACCGAGCGTCCCGCTTCGTCGATTACCACCCGCCCGCTTTTTTCCTGCGCTGCATCGCGCGGCGCGAATCTGGCGGCCGCAAATGCGGGACGCCCGGCCGCCAGCGCGACGGCAGTCGCCACAACCGGCGTCAAGCTTTTCCACCATCGCCGCAAATTCAAATGCATGCTCCAACAAAAAAGCCTCGCGAGGATAGCGAGGCTCATCGCCGCTCTCTTTCTCGCGAAGAGCACCGGCATTCATTGGCTCGGGTATGTTCCTGACTCTCGACGCTCTTGCCACTACGCGCCGATCACAGTGGCGGGACCGTGGCCGATTTTCGCGGCCTTCCATCTATTCCGGGATGAACAACTATTCACCCACGGCAGCCCCGTGCCAAATCAATTGTCGCTCGCGAGTGTAAGCCGCGTATACAGTCGTGTCAACGAATGACCCACGTTCCTGGGGTAGCCCGCGATGTGCGCAGCGCTGCTGGAGGAAGACTCAATTGTGTCATCCCGAACCGAGCCGCGATTTCTGCGGCGCAGTGAGACGCCCTTTCTGCCGGACAGGCAGGGATCTGCCTTTGTTTTTCGCGGCTCCATGAACGCGCATGACGCTTCGGCGGACGAAGAGACCAGGCACAAACTGAGGACGTCAGCGGTTCTTCCACTTTGGGGCGCGCTTTTCGACCAGCGCGCGCAAGCCTTCTTGCGAATCTTCGAGCTCGGCCAACTCGTTGAGGAACACCTTCATAGAATTTCGCACGCCGTCGCGCAACGGCAATCCCAGGCTGCCCATGATCGCTTTCTTTGCCATCGTCAAAACGGGCGCCGACTGCGCCGTCACTTTCGCAATCACTTCGTCAACTTTTTTCGGCAGCTCTTCTTCGGAAACCAGCCAGTTGACGAATCCAAGTTCGCGTGCGCGTTCCGCGGAAATCGTTTCGCCGGTCAGCACCAGCTCCAACGCGTGTTTTGGACCGAGCAAATAAGGAAGCACCGCCGCAGCCAGCGGAGGAAAAACGCCCAATTTAATTTCAGGCTGCGCGAACCGTGCCCGCGGCGTCGCAATCACCAGATCGCCCAGCGCGGCAAGTTCTGCTCCCCCGCCAAATGCCGGCCCATTCACGATCACCAGCAACGGCTTCGCGGTATCGAGCATCGCCGAAAACGCGCCATGAAACGCGTCGAGCAATTGGAATACGCGCCGCTGCGTGTATTCACCCAGCTCGATCCCGCCGCAAAACGTCTTCCCTGCGGATTCGAGCACGATCAGCTTGATTTCGCTTCGTTCGCCAAGCGTATTGATGCCCGCCGCGAGCTCCGCGAGCATTCTCTCGTTCAGCAAATTGTGATCGGGACGATCCAGCGTGAGGCGCGCGATTTCTCCGTCCACGCGCACCCTGATGAATTCGAATTCTTCGAGCTTCGGTGCTGCTAGCGCGAGCGTGCCGAGGACTTCTACGCCGCGTCCATTTCGCGGATTATGGGAATTCTGCTGCATTCGAATCGCTCCAGCCCCTGGGCACGCAAATCACGTGCACACGCCCGCCCAAAAAAGGTTAGACCGTTTCGATTTCGACTGCCACGCCCAATCCGCCGGACACACACAATGTGGCAAGACCCCGCCGGCCGGCTTTTGCACTGTCCTCTCGGACACCACCCTGTCCTTCCGGCCAGCGGACCTCATGAATCAAAGTCGTCAGAATGCGCGCACCCGAACATGCAATCGGATGTCCCAGCGCAATCGCGCCGCCATTGGGATTCAGTCGCGCGCGATCGAAGTGCAAATCGCAACCGCACGCCAGCACCTGCGCGGCAAAAGCCTCGTTGAGCTCGACCGCGTCGTAATCCTCGATTTTCGTGCGAGTTCGTTCCGTCAGTTTGCGGACTGCGGGCACCGGCCCGATTCCCATCACTCGCGGATCGACGGCCGCAATCGCCGCATCCACGATGCGCGCGAGAGGCTTCAAATTGAGCTCGCGAACCTTTTCTTCGCTCGCCAGCACAACCGCGGCCGCGCCGTCAGTGATCCCGCTTGAATTCCCTGCCGTGACCGTTCCCGTTTTGCTGAAGACGGGTGGGAGCTTGGCCATCCCTTCGAGCGTCGCGTCCGGCCGGACGTGCTCGTCTTTTTCGACACGCGTCCCGTTGCCTTTTCGGTCTTTGATTTCCACCGGAACGATTTCGCGTTTGAAGTGGCACTCGGCCGCGGCGCGCGCCGCGCGGCGATGGCTTTCCACAGCGAACGCGTCCTGCTCTTCGCGCGAAATTTTGTACTGCTCCGCGAGCAATTCCGCCGTCTCCCCCATGATCATTTTCGAAAGCGGACACAGAAAACCGTCGCGGTACATTCCGTCCAAGAGCGGCTGATTCCCCATCTTGAATCCCCATCGCCCTTCGATGAGATATGGCACGCGGCTCATCGATTCCGCTCCACCAGCGACAATGATTTCCGCTGCACCCGTCAAAATCTCCTGCCAGCCAAGCATGACGGCTCGCAATCCCGAGGCGCACGCCATGTTTACCGTAAGCCCGGGCACATCGTCGCCAAGACCCGCACGCCACGCGATCTGCCGCGCGGGATTGGGACCGACTCCGGCAGGGCGCGCGTTGCCGAAAATTAATTCGTCCACATGCCAGCCATTTCCGCCTGCGCTGTCACGACAACCGCTTCCACTGAGCGGCCCGCGATCAAATTCGCCCGGTTTGCGTTCGCTCGGCAGCGGCGGTCCGAACGCTCGCTCGAGCGCTGCGCGCACCGCGATCGTGCCCAAGTCTGGATGCGTGAATTCAGCCAGCGCGCCGCCGAATTTGCCGATCGGCGTTCTTGCCGCGCTCACGATGTAAACGGTTCTCGTCACGCGAGCTCGATACTAGCACAGCGTTCAGCGGCGGATTTTCCCTCGGATTCTACTCGTTAGACCGCGCTGATCTACCTAAATTGACCCCACGGAACAAACGTCATGACATGTGAGCAATTTTCACGGTCTAGTACCATAACCGCATAATCCGAGAGTGCTCTAAGTCAACTAGCTACAACAACCTACGAGCGCCCATACGCGCTGCCCGTATGGTACGGCCATTGCTATTTCCTCAGGTGTTTGTGGGAGGTTTCATGATGAAACACGCTCTCGACTACGACGCACCTGCAGCCGTTATGCCGGTTCCCAAACGAGATTGCGGCTATGACCGGAGTGAGCGCGAATTTGAATCGCGCCTGGAAGATTTGAATGGCCGCCTTCAAGGGCTTCGCAACGAAATTTCGCTGGTTTGGGTCAATGGCGAGCCACACGTCCTCGACGTGGTGCTGGATCTGAAAATAAAAATAGAAGCCGTGCGTTGGATGCTGCGGGTTTGCAAGCACCTGGAAGAGCCGGCGCGCGAGCGGGTCTTTCTCACCGTCGGCGAATCGCTGAACAAGCTCGAAAAGGCGTTCGAATCGCACCCGCGGCCGAAGCGAAAAAGCACATTTTGGTTCTGATCTGAAATCTTCGCTCTCAAATTTGCAATCTCAGATCTGAAAGCCGTAATAGCAGGCTGCAAATCTCGTCTAAGGTTAACGCGCCGCCGAACTAATGAAATCGCATTTTCGCGACACGATTGCTTCGCCCCCGCAACACAGGTAACATCTCCGCTCCAATCTAAGACCACTTCAGGGAAGCGGGGAATCTCCGATGCCTAACAATTTGAAGGCGCGCTCCTTCGGTGTTGCGTTTGCAGTTTTGTTGTTCACCTGCAGCTTTGCACTGCCCACCCACGCGCAGCAAAAACGCGCCGAAGACTACCCGCCTCCCAAGCCTGCGTTTCCTGGCCAAACCAATGCGCCGGCTCCCTCCAAACCGTCGCCGCCGTTGAAAGTCGACGTAATTATTCCGCGCTTCAACGCGCCCTGGTCGCTGGCGTTCATGCCTAACGGCAAAATGCTCGTCGCCGAGCGCTACGGCTTCATCCGCGTCGCGCAAATGGACGGATTTTATTCCGCGCCGATCGCCGGCGTGCCGGACACAAAAGTCGTTGCAGCCGAATCGCTTCATGACGTCGTCGTCGATCCCGATTTCGCGCACAACCGGATGATTTATTTCACGTACTTCGCTCCTCCGCCCGGTGAAGCGCCGGGCGTTTGGCCGATCGACGTTTTCTACGGCAACGTCTGGAAAGCGTCCGTCTCCGAACGCCGCACGATGCGCGTGGGCGAAGAACGCCTGGCTCGCGCGCATCTCAGCGAGGATGAGCGCCACCTCGAAAATGTGGAAGTGCTGCTCGACGGCGTGAATCGCCGCATCGTTTTCGCGCCCGACGGCACGATGTTCATTACCGGCGCGGACCGCTTCCGCTTTTACGAGCCGAGCTACGACGGCACAGACCATGAAATTCTCGATCCCGATATTTTGCGCAACTTCACCGGCCGCGTGGTGCGTATCAATAAGGACGGCTCGATTCCGAAAGACAATCCGTTTCTCGATCAGCCGACCGTGCTACCCGAAACCTATTCGTATGGGCATCGCGATCCGGAAGGCGCTGCCATCAATCCGGCCACTGGAAAGCTTTGGGTGATCGAGCACGGTCCGATGGGGGGCGACAAAATCAGCATCATCCAGCCCGGCCGAAATTACGGCTGGCCCAACGTCAGCTACGGACGCCGCTACAACGGCGATTTGCTCGCAGGCAAAGGGCTCACGCAGGCGCCCGGCGTCGAGCAGCCCGTTTATTTCTGGTATCCGGACATCGCGCCCTGCGGAATGATTTTCTATACGGGCGATATGTTCCCGGAGTGGAAGGGCAACATTCTGATCGGCGGAATGGGCGCGAAGAGTTTGATTCGCCTGGTGCTCGACGGAGACAAAGTTGTAGCCGAAGAGCGGCTGCTCAAAGACCTGAACGCGCGCGTCCGCGAGGTCCAGCAGGGCCCCGACGGCGCAATCTACAGCCTCCTCGACGACGGCCGCCTCATCCGCATCTCGCGAAAATAGCCCCCACTCGTAAAATGTCGTCATTCTGAGCGAAGTGAAGGGAAGATTCTTATTCCATCCCGCTCGGCGCGATGTCCCGTCACGCAGTCGAAGAACCTCTCTTCGACACACACTCAACAATCCTTGGCGCGACGGCAGCCGCCCCATCGTCCAACGGAATCCCTCCGTGTCTCTGTGGCGAACTCTTTTCACTTCGGCTATCCTCGTCGCGCCATGAACGCCTACGAAATTCCGCCGAATCCTACGAAGCTCGATGATCTTCGTCTCGTCGAGCGACCCAATCCCACGCCGGGGCCATATCAGGTTGTTGTTCGACTTCGCGCGGCGGCGCTGAATTACCGCGACCACGCGATTCTCACTGGCAAATATCACACCGGAGTTGATCATCCTGCGATTCCCTGCTCGGACGGGGCTGGCGAAATCGTCGCAATCGGCGCGAACGTTGCGCGTTTCAAAGTTGGCGACCGTGTGATTCCCACATTTTTCCAGGTTTGGATCGACGGCATACCGCCGAAAAATCGCGGCGCGTTGGGTTTGCCGCTCGATGGCACGCTCACCGAATATATTTGCCTCCACGAGGACGGCCTTGTCGCGATGCCTCCGAGCCTTTCCTTTGAAGAAGCGGCCACTCTGCCCTGCGCCGCGCTTACCGCGTGGAGCGCACTCATGACGCTCGGGACTCGGGTCAAGCCCGGCGATACCGTGCTCGTCTTGGGGACTGGCGGCGTTTCCATGTTCGCGCTGCAATTCGCGAATGCAGCCGGAGCGCGCGTGATCGTCACGTCTTCAAGTGACGAAAAGATTCAGCGCGCCCGAAAGATGGGCGCCTTCGCCGGCGTGAATTACAAAACATATCCCGATTGGCAAAAGGAAATTCTCACGCTGACTCGCGGACGCGGCGTCGATTGCGTGATCGAAACGGGCGGCATCGGCACGCTGGCCCGCTCGTTCGAATGCGTGGGGTGGGAAGGGAAAATCGCACTGATTGGAGTTCTTGCAGGGCGCGAAGGCAGCGTCAATCCGCACGATTTGATGTTCAAGCGAGCCAGCCTTCAGGGCATCGGCGTCGGCAGCCGCACCGGCCTTGAACAATTGATTCAAGCCCTCGAAATCAATCAGCTGCGTCCGCTCGTCGACAAAGTTTTTCCGTTCGACCAGGCGCTCGATGCTTTCCGCCTCCAAGCCTCCGGCAATTTCATGGGCAAAATCGCCATCACGATCTAGCCGGAAGATTGCAATCGCTTCCTTCGAATGCGTCGTCAGTCTGAGCGGTGTGACCGACGGTGTGGCATTCCATCGCGCTCTTGCTCGATGCCGGTTCACACAGTCGAAGAATCTCTCTTCACTCACAGCAAAAAATTCGCGGGCCCATCTCGTCAATCATGTCGTGATACCGTTATAACCGTGGACAGGAGGCCGCGCCATGGCCCGCAAGCGCACAAAGTCTCAGCCGCTTCGCCCATCGACGAAAATCCTCACCGAAGGCTTCGACCCAAAGCTTTCCCTTGGCTCCGCGCGACCCGCCGTTTTTCGCAGCTCGACCTATGTTTTTTCAACTCCCGAAGCCGCCGAACACGCATTCGATGTTGCCTCAGGCCGCTCAAAACCCGCTGAAGGAGAAAGCGCGGACCTGATCTATTCGCGCTTCAATCACCCGAACGCGGAAATGCTCGAGGATCAAATCGTCAATCTCGAAAAAGGCTCGGCCTCAGCGCTGGCCTTTAATTGCGGCATGGCCGCGATCGTCACTTCTCTCTTCACTTTTCTGCGCCCTGGACATTCGATCGTCTACACCGTTCCCATTTACGGCGGAACGCAGCATCTGATTCAGGATTACCTTTCGCAGTGGGATGTCGCCGGCATTGCGGTACCCTGTGGACGAACGGACGCGATCGCTCGCGCCATCGCCAACGCGAAAAACCTTGGCGCGGTGATGATCGAAACGCCCGCAAATCCCACTCTCACGATGACGGACATTCGCAAGGTTTGCGATGCCGTCGCGGCGCGCAAAGTCAAAAAAGGCGATGCGCGGCCCGTGGTGATGGTGGATAACACAATGCTCGGTCCCTCATTCCAGCACCCGCTCGAAATCGGCGCCGATCTCGTCGTTTATTCCGGCACGAAATACTTGTCGGGATTCAGCGACATGCTTGCCGGTATCGTCCTCGCTAAGAATCGTGAACTCATCAAAGGGATCCGGGCGCTGCGCGGTTTTTTTGGCACGATCCTTCAGCCGGATGAATGCTGGATGCTCGGCGGGCGCTTGCCGACCGTCCGCCTGCGCATGGATAAATCCAGCATCGACGCGCAGCGAATCGCCGAACGCCTCGCTGTGCATCCGAAGATTAAAAAAATCCATTACCCCACGCTCTTTGACGATCCCGAACAAAAGCGCATTTATGCCGCGCAGTGCGACTATCCCGGCGGCATGCTTTCGATGGATTTGAAGGGCGGCAAGCGCGCGGCGTTCGATTTTCTGCGTCATCTCAAAATCGCGCGCAACGCGGTTTCGCTCGGCGGCGTCGAAACGCTCGCCTGTCATCCGAAGACGACCACGCATTCTGGCTTCACGGAGCAAGAATTCGCACAAGCCGGCGTGACCGACGGCCTCGTGCGCATTTCTGTTGGCATCGAGCATTGGCGCGACCTGCTCGCCGATTTCGAGCAGGCGCTCGATGCCGTGTAACCGATTGGACCACCGAGATATGGCCGCTTGCGCAGCGCTGTGATATCGTGCCCGTTAGGCAGAACACCCATGGAACCCGAAACCACATTCTCGCGTCGAACTCTCATGGCGAGACCGGGATCCTACTGCAATGTCGCCATTCCTCGGCAAATTCT
>JASHRM010000062.1 GCA_030037315.1 Candidatus Acidiferrales bacterium
CTCAGGTATTTCGATGCGAATTTGCGTTCCTTCGCCTTCCTGGCTGCGAATATCCATTTGAAATTGATCGCCGTAGAGCAACCGCAGCCGCTCGTGAACGTTGCTGATCCCGATCCCGCCGCCATAAACCTCCGTCAGCCGCGCCGCCGACATTCCCATGCCGTTGTCGTCGATTTCCAGCGTCAGCCGCCCGTTCCGGCGGTGCGTGCGCAGCCGGATGCGCCCGCCTTCGAGCCGGGGCGCGAGTCCATGCTTGATCGCATTTTCGACGATCGGTTGCAGCAGCATGCTCGGAATAAACGTGTCGAGCGTTTCGTCGTCGATTTCCTTGAAAATTTGCAGCTTGTCCGGACCGAACCGAATCACCTCAATATCGAGATAGTCGTCGATGAACGCCAGCTCTTCGCGCAGGGGCACAAACGTCTCGTGCTTGCGCAGCAGCCGCCGCAAAATATTCGATAGCTTCAGCACCACGCCGCGCGCCATGTCCGGATCGAAGCGAATCAGCGACGAAACCGTGTTCAGCGTGTTGAAAAGAAAATGCGGATTGATCTGGCTGGTCAGCGCGTCCATCCGCGATTTCAGCAGCAGTTGCTGATTCTGCTCCAGGTTCATTTCCGTACGCGTGTTGTTCCAGATTTTGATCGCCGTCGCCACGGACATCACCGACGACAGCACCACCAGCGGAATATACGAATTCGCCGTGCGGATCGAAAACAGCCACGACGACGGAACGTAATTCGAAATTTCGAGCTGGCCCACTTCCAGCGCCGCGCAGGTAAAAAGCGGCAGCATCGCCCAGTTCCCTGTTTGATTGCGGATCAGCTTCCACAGCCATTGCGGAATGCCCAAAAACAAAAACGGGCCAAAATGCCAGACGTCCTCTTTTTCCGGCATCGCCTGCCGCACCATTCCGGCAACCAATCCGACGAAAGCCGCCAGCGGCGCCGACAGCCACTCATGAAAACCAAACGGCAGCAGGCTGATCAACGAGCCGCCCAGCAATCCGACCACGCGCCCGCCGATCAAGCCCATCAGGAACGAGCCTTCGAGCGTCATGTCGAAAAATTTGTAGCCAGCGATCAGCCGCAGCATCACGCCCACGGCCAGCGGAGGGACGAGAAACAGCAGCAGCGCGACTTTCTGATCCGAATCGCGCACTTCCGTGAAAACCAGCTTTCGAAATGAACGAAAACGGACCAGGAGGGCCGCCAGCGCAGCCGCCCAGCCCACCTTCAGCACCAGTATGAAAAGTAGGTCTTTGCCTTGTAAGAACGCGTCTGTTCCGCTCATTCCACAGCCTTGGCGCTACGTTAGCCAATGCGCCTGGGGATGTAAAGGACGGCATCAGCGGTGGTTCGTAACGCGTGATTCGAGAGGAAATGAATCAAGATTCCCCAAATAATCGCGCGCGCGTCTCTTCGTTCAAGGGCAGATCGGGACCGCTGAAAATGTGGTCGGGAACGCGCCTGGGATCCTCTGCAATCCGGGGCATAGCTTTCGTCCGCAATTCCGCTGCTTGGGGCGAGGGATCTTGAAAGAGAGTACGCATCCATCCCTCGACCGTATGGCATGCATGAAAACTCCGCTGATGCTGCTCAGCGTAGCGGTGTCCTGCTGCTTCCCAATCGGAATTGTTTGTGAGTTCGTCGCGAAGCACTCGCGCAGCACGCAGAGCAAAAGATAGTCCCTGGCCGTACGTGGGGTCGGTGGTGGCCGCAGCGTCGCCGACTAGCGCCACGCCATCACGATAAGGATGTTCCACCCAGTCGTCGCTCACATCGAAACTGGCGAGTGGCCCGGCGCTTTTCGCCTCGGCGTAGTAGTCAGCCAGCGGAGCATAACCCTTCGCGCATTCACGAATGAATTGGCCCAGCATGGATTCACCCTGAAGTCGGTAACCGATCGTCTTCGGATAGACGAAATATGCTCGGAATCGGCCGCCCGCCTGAGGAATTAAACCCGTCCATGTGCCAAGCTGGGGATTGAACACAGCATAAATCGTCTCCGTCGACGCGCGTACGTTCGTCAGCATCACGCCGGCCATGTAGTAGTCATTGCCTTGCGCGCAAACCTGAAAACCCGCCCATTTTCGTGCGGGCGAGCCGCGGCCATCGGCGGCTACCACAAGACGCGCTGAGATCCGCTCATGGCTTCGCCGGTCCACAACCACGGCAGGCTCGGCGCCGCACTCGATGCCCTCAACGCTGACTCCGCGGCGCACTTCCGCCCCGGCGTTTTCCGCAGCCGCTAGCAAGATTTCCTGCATAACTTGGTGCGGAAAAGAGAGCAGAGGCAAACGCGACAGCGTCGTCTCTCTCAGGTCTCGTAACCCCGAACCAGCCTCAACGTAGGGGACGTCATGGGCGCACTTTTCCTTGAGCAGCCCGTAAACTCCAAGTTCACTCGCTTCGGCTGCGCCCCAGGAGACAACCGCCTCTCCGCGCACACGATCTTTGAATTGCCTTTCGCGCTCCAGCACCAGCACCTTGGCGCCACGCCCGGCCATCGCGATGGCCAATGCGGATGCGGCAATCCCGCCGCCTACTGTGACGATGTCGTAGCTTGGCGCCGCCATTCGAACTCCTCCTGCGCTGCCGCAGGGTATTTGCAATTCAGAATCGAACAGTCGAGTTGCGGAAGCATCCTAGTGAGTCTGGCCACGAAGAGTCAATTGATCGGCGAATGAGACGCCATTTCCTGCTGCGTTGTCATCCTGCCTGCCCGGAATGATGTGGCGAAGGGAGCGACGCCGCTCTTTCCGACGAAGGATCTGCAGTTTGCGTCTTTGACGTCATTGTTTAGCGGATTGATCGGACGCGCGGTGTCCAGATCCCATTCCGTTAGTTTTTCCTGGATAACGCTTCCATCGTTTCCTAGATTGCCAGCGAGGTGAGCGTCATGTTGCTGACAACTATCTATGTGGCGGGAAGTCTGGCGAGCCTTCTTACTCTTCCGAGCCTTTGGCTTTTCTTCCGAAGGTGGTATCGGGAAGCCAAAGAGCAGCGCGCGCCCCGTGGGGTCAGCGAATCTTGCTTGGAGTTCCTATACGGCAGAACTGCGATAAATCTGGTTAGGCTCTCCAACTTACAATTCCTGCCGCGCGCCGGAGATATGGTCTGGCTGCCCAGCGAACCAGGTGAAAAAGGGGCCGGATACTATGAGGTCGTGGAAATGAGCCACTCATCTACTGCCGATGAAAAAGGCAACGAGATACCGTGCCCGGCTCGCCCGGTCAAAATCGTGGCGATTGTCAAGAAGAGGAGCGGCTGACGTTGGCTTGGAGGTAGCAGCACCGTCATTATCATCAAGCAGTCGCTTTTGTCCCCCGCCGTTGAGCGCCCCGGGGTCCACGACGCCAATTGCTCCGTAGCGAAATTGGGATTGTGCCCCATGGGGTTGCCCCCACCGCACACTTGCGATGTCGTTCCGGTAAGTCCACAGGCTTTCGTTGACAAATCGGTCGAAATTGCATGCTAGCGTGAAAGAAGAAGTGGATGTGCCTTGCCAAGTAATTATGGCAAGCGAGAGAGAAAGTGCCAAATGGCGATGAGCGCGAGGAGAGACGACGGAGAATATATGACGCAGATTTATGCGAATTCGACGATCCGACGAGGATCGTCGTCCCGCTCGTTCCGAGCAACGTCGAGGGGAGCGACCACCGGGAGTCGAGGGAGCTCTCGAATTTATGCGATTTCTGCTCGACAATCCTGCCGAGTAGAATTGCTCTTAACTCGCCCCCGAATCAACTACTTCAAATTTTCTACCCGTCAAATCTCGGCCTTTTTACCGAAATCGCATGGCCCGAGAAAAATCGCCTAAATTCGGCTACGCGCCATTATTGCTGCTGTTGAGGCTGCTGCGGACGCTCCGCGATCATCGTTGCGGGCGCGGGCGGCGCGGCGCTTTTCGCAAGCTGCTCGGTACCCGTGTCGTCCAGCGCAGGACGCACGCGCACATCGACGGAAAGCCGCTGCCCGGCGTGGCCTTTGTAAACGCCGCGAACCGGAGCGACGTCGCCGTAATCGCGTCCATACGCAATGCGAATGTGGCGCAGCCCCACCGGCTTGCCGAGCGTGGGATCGAACGGCATCCACGAATTATTGGGCATCAGCACTTCGACCCACGCGTGCGAGGCTTGGCCCCCGATCACGTCTTCCTGCTTCGCATCTGGCGCTGCCGCGGCGCCCGGAACCAGATAACCCGAAACGTAACGCCCCGCGAGCCCGCGCATTCGCACCACTCCGAGCATCACGTGGGCAAAGTCCTGGCAAACTCCCGCGCCGATCGAAAGCGAATCTTCGATCGAAGAGTGCACGTGCGTCGCGCCTTTCACGTAGCGAAAACTTTCGTGAATCACATTCGAGGCCGCCTCCGCGAATCCTGCGACGGTGCCGTCGCTTTGCGCTTCCGCGTCCTCGGCGATTTGCTCCAACGCGGCCAGATGAGGCACATAGCCCGTCGGCGCCATGAAGTCGTAAAACTCCTCGGCGATCTGATGGCAGCTACAGTCGTAATCGGAAAGCGGAGTGGAATCGGCCGAGGAATCCATGGCTTCGTGCGCCAGCACCACGGATTCGGCCTCAACCTTCAGCCGCTGATGCTCCGCGAGTACGTTGAATTGATGAACCCAGTTGCCGTAGGCATCGCGATACGCGGTGCCGCGCGACATTGGCGCGGTGATCAGGCGAAACGAAAGGCAGCTCTGCCTCTCGTCGTGCATCGGACGCAGACGGACTTCGTTGTAGCTTTCTGAAACAGGGCCGTCATACAGAAATTCCGTCGTGTGAACCAGCCGGTATCGATTCATGCCACCACCGCGTAATAGAAGTAGGTCCGCGCGATATCTTCGCCGATCGAGCCGGAAATTCGCAGCACGTCGTTGAGATAACCGTGCAACCCCTGATCAAAAATTTCGCCGATGCGATCGTAGCTGAGCCGCTCCAGCAGCCGGCCGGCGAGCCGCTCTGCTTCATTCGCGTAGGATCCGCGGCCCGATCCGCTGATGGCGCGCAATCCCGCCTGCACTTCGCTGGCGCTGAAGCGAATCGAATGCGGATGCTGGGGATTCAAAATAAGCATCTCGGCAACCTTTTCGGGCTCGATGGGCGGCGGATACTGGCGGTGGTACGCCTCGTACGCTCCGACGGAGCGAAGCACCGCCATCCACTGGTGATTGTCCAGCGCGCCCGTCGGCGACGGTGTATCGAGCAGATTGTGATATTGCACATCGACGAGCCGCGCCGTCATCTCGACGCGCTCCAGCGCCCAACCGACGCGCAGGAAATCCCAGCCTTCATCGTGCGGCAGAGTGGAATCGGTGACGCCGTGAAATCGGTGCGCGCCAAATTTGATCTTGTCGCAGAAACGGTGCGGGCCGGCGGCGATTTCATCCGCCGGAACGTAGGAATTCGCCACGTGAAAAAGCCCGTTGATGTCTTCCCACATCTCGCGAGACATGCGGTCGCGAATCGTGCGGGCGTTTTCGCGGGCCTTCGCGATGCACTGAACGATCGAGCTCGGATTGTCGTGGCGAAACGCGAGAAATTCGAAAACGTTTTCCGCATTCACTTCCTTGTAGAGCTTGCGGAAGCGATCCTCCTCGCCCGCCATGATGATCAAAGGCTCCCAGCGCAGCCGGTAGGATTGCTGGGATTGCTCGAGCAGCATGTGGTAGTTCACGTCGAGAATGCGCGCCGTGCCTTCGGCGCGTTCGATGTAACGCGCGAGCCAGAAGAGCGATTCTGCGATTCGCGAGAGCATCAGCTTTCACCTCGCAGAACCCACGTGTCTTTGCTTCCTCCGCCTTGCGATGAATTCACGATCAGCGAATCGCGCTGGAGCGCCACGCGCGTCAGGCCGCCGGGGACGATGGTGACTTTTTCTCCGTCGTAGAGACAGTAGGGCCGCAGGTCAACGTGGCGGCCGGCGATCGACCCTTCCGACGCGTCGTAAGACGGAACGCGCGAAAGCGGCACGACGGGCTGCGCGATGTAATTCCGCGGATTGGCTTTGATGCGGCAGCGAAACTCTTCAATGCGCTGCCGGTCGGAGGCTGGACCGATCAGCATTCCATAGCCGCCCGATTCGCCGACTGCTTTCACGACGAGATTGTCGAGATGATCGAGGACGTATTTCAGGTCTTGCGGCTTGGAGCAGATGAAAGTCTCGACGGAACGCAGCACCGGCTCTTCGCCAAGGTAGTAGCGAATGAATTCGGGAACGTACGCGTAGATTGCTTTGTCGTCGGCGACGCCGTTGCCGACGGCGTTCGCCAGCGCCACGTTTCCTGCGCGGTATGCGCCCATCAGCCCGGGCACGCCGAGGATCGAATCGGCGCGAAACGTGAGCGAGTCGAGAAACTCGTCGTCGATGCGGCGGTAGATCACGTCAACGCGAGTAAGGCCGCGAATCGTTTTCATGTAGACGACGCCGCCATCGACGATCAGGTCGCGTCCTTCAACGAGCTCGACTCCCATTTGCTGCGCGAGGAAGCTGTGCTCGAAGTAGGCGCTGTTGTAAGTGCCCGGAGTGAGCACCACGATCTGCGCCTCGTTTTCACCGCGCGGAGAAAGGCTGCGCAGGATTCGCGAGAGCTCCGCTGGATAGTTGTTCACGGGCAGAACTTCGTTGGCTTGGAACGCATCGGGAAATGTGCGCGTCATCACGAGACGATTTTCGAGCACGTAGGAAACGCCGCTGGGCGTGCGAACGTTATCTTCCAACACGCAAAATTCGCCGCTTTTCGAGTCGCGTACCAGATCGATGCCGCAAATGTGGGTGTGAATTCCCTTTGGGACTTCGACGCCCACTACTTCCCTGTGGAAGTGCGGGCACGAGTAGACCAGCGAGCGAGGAATGCGCTGATCGCGAAAGATCTGCTGCTTGCCGTAGACGTCGTGCAGGAAAAGATTCAGCGCGACCACGCGCTGGGAAAGACCGCGATCGATGCGCTGCCATTCGGAATTCGGGATGATTCGCGGAATCAGGTCGAACGGAAAAAGGCGCTCCGTGCCGCGCCCGTCGCTGTACACGGTGAACGTGATGCCTTGGATTAGAAAAGAGAGGTCGGCCAGCTTGCGGCGCTCTTCGAAATGTGAGCGCGCCATCGTGGCGAGTTTCTGAAAGAGCTTCGTGTAGGCCGGCCTGGGTTCACCGCGCGACGAAAACATTTCGTCATAGAAATCGCCGGTGTCGTAACCCGCAAAAAGGCCAAGGCTCGCCATGTGCGCGGGAGCTGCTCCCATGCGCGTAAATCTACCAACGGCGGCGCAAGGCCATTCACGAAAAGAATTGATGGAATCCATTCGCTTTTCATGGTGATGAGACGCGGTTCAAATCTCGGGGAAGAAAGGACTTAGGGAGGAGAAGCTATTGCAAAGGGATTCGAAAGAGGTTGCGATGCGTCTGCTGGCGCAAAGAAGCGCTGAGGTTCGGTGTGGGTCCCCACGTGACGGCACCATCCACGACTTTTGCGCCCTTCACAGCTTCCATTTGCGCTCTCGTTTCGAGGCCGTCCGGCGGCAAATCGGGGATCTCTTTTTCAGCTGAGACTGGGACCAACATAGTGAACACACCCTCCATGGTCACAAGGCTGAGGGAGAAAAACTTGCCGCCGGGCGTCCATCCAGACGCGCAATATCCACGGCAAATGATTTTGTGCGATTTGCCATCGAGCGAAACTACTACAGCTTGCGCAGTTCCATTCGGACCGGTCGCCTCGGGGCCGATCGCCCAACGCCCGTCTGGCATCAAGCTGTCGAACTCAATCACGGGTTCGGAGAGCACTTTCGTTCGTGCGCTGCCATCGGGTTTCATTCGATACAGGAAATTCAATTTGCTTTCCGCGGCGCGAAAATACACATATCCATCCGTGCTCCAGCGCGGTTCGTCTTCGCCGCCTGAGGAAGAGATCAATCGGGGTGACGAGCTAAGGTCGAGCGGCGAGACCCAGATGCGCGAAACTTCCTGCTGATCTGTCGAGGAAAAAACCACCTGCTTGTTGTCGGGCGAGATATCAAAGTCGGAAATCAAAGTACCCGGGAGTAAGTGCTCGGATTGACCGGTAGCGAGATCAGCGACCCACAGTTCTCCGCTGCTGAATTTCCCGGTCACGCCATATCGCCTCACCTGGTAGTAAAGTTTCTTGCCGTCCGACGAAAAGCGTGGATTTTCGGCGTAGCCCTCTGAAGAAATTTCGCGTTCATCCTTGGCGTCGCGAACCCAAAGCTCGCTCTCGCGCTCGCCGACCGAGGTAATCAGTGATTTCCCGTCCGGAGTGATCGCAAGGCCTTCTTCCTCGGTAGCGCCAGAAGTTAACTGCTCGGGATGACCGTCCGGAAAATGCTGACGCCAAATATGGAATCGCCCCCCGGAGTCAGAATTAAAGTACATCCATTTCCCGTCGGGTGACCACGCTATGTATGTGCAACTGCCGCCGGGCGGTCCCACACGCCTACCCGAATCGGTTCCGGAAAAAGGAACCAATCGACAGGGGAGCCATCCGCCGTTATCCATTTCGGAAACCAAGACCCATTTGCGATCGGGCGAAATCGCGGACCGGTGCGCCATGCCGCGATCGCGAGCGGGAAGATAAATATCACGGGCGTCAGTGCGGTTTTGAGTGGCGGTCATCAATCCCATGTGGATTCCCGTTTTGATTTCCGAAAACAAAATCTGGTTGTTGTCGATCCACGTGAGGCCTTCTGTATTCGGAAACATGAGATGGGTTTCGCCGCCAAGCACTGGAACGGTCCATGTGTCCCACGTACGAACGCTGGTGGCTGTGTAGGCGATGTTCGATCCGTCCGGCGAAAACTCGGGACTCATTTTCATGCGGCCGTCGTGCGTTAACTGCACGGGCTCGCCATTTGGCAGCACCATCGCCTCGATCTGACCCGGGCCAAAGAATGTGTCCGGCCCGCGGATGAATGCCAAGAGTTTGCCATCTGGAGAAAGCGCCGGGGAGACAGCCGAATCGGCAAAATCGGTAAGCTGGCCCCATTTTTCCTGGGACGCTGGAACGGGAGCGGAGATCTTCTGGTTCGCGAATTCGAAAATGGCGAACGCGACCAGCGCGACCATGCAAGCAGCCACAGCAGCCATCCACAACCGCAGTTTTGGGCGCGTATCGCGGGGCCGGACGTGAAACGAGGTGACTGAATCGATCGCTTCGAGGGCGGCCCCTACCTCACCCGCGTGCTGGTAGCGCTTTTCACGCTGTTTGGCCAGACAACGTTGAATAATCGATTGAAGGCCCGCGGGCACGGTTTCGATGGGGAGTTTGGGAGGGTCGCGCAAAATCGCGGACGTAATCTCGTAATTCGTCACTCCCTTAAATGGATGAT
Organism: Candidatus Acidiferrales bacterium; assembly: GCA_030037315.1. Taxonomy (GTDB): domain Bacteria; phylum Acidobacteriota; class Terriglobia; order Acidiferrales; family UBA7541; genus Palsa-295. The sequence continues at coordinate 9,348 of JASHRM010000062.1, forward strand.
CTCCGGTGGCCATTTCGTAGATCGTTACGCCGAGCGCCCAAATGTCGGAGCGCGCATCCGCAACTTCGCCGCGCAATTGCTCGGGCGACATATATCGGAGGGTGCCGACAATTGTTCCGGGTTTTGTGAGAGACAGCTGGGAGGTGGTTGCTTCCACAATCTCGCCCGATGAACGCTTGGCAAGCCCGAAGTCGAGCACTTTGGCATGTCCGTCCGCGGAAATGACGACGTTCGAAGGCTTCAGATCGCGATGGACGATTCCGCGATCATGAGCGTGTGACAGAGCCGCGCAGATTTGCTCCGCATAATGGATCGTTGTTTCGTACGGCAGAGCGCTGCGGCGAAGAATCGAATCGAGAGAATTTCCATCCACGAATTCCATCGCGATGTAAACCTGGTCGTCGTGCTCGCCTACCTCGTAAATCGTTGCTACGTTGGGATGACTCAGCGCGGAAGCGCTTTGAGCCTCGCGGACGAGACGGATACGGGCCGTTTGATCGCCGGTATCGCCGGGCTGCAGGAATTTGAGCGCTACGAAGCGACCAAGTCTTGTATCGCGCGCTTTGTAGACGAGCCCCATTCCTCCGGCGCCCAGCCTGGAAATGATTTCGTAGTGAGCGAATTTCGCGCCGGAAGTCAGCTGCACCCGGGCAACATCCGATTCGTTGAGTGAAAAGGTGGCAGTTCCCTGCTCTTGAGCCACGATCAGCGATTCCACTTCGCGGCGGAGGGCGGGATCGGAGCAGACACGATCCAGATAGGAGCGCCGTGCCTGAGGTGGTTGTTCCAGGGCTGCGGCAAGAACATCCTTCACCTGTTGCCACTTTTCCGGAGTCATTGGATTCGAATCGCCCATGATTACAACTTCGAATATTCCGCCTTTGCTTGCTGGAAAATCGGAATATCGGGATCGGCATCTTTCCAAAGCGTCAGGAATTTCTGATACGACACGCGAGCCTTCGCGGTATCGCCCTGGAGTTTGTAGGCACGGCCGATTTCGAGGTAGACAAGCGAGCCAATGGGGCCGCCGGCGACTTGTCCAGGATGAGCCTCGATTTTCTGGAATTCGGTCAAAGCCTCGGCACCTTTGCCTTGTGCCAGGTACGCTTCGCCGCGCAAATAGGTTGTAAACATCGGGGGGCCGGGCCCGACGAGGTCATAAGAAGGAGGTGATGCAAGATCGCCGATGGCCTGTTGCGGGTCGCCGGAATAAACTGCCAACGCGGCCCGCACTGCCGGGATGGAAACGTACCTGCAATAAGAAGCATCCGGAAATCTTTGGGCCAAATCATCTGCGATACGTCCAGCCTGTGCGTCTCCCGTAATCGCCAGGGCTATGGCAGCAGAACCCAAAACGTCTCTGTCCACCGATGGATCGACCGCTTGTCGAGCCTCCATCTTGGCTTGCGCCATGTTTCCGAAAAGGGCCTCCTGGAGCGCCGATTCCGCGTGATAGTTGGCAACGGCATCGGATAACTTGGCGGCCGAGGCCTCCGCGACCGCTTGGCGCATCCATTCGCGTGCTTGAGCGAGCCGTCCGAAATACGCGGCGGTGTCGCTTCTCGCTTGCTCGCGCGCGCCCGGCGCTTGATCCGTCCACTGCTTTGCCAACTGCTCGTTTACGCCAGCTTGATCGTTCGAAATAACATCAAGGTAATAGAGAATTTGAGCAGACAAAAAAGGCTCGATGTGGTTGGCGCGCGCCGTAGCGATGGTAGTCCGCGCCTGGTCGAACTGATTCAAACTCACGTAATCAAGAGCCACCATGCCGTAAGGAAAGGGCGAAGGATTCAGACGGAGCGCCTGCTGGTTCGCCGCGAGCCCCTGATCAAATCGGCCGCTGTAACCGGACACTATCCCAAGTCCGATCCAAGCACCGGAGTCGCGCGGAAAGGTGTGGGCCCATTCCTCTTCGAATACACCCGCTTTGTCGTAATCACGGACAACCAAGAAGTAATAATTGGCCGGTATGACCAACCTCTCGTAAGCGCTCGTGCGATCGAGCAATTGAAATGCTTTGGTTGCATCGCTCTCCGAGGCCCTACTCTCGCCCATCTGTGCCTCGGTAGCCGCCAGAACCGAATAGGCGGTGGCGAAATCGGGATCGATTTCGGTGGCGTGTCTCAGCAGAGAAACTGCGGTTGGCCAATCACTTGCCCAGAGGGCCTGAGCGCCTTCGTTGTAAGCTTTCAAGGCCTCCAGAGATGGAGTGGTGGCTTGGGTGAGAGGAACGTCAAACCTTGAAAGTGAGTCTTGGGATTCCCCTAGCTGCAAACGCAATTCCGATACTGCCGTGCTGAGTGCGGGAAGAACCTTTTCCTTGCTGGCTGCCGTGACTTGTTCCTGAGCCAACGTTTCGCCGGTCGCGCAATTGACCGCGTTCAGTCCTAGGACATATTCGCTGCCGAGAGGAGCGATCGAGCCGTCGATTTCGACGGTGGCGTTCATGCGCTGACAGATTTCGCGGGCAATCTCGGGCGTAATACGAGTGTCCGGCGGCTTTTCCATCATGCGAAGGGTTTGCGCCACCTGATCGCCTGGCAAGATTTTGAGGAAGGGAGTTTGCTGTAGTTGGACAGACAAACCCTGTCGCAACGCGCCGTCGAAGACCGGATCGCCTGTGCTATTCGCAAAGTCCGCAACAACGATCGAGTCTTTATCAGTGATTTTCGGCCCGCGATGAAAATAGAAATATCCGCCGACCGCCAGCGCCGCGGCGATCACTAAGCCGGCGAGTGCAATGGGCCAGCGACGCGCCTTCTTTGGGGGCGCTATCGCGTGCGAAAGAGCCGCGGAAGACGACGAGCCGAGCCGCCGCAGATCGATGCCTACCTCAACGGCCGACTGATACCGATCGCCCGGATCTTTTTCCAGGCACTTCAGAATGATTCGCTCAAGTTCCGGCGAGACGTGAGCGTTGAAAGCACGCGGAGTCACAGGCTGCTGGTGCAGAATCGCGTCGGTTAGCTGCGGGGCCGAATCTTCCTCGAACACGCGCTTGCCAGCTACGGACTCGAAGAGCACGCTCCCGAGCGCGTAGATATCGGTGCGGCTGTCGATGTTTTCGCCGCGCAACTGCTCGGGAGCCATGTACGGAAGCGTGCCGACGACGGCTTCAGTTTCGGCGAACGACTGGGTGGTCGCGTTTACCGACTGAGGACGAAGAAACTTCGCCAAGCCGAAATCGAGAACCTTGGCTTGTGCCTTGGGGGTGATCATCACGTTGCCGGGCTTCAAATCCCGGTGAACGATATGGTTCTCGTGGGCCTCTTCTAGCGCCCCGGCGACCTGTTTTCCAACAGAGATCGCTTCTGCCTCCGAGAGCGAGCCGGACTTCAATCTTTCCGCCAGCGATTTGCCGGGAACGCACTCCATCACGAGATAGTCGAGGCCGTCCTGCTCGCCAACGTCATGAACTACGGCGATATTCGGGTGGCTGAGCCGAGCGAGAGTGAGCGCTTCTGAGCGGAACCGGTTGCGAGCCGCTTCATCAAGCAACAAGCCAGGTGAAAGAACTTTGATGGCGACGTCACGTTCGAGCCGGTTATCGCGGGCGCGGTAAACGACTCCCATGCCGCCGGCGCCTAGAGGACCCAAGATTTCGTAGGGTCCGAGCTTGGCGCCGGTTCTTACCACTTCAAAATTCAGTGAAGAGCGCATGAAACTAGCGTCGCCCTTTTCGTGCGCGGCGATCAGGGATTCCAGCTCGCGACGGAGGGTTGGGTCGGGGCACGCCTGGCTTAGGTAGGCATCGCGCTGGTGGAGAGGCTGCTCCAAAGCGGAAGCCAAGACATCCTTCACCTGTTGCCACTGCTCTGGCGTCACTGGCCTTCCTCAAAAGCGCATATTTGCAGAGAAGTTACCGATCAAAACCAATTAAGTCAATGTGATACGGACGGCTTGGAACGAACCGGCGCGAAGCCTCAAGAAAAGGAAATTTGGTTGAGCCACTTTTCCCGCGCCTTGCGCTTTACAGGGTGAAGCCAAGATGCGGACGTAGCCAACGGGCGAGACGCAATCCGGCTCAAGAGGAGGACGAAGATGAAAGAACAATTGATCCGATTCGCAAGCAAGTCGCTGCTATTTCTGGTGATTGCCGGCGCGACGTGCGTATCCGGCGGCTCAGTCTATGCCCAATCGCTGTATCAGGGCAAATTTACGCTTCCCTTTGAAGCGCGATGGGGACAGGCCGTACTGCCGGCAGGCGACTACACGATTTCGCTGGGCAACATGACCTCGCCGACGAACATGATGGTGATCAGGGATCAGAAAAACGGACGAACTGTCGCGGAGGTCGCGAGCGGGACGATCGAGGACAGCAAAGAAGGCAATAGCGCGTTGCTGATTACTACCCGTGGCCACCAACACGTGATCTACACGCTGAGATTGGCGGAGACGGGCCAGCTCTTCGTTTCCGACCCCGAGCTGGCACGGAGAGTGCGCGAGCAGGAGAAAGAGACAAAAACTATTCCGGTTCTGCAGGCCGCAAAGTAACGCCCCCTTTCACCCGTAGGCTTGCAGCAGCCATCAGGACCGAAACCGCAAGGTTTCGGTCCTGATGTGTATTTTCCATGAGTACTTTTCGGCGAAATTCGGAACAGCGTCACTGACGACCAGATGTCTTTACTGCACTTGCTATAATGGCTGGCTCAGATGAAACGTCGAAAGTCAGCCGTGGCGGCGCGCGTGGTGGCCGAAGCCAGCCTTCCCACGCGATTCGGAAAATTCAAAATTTTTGGCGTAAAGGGCCGCAAGCCCGACGAAGAGGCGGTTGCGATCGTGCATGGCAAAGTGAATGGGCGCGTCGCACCACTGGTTCGCGTGCATTCGCAATGCCTGACAGGGGATGTGTTCACGTCCGAGCGGTGCGACTGCCGGGCGCAACTGGAATTTTC
>JASHRM010000063.1 GCA_030037315.1 Candidatus Acidiferrales bacterium
GGATTTCTTGTCCGCGCCGACAACGCGAAGCGAAAAGGAGGGCCAGGCCTGCTTTTCGTTGCGCAGCTCGATTTCAGCAAGGACGGGTTGCTCGGCGAAGATATGCTCGGGAAGGTCGAATTTGAGGTCCACGCCCGTCAGCACGACGCGAGAGAGGACTCCCGAAACTAGAATGCCGGCCAGCAGGCAAGCGAGGATCAGAAAGAGAAGATTGTTGCCAGTATTCACGGCGGCAAGGATCAAAATGAAAATCGCGGCGAGATAGACGGTGCCTTCACGCGTGAGCCGGTAGTCTATTTGATAGACGATCCAGCGAAGGCTGGTGCGCCTGGCGAGAGCGGGAACGATGGTAATCGCGACCCAGGTGGCGATGGCCAGCGCCATGACGGTGGTGATTCCTGCGAGCCAGATGCGTCCTTCCTGTGCGACCGACGCCGAAAAGAGCGCGAGCACGAGAGCCGCAGAGAGAGCAAGCATGGCCATGCCGAAATTGCGCCAGCCGGTGGCGTTAGCGCGTGCACGCCATCCGCGTTGCGGTTGGCTGGAGGCTGGGACCGGAATTTTAGCGCTTGCCATGATCTAGGAGACTGCATTGACTACATGCTGCGAGAGATTCTGCGCACAGGTTCGCGCGCAGCGCGCGCGTCTTTTGGCAGGGCTAAAGCCCTGCCCTTCCACCGAAATGCGATCGCCGACAGGCACGCCCAAAAATCGGTAAAGCGAAGCCTCGCGACGGCGGGCAAGCCTCACAGTCCCAGAAGGCGCTTGGTTTGGGATGACCATCACCGGGACGCTGCCTCTTCTAAAGCGGGACGCGGGTGGAGTCGAGAATCTCGTACAAAATGGCTTCGGTTTGCTCGGATTTTTTCTGGGTGGAGACGTAGCGCGAGCTGACGACGACGCGGTGCGCGAAAACGGGAACGATGAGGCGCTTGAAATCGTCCGGCAAGCAGTAATCGCGACCTTCGAGGAAAGCGCGTGCTTGCGCCGCGCGGTGCAGCATGACGGCGCCGCGGGGGCTGACGCCGAGGCTGAGCTGCTCGGTCTGGCGCGTGCGATCGATGATTTCGAGTGCGTAATCGAGCAGGCTTTCGTCGACTTTTACTTGCGCGACCGAATTTTGCATGGCGACCACGTCGGATGCGTCCATGATCGGCGCGATCGTTTCGGCATGGCCGGCGGCGGAATGATTGCGAATAATCTCCTTTTCGCTTTCGCGCGATGGATAACCCATGCGAATGCGCATCAGGAAACGGTCGAGCTGCGATTCGGGCAGCGGATAGGTGCCGTGGTGCTCGATCGGATTTTGCGTGGCGAGCACGAGGAATGGCTGCGGCAGCGGATGCGTATGGTTATCGACGGTGATTTGCGACTCGTTCATCGCTTCGAGCAGCGCGGACTGCGTTTTCGGGGTCGTGCGATTGATTTCATCGGCGACGATAATATTGGCGAAAATCGGGCCCGGCTTGAATTCGAATTCCTGCGCCGCGGGATTGTAGACGCTGACGCCGATCACGTCGCTCGGCAGCATGTCGGAAGTGAACTGGATGCGCTGGAACGAGCATTGGAACGAGCGGGCGAGGGCGTGCGCCAGCGTGGTTTTGCCGACGCCGGGGACGTCTTCGATCAACAGATGGCCGCGGGCTAGAAGCGCCGTGAGGGCAAGCTGGATGACGTCATCCTTGCCCTTAACGACGCGGGCGATGGCGCGCTGAAGCTCGGCCAAGCGCTTGCTATGAGCGTTGGTTTGAGTGTTCGTCGCGGTTTGCAATTCGCCGGGCCTTCTGCTAAAAAAATTGGGCTGCCGTTGCGTGACTCTGCGGGCGACTAGCTCAGTGGTTAGAGCGCTCCCCTCACACGGGAGAGGTCCAAGGTTCAAGTCCTTGGTCGCCCACCATGCCTCGATTTGATTCTGCCATTAGTGGATACGCTGCCTGAATGACTGATTTGGGCGGGTGTGCTTAGAAAGTGGCCCGGGAGTTGGCTCGCCCTGCCTGTCAAATGTGCATGTTGCGATTTTAAGTGGCGCGGCCTCTGATCGAATCCGCGGAGGTACGACAACATGCAAGCTCTTGAAAGCACATCCACTCATCTTGGCAAGCGGCGGTTTCTGCGAGGCGTTCTTTCGGCCACCGCGGCTGCAATTGCAATACAATCGGGGCTGAAAATGGCCTCTGCTTCGAAACCAGACTCGCCGGTGAATCTGACCCCGGATGGCGCGCTTCAGCAGTTGCGCGATGGGAACCAGCGGTTTGCCGCCAATCAGTTGACGTCGATCCATCATGATTTGGTTCTGCTGAAAGAGCGCACGGCCGATAAACAAGAGCCGTTCGCTGCGGTGCTCGCTTGCGCCGATTCGCGAGTGCCGGTGGAATTGATCTTCGATCAGACGATTGGCCACATTTTCGTGACACGCGTTGCGGGGAACATGGTGACGCCCGAAATCATTGCAAGCCTGGAGTATGGAGTCGCAGTTCTGGGCGTGCGGGCGCTGCTGGTGCTGGGACACACGAATTGCGGAGCCGTGAAAGCAGCCATGAAAGCCGAGCCGGTTCCCGGGCAGATCAGCGTTTTGTACAAGCATCTGCAGGCTGCGGTGGGGCAGTCCGGTGGCGACGTGGGCAAGGCGATCGCGCTGAACGCGACTCATCAGGCGCAGTTGCTACAGAGTGCCTCGACGGTGATTCGCGACGCGCTTGGGACGGGCAAGCTGCGAGTGGATGCGGCGGTTTACGACGTGGCGACGGGCAAGGTAACGGTGGTTTAGACAAGCCATCAAAAGATGCCGTTGAGCGTTTCGTTTTGCTGAAGAGATCACATCGTCTCGCGCGGGTCATTTGTTTTGCAGGCGTAGGATTACTCGTGTGGACCACTAAGGCTGAACTACTCGCTAAATCTGCCCAGCAGGCGCAAAGAGCTGTTTCTGCGGCAGAGACTGACGCCTGTGCCGTCGCTCGATCTAAGCATGATGTGGCCCCGGCGCGGTGTGCTCCGAACAGACATTATTCCGAGGGGCTCGCGCTGGTTTCCGACGGCGGCGTGCACCTAACAGACTCATTCGTGAAATCCTTTGTCAAAATGGGATACGTCGACATGGATGGCAAGTGGGTCATCTCGTCGCGCTACAAATATTTTTTCTGGTATGACTTTTTCGAGGGCGTTGTTCCGTTTCGCGAGAATTTCGAGCGGTGGGGATATATGGATCGGACCGGGGAAATTGTGATCAGGCCTTCATTGAACTGGGCCGGCGGCTTTGGCGGCGGGATTGCGCCCGTTCTTACTCCGGCGAATATGTGCGCTCACATGAACAAGGCGGGGGTCGTCATCGATCAGCCCATGCCAGCAAATCCGCAAGCTTCAGGTGATCGAAATCGCGCCGGAGTTTTCACTTGCAGGCCGTATATGCCTCCATGCGCCTGAGATTCGCTTCGTATGTGCGCGTGTTTGTGCTGGGCGCGTGGGTGGGTGCGATTGTGTATTTTGCGGCGGTCGTAACGCGCGGGGCGTTCGCGGTGCTGTCGAATCGGGATGAGGCGGGGTTGCTGGTCGGGTTCACGCTGAGCGGATTGCACGTTTTCGGTTTCGTTGCGGCGGCGATTTTCTTGGTCGCGTCGATATTTCTAGCCAAATCTTTGAATGGGCTTGTGCGGCTGGCTGCGTTGGCGGTGATATTGATGGCTGTGCTGACCGCGGCGTCGCAATTCTATGTGATGCCGGAAATGGCGGCGCTCAGGACGCAAATGGGATCGGTGGAGGCAACCTCAGCAAGCGATTCGCGGCGCGCGGAATTTGACAAGTTGCACAGGGCGTCCGTGGGATTGGAAGGTGCGGTCCTGATGATCGGGTTAGTGGCACTGTTTTTGGCGGGGCGAGAGCCGCGATGACTTAAAACGCAACCATGAACCTGGTGCCGTGATCGGGTACGAGCAACCGTTAAACATTTCCGAAAGCAAAGGAAAAAGCAGATCCCTCGACTACGTCGCGCGCCTGCAGGAAAACGCGGGAAAGGCGAAGACGTGCGACTTCGCTCGGGATGACAAGGGTTGCTCCAATCGCGGTGCGTTGCCAGGCATCGGTGCCGGGCACGGCATGCCGTGCCCCTACGTTTTGCTTGCGGGGCGGGGCTTGACGGTGATGCGGCGGGTGGCGACGACGCGGCGCTTGGCGGGCTTGGGTTTGCGGATTCTGCGGGCGTCCTTGCCGGCAAGATGGACGGCGCGCCACATATACCAACTGGCGACGGTGCGATAGGGGCGCCAGCGCTCTCCGAACTTCAGCAGATCTTTCGGCTTGGGAATTTTTCGCTTGCGATAAGTGAGCGCCCAGCCTTTTTGCACTCCGTAGTCGTGGATAGGAAGCACGTCCGGACGGCCCAAGCGGAAAATCAGAAACATTTCGACGGTCCACGGGCCGATGCCGCGTACTGAGATCAGGCGGTCGACCAATTCCTGGTCGGACATTTTTTCGGCTTGCTCGAGGGTAGGCACCGTGCCGTCGATGGTTTTCTGCGCGAGGTCGCGAACAGATGCGACTTTCGCGTTCGAAAGGCCGGCCTTGCGCAGCTTGGCTTTACTTACGCGAAGCAGTTCTTCCGGGGTGGGGCAGCGGCCGCCAGTGCCGAGCGCTTTGATGCGCGCGAAAATTGCCTGGGCGGCTTTGCCGGCGATGCTCTGGTGCATGATCGCTTCGAGCAGCGATTCGTAGACGCTGTCGCATTCGTCAAGCTTGAAAGTGAAGCCGGCAACTTTTTCGATGAGCGCGGCGAGATGTTGATCGTCGCGAGAGAGATGCGCATGGGCGGCGAGGTGGTCAAATGGCAGCGGAATGCTGCCGGTTTCGGAGTTCATGAGAGGAGAGAAGGATATCGCGCGGGCCGGAATCGTACAAATTGGCTGCGGAGCATTTGAGTGCCGACTACAGGCTGCGGGCGAACCTCCGAAAAGGATTGCGCTGACGCGCCGACTTCACGTCGGACTTAGAGGTCGGACCCACAAAGGCGGGGCTAGGGCCCGCTCGCGCGAGTGGCAAGGATGGAAATCGAGCCGTATCGGGTGCAAGGAGATTCATGGTGCATCCGATCGGTCCCTTTTGCACCTCCATGACTGAGTCGCCTTTGCGATAGCAGCCGTCGAGTCCTGGAGTTTGATTTGGGTTGGAGACCGGCGACCATCCGTTCTGATCCAAGTAATGCAAAACAGTTGCCTCGAGCTTTCTCGTTTCGGCGTCCGCCGCGGCGCGCGAGAAATCTCCCATTCGCAACCAAGCCGCCGGGCCTTGGCTTATCGAGTACCGATCAGGAATGTCGAACGTGATGCCGAGCGTGGCGTTTGTATAGGTGGTCGTTGCGCCAGGCAATGATCGCGCGGACGTCGATTGCGGCGCGGAATCGTGAGGAGCGGACGGAGCGATTGGGCCTTCTTG
>JASHRM010000064.1 GCA_030037315.1 Candidatus Acidiferrales bacterium
TGCTTCCGACACACCGCAACGGAAGATAGAAATCGGCACTATCGCAATCTCTTCGGAACCTTCGAATGCCGACATGTATATCGACGGTAAATTTGTGGGCCAAACTCCGTCGACGATCCAGCTTTCCGTGGGGGCTCACCACATCGAAATAAAGTGCAGCGACGAGAAGAGTTGGCAGCGCGATGTTGAAGTGATGAAGGATAGCCAGCTGACGCTGCATCCCACGCTTGAGCGCTCGCCTTAGGCCTCATCCGCAATTCGTATAAGGACACAACTCGTGGTATTGCGTACGTCCAACAGCCTGTCATTGCGAGCCGGTTTGCCAAAGGCAGGTGAGGCCTGCCCGCCACTTGCCTCGCCGATTAGGCGGGCGGTGGGGATCCGCTTTCGGATGTCCAACTTCGTACTGTGCACACTCGCCAGAATCCTCGTTGACATCTTCGGCGCTAACTTCTGTAATGAATTCCTCCACACCAATGCTCATGCCGGCAGAAGTTTCGCGGTGACCCAAGCCGAAAAAATCATTGCGCCAACACAGGGCGCGGCGGGACAGTTCGCATTTCTCGTCGCGGCAGGCATATTTCTGAGCCGTATCGCGGGTTTGGTCCGCGACCGCGTTTTCGCCCATTACTTCGGGCTCTCGGCGGTTGCGGACACCGTGCGCGCTGCGCTCCGCATTCCTAATTTCCTCCAAAATCTTTTCGGCGAAGGCGTCCTTTCCGCGTCCTTCATTCCCGTTTACGCAAACCTGCTGGCTCGCAAAGACGAAGAGGAAGCGCGTCGAGTTGCTGGCGCGATTGCGGGCCTGCTCGCCTTAACCATTTCGATCATCGTTTTAATCGGGGTCCTGGCCACACCGTACTTGATTGATCTGATCGCGGCTGGCTTTCACGGAGAGAAGCGCGAATTAACGATCCGCTTGGTGCGAATTTTTTTTCCCAGCGCCGGTTTGCTTGTGCTTTCCGCCTGGTGCCTGGGAATTCTGAATAGCCATCGGCGGTTTTTCCTTTCCTACACGGCGCCGGTGATCTGGAACGTTGCGATGATCGCCACGATGCTGCTCTGGGGCGCCCGCCGCGAACAATCCCAACTGGCGGTGATACTCGCTTGGGGATCGGTTGCGGGCAGCGCGCTGCAAGTAGCCGTGCAAATGCCCGTCGTTCTGAAACTTCTCAAGGGCCTGCGGCTTTCGCTGCATTACGGCGCGCAAAACGTAAAAATCATCGTGAACAATTTCTTTCCGGTGCTGATCGGCCGCGGTGTCGTGCAAATCAGCGCCTACGTGGACCTCTGGCTCACAAGTTTTCTGCCGAATGGCGGAATGGCTGCGCTCGCCAACGCGCAAACGCTCTATCTGCTGCCGGTAAGTCTTTTCGGAATGTCCGTGTCCGCTGCCGAGTTGCCGCAGATGTCGAGTTCGCTTGGCAGCGAAAGCGAAGTGGCCGAGACGCTGCGCCGCCGTCTCAACGCCGGTTTGCGCCAAATCGCCTTTTTCGTTGTTCCGTCGGTGGCGGCGTTTCTGATTTTAGGAAACGTGATCGTCGGCGCGATCTATGAAACGGGCCGGTTCACGCGTGACGACACAACTTACGTATGGGGCGTGCTCGCGGGATCCACGGTGGGCCTGCTGGCTTCCACGCTCGGGCGCCTCTATTCGTCCACCTACTATGCGCTGCGAGACACGAAGACACCTCTCTGGTTTGCGATCATCCGCGTCGGCCTTACCTCTTTGCTCGGATATCTCTTTGCGTTGCCTTTGCCCCGAATGCTTGGGATCGAACCAAGGTGGGGCGTGGCGGGACTGACAATTTCAGCAGGGATGGCCTCGTGGGTGGAATTCAATCTTCTGCGATCGACTCTGAATCGCCGTATCGGCAAAACCGGATTGCCAGTCGATTATTTTTTGAAAATTTGGGGAGCCGCTTTGTGTGCGGCCGGCGCGGCATGGGCGATCGAACATTACTTCGGACGGCACAAGCCCATCCTCGTCGCGATCGTCGTGCTGATTCCCTATGGGCTTCTGTATTTCTTGTTTGCATGGATATTGAAACTCGCCGAGGCTCACACGTCAATCCAACGCATTTTGCGCTTGGTTGGCACGGGACGCTAGAACTGTAGCGGATCAGTCTTCGCCACGCGCTGCAGTCGCCTAGAATTTGAAAACGACGCCCGCCGCAATTCTGGGACTGTATTGGTAAGTACCGAAAAGCCGCGTTCCGACCAAGTCCGCTTGCACTCGATAAGCGATTCGCCGGTTATGTGGGCCAAAGTCGGCGCCGCCGCCCGCTTGGAACGCGAACGCTCCCATGCCTCCGTATGCGGTTTGAGGTGAGAGGTGCGAGAAACCCACCAATGCATGTCCCCAAATCTCGATTCCCTCCGGACCCGCCCAGCGGAAACGCGGGCCGCCTCCGATCATGGCAAAGTGGGACGTGTGGCCCAAGAGGTTTCCAAACTCGAGCATGAACTCACTATCGAAGGCGATCCAACCACCGCCCGGATAATAGTTAAGCCCGAAGTTAAAACCGTTCATGTTCTCCGTTACTTCGGGGTGCGAGGCCACATACATTCTCAAGAACGAATATTCCGCGCTTGCCTGGAATTGATAGCTCTTGAAGACTCCATAGACTCGCGGCTTGCTATCCGCCGGTTCGCTCGCAGCCAGGGAATAAGGTGTCAAAGCAGACAATCCGTCAGGTCCGGCAAATATTGGCTGAGACGCAAATAACTGCGGAGAAGCCGACACACCCGGCGTGAATGAGGGCGTCGTTGTCGTGGTCACGGGCGTCGTGCTGGTGTTTCCAAAATCGCCGGGATCTCCGAAAGTCGCACTAAACGCGGGGTTAACGGATGAATCATTCTGAGTAGTAGAAGAACCGGTTTGAGCTGCTGCGGTAGTCGCGAAAATAAGAGCCGTCCCAAGCAACAACACCACCTGTCTCATCGCCTAGACTCCTCCAACATTCCTCCTGCCAGACCCGTCTAATTTGAACGAGAACGGGTTTACGTGTCTACTCAAAATTAACCCAACACTGGGGGGAAGTTGCTGTATGCCGGAAAGAATTGGCGCCGCTCCGGGGGCGCACTGTGAATATTCGCACGGATCGTCGGCCATTTCGAATGAATCGCGGCTCAAAAGGTTTCGCCTCATCTTCCCGTCCGACAGCTTCTCGAATTGTCACTAATCAGATCTTGCCAGTCGACAGTGATGAAGGGACTTGGAACCCATCGCGAAAAGCGACCCGGCCTGAAGAACACCACCACCCTGAGTATGGCGTGTGATTCCCGAGGTAGAATCTCCAGCAGTCGAGGGCTCTCAACCTAGTCGACGACTGTCGTACGCTGCCTCCGAATATTCAATCGCGCCGCTGAAAACGTATGCAAAACGGCCTTTTGCTTTCGTTGGACGGAGCGCCCACAAAGGCGCAGCCGTTCATTTGCCCATGTGGTAAAATGTCTGCCGACCCTTGGAGTGGGAAATATCCGGTACACTGGATATACGTGATTCGCTTGTAGTTAGGAGCATCAGCGAATGCCCGAAGCGCACCCTTGGAATGCCGATCGCGCGAGCGCTCGCATTCACGAATTCGAAAATTTGCCGGGTGCCCTTCTACCCATTCT
>JASHRM010000065.1 GCA_030037315.1 Candidatus Acidiferrales bacterium
GGTCGCCGGGATGGACGGGGATCCTCGCAAATATCGTTCAGACAAATGCAACCGGCTGGCCGCGCCTAGCGCAATCGGTACGGCCGGCCGCGGTACATTCCGGTGCGCTCCACGGATCGAACACGCACGATTTGCAGGGTGATATTATCATCGCCGTCCCGCTGATTCGCAATATCCACAAGCCTCTTTGCCGCGGCGGCTAGGTCCCCGCCGTGACTTGTCAACGCGGCAATTTCAGAACCCGGCACGAAGCCGTGTAATCCGTCCGAGCAAAGTACCAGAACGTCTCCCGCGAGCACTTGGTGTTCCTCGATATCCACATTTACGAAAAGTTCTGAGCCTAACGACCGGCTCAAGAGGTGGCGCGATTCGGATTGCGCCGCTTGCTGCGGAGATAGGATGCCGAGCCGCACCTGCTCGTTCACGAGGGTATGGTCGCGGGTAAGCAGATTGGCTTGCCCTCGCCGGATCAGGTAGCAGCGGGAATCGCCCACGTGTGCCACGGTCGCGCGATCGTGCCGCAGCGCGCACGCCACCAGCGTCGTCGCCATGCGTGATCCAAGGGGCCCGGCTTCCTGTCCCGCATCGATCACACGCGTGTTTGCGTCACGAACCAGACGCTGCAGCATCGACGAATGAGCCTCGTTGATGGGAGCTTCGCGAAAGCCTGCCAGCAGGCTCTCCACCGCTGTGCGAGACGCAACTTCACCGAGAGCCTGTCCGCCAACGCCATCGGCCACGGCGAAGAGAAATCCTCGCGCGCCGGTTTCCTCGGGCGTTGCAGGCACCACGTGGCCTAGATAGTCCTCGTTGCCTTCGCGAACGCGTCCTAAGTCGGTTAATTCCGCAAACTCGACATCCATCGCGTTTTGCGGCGGCCGCAAATTAAGGGAGGGTTCGCCGATACGAGCCGCAGCCGCCGATTCAGATCCTCTGTGCATTAGACCTTATCCTCGCTCGCAAACGTTAAGCGGGAAGAGAGCCGCCCCTGGGTGCTAAGCGACATTGAAACGCATCTTGCGCGGCTCGGGTCCTGATGCGACCAGATTATTTGCCAGGAAGGCGATAAGGGCGGATGCAAGATTTGAATCGAGCGGATCAATGTTTCAAATGGATTCCCGTTGCAAAGAAAACCGGGGCCAGATGTTCTTCCGTCCGGCCCCGGGGGATGGATCGTTCTACGCGCGCGTCGTGACGAGCGTAGTCCTGCCAGTTTTCTTGCTGTTCATTGCAAAGTAGATGCCGCCGTAAATCGCCCAGACTGCTGCGATGGCTAAGGCAAGATACGGTTCCATCTTGGTCCCGTAACCCATGAACGGCCCGATCAGGTAGAACGACATGCAGACCAGGTTCGCGACCAAGCCGAAGATGGGAATAATCATGTGCTTGACGAAGTTGAACTTCGGATGCTTGTGGAAGCACACGATGCAAGTGAGGCAGCTTAAGCCGTATAGAAGGAACGTGCCGAAGTTAGACGCTAGGGTAATTGTCGTCCACGTATTCGGCAAAGCCGCCATTTTGTCGTGTGTCAGATAGCCGAAGCTCGACCAGAAGCCGTGCGGAAGTGCCTGAATCGCGGCATCGGTCGGAGCGCCGGCATCCCCGAAGACCATCAGAAGACCCACGCAGCCGAGGACGGCTGAAATCACCGCGAGCGTCCAGATCGCTTTGTGGGGGCTGAGGGTCTTATCGTGGAGAATGCCGAAGTGTTCGGGTACTTCCTGGTCTTTGCCCATCGCGTAGGTGACGCGCGCGCCGGTGTTGATGCACGAGAGCGTCGTGCCGATCAGCGCGAGAAACACGGTGAACGCTTCAATCAGCATGAAGATTCGGCCGTGACCCGGCCCGAATACAGCGTCGCCGATTAGCACCATCATGTCACCAATCGGCGCTGCCGAGCCGGAGGCGCTTTGCATTGTATAGCCGCTACTTAAAGCATAGTTTGCGGCAAAATACTCGACCAGATAACAGAATGCTCCTTGAACAAGCAGTGAGACGATCACCGCGATAGGGACGTCACGTTTGGCATTGATCGCTTCGCCGCCCATCGACGTCACCGACTCGAAGCCGACCAAGATCAGAATCGCCACGTTGGCTTGAACGAACATCCAGCCGAAGTTGTGGATGCTGATCACCGATTTCGCGTTCGGGTGGCTCAGGAAATTGCCCATGGAATCGTTCGTGGGGTAGCTGATGTGGTAGGGAACCGGGGCGCCGCTCGCATCCTTCTTACACAAGGGAGTCATGCTTGCATCGCGAACGATATTGCTCTTGGCATCCGTCTGGAACTCGCAGTTATAGGCGTCCGCGGAGGTTGCATCCCACTGAAACGCGCCAGCGCCTTCCGGATGCCCGATCCGATAATGAATTGCCATGATCGAGAAAACCAGAAGTGCCGAGATTTGGATCACGTTGATGGCAATATTTACCGCCGTTGAGCCCGTGACGCCGCGAGACGCAATGTAGGCAACGCCAAACGTGAAGATGATCGCCACGAGCATCATAAAGGCGGGGCCAGGATTCGAAGCGTTCATGAAGTTGGGCCAAAGTGTGCCTGTGACATAACCGACGAAAATGCCGGTGGTAGCCACCATGACGGCCGGATAGATCCAGTAATAAAGGTGAGACGCCCAGCCGACGATGAACTTCGAAAGCCTCGCGAAGCGCCATGCTTTGTCGTGGTTCAAGAACGCTTGTTCCGCAAAATAGTAGGAACTGCCGGTTCCCGGATACAGCTTCGCCATTTCGGCATAACAGACCGCGGTCGCAAGACAGAGCAGGAGAGCGAAAACGATGCCGATCCACATCGATGGTGATGTGGCGCCCTCCGTTGCTTGCCCGTAGAAAGTGAGCCATAGGAAAGCACCTGGCGCGATTAGCGCCATTGCGTTCATCGTTAGGCCCGTCAAGCCTAAGGTAGCCTTCATCTCTCCAGTTGTTTTTTCGGCCATTAAAAGCTCCCCTCGTAAAAGTGGAAACCCGAGGGCCGGAGGTTATACGTAAGTATTAGTTTCGTAAAATGCAACGTTTCGATGGCTGGGATAGAGTTTTCAAATGTGATCAGTGGCGGGTCAAGAGCGCCTTGCTTGGCGGGCAATTGAAAAGCGAAGAGAAAAAGCTCCAGAAGCCAAAGCGTGCGCGACATTCGCATGCCCGCGAAGCCCCGTCTTTTGTGGAATCTCCGGCGACCGATGGCGCTGCGTTGCCGCCTCCTGCTAGTATGTCTGTTCCGCTCGCCATCTGGAAATGACTGAAAAAAAACAGATCAGGGCCATTAAAGGCACGCGCGATATTCTGCCGCCCGATTCGGCGCTGTGGAATTGGTTCGAACGCTCGGCGCGAGAGGTCTTCGAAACCTACGGCTTCCGCGACATTCGCCTGCCGATTTTCGAGCAGACGGACCTTTTCGCGCGGTCGATTGGCGCGGATACAGATGTGGTCGGGAAAGAGATGTATACCTTCGAAGACCGGGATGACTCGTCAATCAGCCTTCGCCCAGAAGCCACCGCGAGCGTAGCCCGCGCGTACATTGAGCACGGGATGCACACGCTTCCCGGCAACGTGAAGCTTTACTACATGGGACCGATGTTTCGGCGCGAGCGGCCGCAAAAGGGCCGGTATCGCCAGTTTTACCAGGTCGGCGCGGAGATTCTCGGACAGTCGGATGCGCCTGCCATAGACGCCGAAGCACTCGAAATGCTGATGGTCCTTTTCGAGCGCGTTGGACTCGCGCAAACCAAGCTCTACGTGAATTCGATCGGCTGCAAGGATTGCCGCCCAAAATACGTGGAGCTGCTGCGCGAGGAGCTTCGCAACGTAAAAGATAAGCTCGGCGCGGATAGCCAGCGCCGGATTGAGACGAATCCTCTGCGCGTGCTCGATTCGAAGCTACCCGAAGAGCAGTCAATCATCGAGGAGCTGCCACGAATTTCGGACCATTTGTGCGAGGCTTGCCGGCAGCACTTCGCCACGCTTCAGCAGGAACTGAGCCTTCGCGGAATTGCATACGAACAGAATTGGCGCCTCGTTCGCGGGCTCGACTATTACACGCGCACCACCTTTGAGGTGACGGCGGCGGGCCTGGGCTCCCAGAACGCCGTTTGCGGGGGAGGGCGTTACGACGGCTTGGTCGAATTGCTCGGCGGTCATCCGACGAAGGGGATCGGTTTTGCCATTGGCACGGATCGTGTGATTTTGTCGCTGCAGGAAGGCGAAAAGCGCCTGTCCATGCCGGGTCTGGCCGTTTTTGTCGCGTGGATGAACTCAGCAACATATCCGACGGCTGTAAAAATCGCGCGCACGCTCCGCGATGCGGGATTTTCGGTCGAGTTACTCCCGGAAGAAATGAAATTCAAGAAATCGCTGGGTTTGGCCGACAGGCTGGGCGCCCGCTACGTTTTGATTATCGGCGAAGACGAAGTCGCTTCTGGCAACTTCACCTTGAAGCGCCTCTCGGATCGCGAACAGAAGAAATTCAGCGATAGCGCTTTGATCGAGTATCTACAATTGGAGGGAAGAGGCTCTGGTGCTTGAAAGTTTGGGAAATCTGAAGCGGACACAATACTGCGGCTCGCTGCGCGCCTCGGATGCCGATAAAGACGTCGTATTGATGGGCTGGGTGCATCGCCGGCGCGATCTGGGACAGCTCATCTTTATCGATCTCCGCGACCGCGCGGGCATCGCCCAAATCGTCTTCAATAAAGAGCAGCAGCCCGAGGCGCACGCAAAGGCCGAAGACCTGCGGGCGGAATTCGTCATCGCGGTCGAAGGGCGCGTTGTGCGGCGCCAGAAATCGAATCCCGAAATTCCCACTGGTGAAGTGGAAGTGATCGCCACGCGCCTGCATGTGCTGAATAATTCAAAAACGCCGCCGTTCCAAATTGAGAATGAAGTGAACGCAAGCGAGGAAACGCGCCTGCGTTACCGCTACCTCGATCTGCGCCGCCCGAAGCTGCACAGCAATATCGAGCTGCGCCACCGCGTGATCTTTGAAATTCGCAAAGTCCTTGACGAACTGGGCTTCTTCGAAATCGAAACCCCGATTTTGACTCGTTCGACGCCCGAAGGCGCGCGGGATTGTCTGGTTCCGAGCCGCATTCATCACGGGCAGTTCTACGCGCTGCCGCAGTCGCCGCAAATTTTCAAGCAGATCCTGATGATTTCGAATATGGACCGTTATTTCCAGATTTGCCGCTGCTTCCGCGACGAGGATTTTCGCGCCGACCGGCAGCTTGAATTCACTCAGCTCGATCTGGAAATGTCGTTCCCGCGCCAGCAGGATATTTTTGATGTAATCGAGCGCGTGATGGAGCGCTGTTGGGCCGTGATCGGCGTAAAGGTCCAGCGGCCGTTTCGCCATTTGGCTTATAAGGAAGCCCTGAAGCGCTATGGATCGGATAAGCCCGATCTCCGTTTCGGCATGGAGCTGCACGACGTCACGCAATTTTTCGAGCCCGCTCGCGCGACGCTGCATTTCGAAGGCAACGTCCAGGCCGTCGTCGCGCCTGGGGCAGCCACGTGGTCGCGTAAGCAGCTCGACGAGCTAGCGGAATTCGCCAAATCCGCTGGGGCACGTACCATCTACACCGCAAAAGTCACAGCGGAAGGTATTTCCTCTCAGCTGGAGAAAAATCTAGGTGTGGATACGCTTAAGAAACTGGCGGAAACACTCAGCGCCGAACCAGGCGACCTGATCGTCGCCGCCGCAGCAAAGGAGCAGATTCCGCACACGGATACTTCGCTTCACGTCGGCGGCCAGATCCGCCTGCATCTTGGCGACAAACTGAATTTGATCGATCGCAGCAAGTGGGAATTCGCCTGGATCACCGGTTTCGCCCTCTTCGAATGGAGCGAAACGGAAAAGCGCTGGGTGAGCGCGCAGCACCCCTTCACGGGAATCTACGAAGAGGATATCGACAAGCTCGAAGCCGCGCCGTGGGAATGCCGTTCGAAAGGCTACGATTTGGTGCTGAATGGCAATGAACTCGGCTCAGGCAGCATTCGAATTCACCGTCAGGACGTGCAGGCGCGCATGTTCAAGGCCCTTGGCCTGACCGATGAACAAGCCAAACATCGCTTCGGGTTTTTCCTCGATGCGCTGACGTACGGCACGCCTCCACACGGCGGCATCGCGCTCGGCATCGACCGCGTAGTGATGCTGATCGCGGGCGAAAAGTCGATCCGCGACGTGATCGCATTTCCGAAGACGACCGCCGCCGTGGATTTAATGGCAGAATCGCCAAGCGAAGTCGACACGTCCCAGCTGGACGAATTAGGGATTGCTATTAGGAAAGAAGCGGAGTAAGCGGTGGGCTTGTTTTCCCTGAGGGAGCAAGCAGAGCGAGGTGCGAAATATAGGTATCTGTCAGTCTCGCTGATTGTCATCATTTCGCTGGCTTCGTTTGGCTTTTTTTTGTGGCTAACGATCTCGCTGCCCTGGTGGATTGGTTTGCCGGTGGGTATCGCCGTGCTCGCGGTCGGATTCTTAGTCGTTCTGAAGCTTGTGAATCTCATTCTTCCTGAGAAGCTTCCCGCGAACGAGGGCTTCTAATGTCGCGGATTCGCATACTTGCGGAAAACGTCGCCAATAAGATAGCAGCGGGCGAAGTCGTCGAGCGCCCCGCGTCGGTTGTAAAAGAGCTGCTCGAAAACGCACTCGATGCCGGCGCGAAATCGATCCTTATCGAGGCGGAATCCGGCGGCAAGCGGATGATCCGCGTGATCGACGACGGCTGCGGCATGAATCACGACGACGCGCTACTCGCGTTTGAGCGCCATGCAACGTCGAAATTACGCAACGCCGATGATCTGCTTTCCATCGCAACACTCGGCTTTCGCGGCGAGGCTTTGCCATCGATCGCAGCGATTTCGCGCCTCGTCCTCGAAACGCGCACGCCCGAAGACGAGCAGGGAAGCCGCGTCGAATTTGCGGGCGGCAAACTGGTCGGCGTGAAACCGGCGGGCGTGCCGTCGGGGACCTCGATCAGTGTCGCTGACATCTTTTATTGTGTTCCCGCCCGGCGAAAATTTCTGAAATCCGAGACCACGGAGCTTGGCCACATCGCGTCGCTCGTCACGCATTACGCGCTGGCGCACCCCGAGGTACGGTTTCAGCTTAAGACGCCGTCGCAGGTGATTCTCGATTGTGCGCCGGTTGAAAAATTGTCGGACCGTGTCTACCAAATCTTTGGCCGCCAAGCGCCGGACGAACTCGTGGAGATCCCGGCCAACGAAGCGCCGATGCGCTCGGCCATCACCGAGCCGCAAATCGAAGCCGAAGAGCAGGCTGCCACGATTCGCGTCAGCGGATTTACTTCGCGCCCGGAAATTCAGCGCACCAATCGCAACGGGATCTACACCTTCGTAAATCGTCGGCTCGTGCGTGACCGCCTGCTTCTGCACGCGATCGGCGAGGCGTACCGCAACGTGACGCCGCCCGGAGTTTTTCCGGTCGTGCTGCTCTTTATCGACATGCCCTGCCAGGAAGTCGACGTGAACGTGCATCCCGCGAAAATCGAAGTGCGATTTCGCCATTCGCAATTCGTTCATGATTTCACGCGTGATTCGTTGCGGCAGGCGCTTTCGATCGCTCGTCCGATTCCCGGACTGCCCGCAGTGCGGGCGGCCGCAGCCTCTGCGGGCCTGCCGCGCGAGTTCAATGGCTTCGCGGGCGGAGCTGAACGCGGCGATTTGCGCGGCTATCCTCCTGCGCCCGATGCGAATGCGTTTCCTGGCCCGCCGCGCGCGGAAATTCCGTTTGCATTCGGCTCGAGCGCGACCGTTGGCAGCGATTTCGAGTTGAGTGGCGCGCCGGAACGGCCCATTCCGCAGCGATTTGGATTTGATTCTGCCGAGGCTGTGAACGTTCCGCTGAACGCCGCAAATCGCGCCGCACCTGGTGCCGCGGATCGCTCGCTCGAGCAAGCTTATTCGCCCGGCGCGTTGCCCGGCGTTGAAGCAATCGCAGAATTGAAGCCCCTTGGCCAGGTGAACGCGAGTTTCATCGTCGCAGTGAACGGCGAGGGCCTTTGGATCATCGACCAGCACGTAGCACACGAGCGCGTCCTGTTCGAGCAGCATTTGCAAGCGCGGCGCGAAGGGGAACTCGGCGGACAGCGTATGCTCACGCCGATCCTCGTCGATTTGAATCCGCAACAGCTGGTCACCTTCGAGCAAATCGGCGACGAATTGCGATTCAACGGATTCGAGGCGGAGCTGATGGGCGGCCGAAGTGTGGCAATTCAGGCCGCGCCGGCCGGCATTGCCAGCGGAGATGCGGAAAAACTGCTTTTCGAAATCCTTGACGGCGTCGCGCGCGAAAATCAGGCCATTTCGATCGATTCGCTGCAGGCGAAAATCGCCGCGTCGACCGCCTGCCACGCCGCGATCAAAGTGAATACTCCGCTCGATAAAACCAAAATGGAATGGTTGCTCGCCGAGCTCGCGAAAACGGAATATCCGATGAGCTGTCCGCACGGGCGTCCTGTGGTCCTGCGTTATTCCGTGCGCGAAATCGAGCGGGCATTCAAGCGGATTTAAACATGAGCCGTGCCGCCTGCGAGATTTTTGCCCTAGCTCTCCTACCTGCGGTTCTGATTTTGATTGTTGCTACACGCGAGGGTTGGAGACTTATCGACGAGGTAAACGTAACCCTGCCGCCGGCAGAACGCTTTCAGCGGTGGGGACGCGACCCTGTGCGCGCTTGGCATCGACATCAAGAGTTGTTTCCGGAAAGATCTCCCCTGCGCTGGCGAATTCGGATTCTCTGTTGGACTTCCTATTTTGCATTCGCAGGCGGAATGGTTTGCTTTCTGCGGGGATAACACTGCTTTGAAGCACCTTATCATCGCGATCGATGGCCCTGTCGGCTCGGGCAAAAGCACAGTCGCTCGACGCGTAGCCACGTTGCTGGGCTACATTTATATCGACACGGGCGCCATGTACCGTTCCCTGGCACTGAAGGCGCTGCGCAGCGGTGTTTCGATCGACGCAGCCGATAAACTGGCAGTGCTCGCCGGCGAAACGCGCATCGATCTTCGTGCCCAAGACGGCACTCAGCAGGTTCTTCTCGATGGCGAAGACGTGACGGCCGCAATCCGCACTCCCGAAGTCGCGTTGGCCGCCTCGAAAGTGGCCGTTGTGCCGGACGTGCGCCACGTGCTCGTCGCCGAGCAGCGCCGCGCCGGCCAGAGCGGAGGCGTCGTAATGGAAGGCCGCGACATCGGCAGCGTGGTGTTTCCCGATGCCAAGCTGAAGGTCTTTCTTACCGCGTCCCCGGAGATACGCGCTGAGCGCCGCTGGCGTGAGCATCAGCAGAAAGGCGACGCCGTCGACCTCGTGCGCACTCTCGAAGAAATTCACGAGCGCGATCAGCGCGATAGCCAGCGAGCCACCTCGCCGCTCGTCCGCGCCTCCGACTCAGTGGTTATAGACAGCACGGCCATGGACGCCGAAGACGTGGCTCGCCTCGTGGTCACGTTGGCGAAGGAAAAGGCGGGGTAGGCCGTAAGCTTGGTTCTTGCCGCAGCGACGACCGTCTTCAGCATTCCGAAGCTTTTCGGCACGCCGAATTCCGATAGTTCCCATTGAAATTTTGCATTGGAGTTTTTTCCCTGCGACCTTTACATTTTGCACGTTCCCGAATATTTCGGAAAAATTAATGGGAGACCCTTGAAAGGATACGCCCATGAAAAAATATAAACTCGAATATATCTGGCTTGACGGCAAGAAACCGATCCCTGAGCTACGCGGCAAAACCACGGTGAAGCCGTTTGAACATCCCCCGACGCTCGCCGATCTGCCTCTTTGGGGCTTTGACGGCAGTTCCACGATGCAGGCTGAAGGCCACAAGTCGGACTGTATTCTCAAGCCCGCCGCTTTGTATCCCGACGCCGGCCGCAAAGACGCCTATCTCGTTCTTGCCGAAGTGATGCACCCCGACGGCACACCGCATTCGACGAACATGCGGGCCACGATTGAAAATGATCCCGACCTCTGGATCGGTTTCGAGCAGGAATATTTTCTATACAAGGACGGGCGCCCGCTCGGTTTTCCCGATAGCGGCTATCCGGGCCCACAGGGCCCCTACTATTGTGGCGTTGGCTACAAATACATGGGCAGCCTGGCGCGGACGATTGTGGACGAACATCTGGATCTGTGTCTCGCGGCCGGGATCAGTCACGACGGAATCAACGCCGAAGTTGCGAAGGGCCAGTGGGAATTTCAGATCTTCGCAAAAGGCTCCGCCAAAGCCGCGGACGACCTGTGGATCGCTCGCTATTTGATGGCGCGGCTCTGCGAGAAATACGAAGTCGATCTCGAATTGTATTGCAAGCCGATTAAGGGGGACTGGAACGGATCGGGCATGCACACCAACTTTTCCACAAAGTACATGCGCGAGGTCGGAGGCAAGGAATATTTCGAGGCGCTGATGAAGGCCTTTGAGACGAATATTTCCGAACACATCGCTGTGTATGGTCCGGATAATCATCTCCGGCTCACGGGTCTGCATGAAACACAGGCCATCGATAAGTTCACCTTCGGTCTCTCCGACCGCGGTGCTTCCATCCGCATGCCGGTGAACTTCATCAAGCATGGGTACAAGGGCTACCTCGAAGACCGCCGTCCAAATTCGCAGGGCGATCCATATCAGATCGTTTCGCGGATTCTCAAGACGATCAATGGCGTGCCCAAGTCAGCGTTGGCCGTCGCATAAGGCGGTCCAAGACTATTCGACG
>JASHRM010000066.1 GCA_030037315.1 Candidatus Acidiferrales bacterium
AGCCTGGTGCGGTCATCGCCATCTTAATGTCGATGCGATTGCCGCCCTGTTCCATTGGAGACGCGATACAGGAGTAGATCAAACCAAGGTCGGCGATATTCACCGGAATTTCCGGATCGAAGACGGTTCGCAACTGGTCCCAAACCAGCTTTTCGCTGAATTCCGCATGCTGATTTTCGTCGGATGTCGGAGGCGTGAGTCCGAGCGCGTCCGCGTCTTTTGCGTCGATGCGGAACATGCCGTGCACGCTCGACACGGTCCAGCTGCTGCCGAGAAACTGCATTACGTTGACGCCCGTACCTGCCGGCAACGTCGCCGGAGTGCCGCTCGGAATCGCGATCGCAGGGCACTCGCGCTTCAGCTCGATATACGGATATGCGCCGCCGGGCATCCTAGTTACTCTGTGGAAACGGATTCCTGCTTGCCTTCGATCGCCGCTTGCAGGGTGTGCCAGGCAAGCGTGGCGCATTTCACGCGAACTGGAAATTCCGAGACGCCTGAAAAAACGGCCAGTTTTCCGAGATCGTTTTCGTTTTTTTCCTCGGCGTGGCCGGTCACCAGTTCGTGAAAGCGCGCAAAGATTTTCTCGGCCTCGGCGGCGGTTTTGCCTTTTACGCTTTGGGTCATCATAGAAGCAGACGCTTTCGAAATCGCGCAGCCGGAGCCCTGAAAACTGATGTCGCGAATCGCATCGCCTTCCATGGTCACGTAAATCGTGAACCGGTCGCCGCAAAGCGGATTGAACCCCTCGGCCTTGTGATTGGCTTCTGGGAGCTGCTTATAATTTCGCGGAGCCTTGCTGTGCTCCAGAATCACGTCTTGATACAGATCACGCAGGTCAGACATTACGCGAATACCTCTTTCACCTTTTTGATGCCCTGGACCAGCACATCGATCTCTTGATTCGTGTTGTAGACGGCGACGGACGCGCGCGCAGTGGCAGGAATTCCGAATCGCTCCATGATCGGTTGCGAGCAGTGGTGCCCCGTGCGGATAGCGATTCCCTCCTGGTCGAGAATCGTGCCGATATCGTGCGGATGAACACCTTCGAGCACAAACGAAAGCACGCCAGCCTTATCTTTCGCAGTCCCGATAATCTGCAAGCCAGAAATCACGGATACTTGTTGCGTCGCATATTCGAGCAGGTCGTGCTCGTGCGCGCCGATTTTTTCGATTCCCAAGTTGGTCACATATTCGAGCGCCGCACCCAGACCGATCACGCCCGCGATATCCGGCGTGCCGGCTTCGAATTTGTAGGGCAGCTTGTTGTACGTCGTTTTTTCGAAGGTAACGGAACTGATCATGTCTCCGCCGCCTTGATACGGCGGCATGGATTCGAGCAGCGCCGTTTTGCCGTAGAGAACACCAATCCCAGTGGGCCCGTAAACCTTGTGCCCTGAAAACGCGTAGAAATCGCAATCGAGCGCCTGAACGTCAATTTTAATGTGCGGTGCTGCTTGCGCTCCATCCACGAGCACCGGAATGTTGCGCTTGTGCGCCATCGCCACAATTTCGCGAATCGGATTCACCGAACCGAGAGCATTGGAGACGTGCGTGATCGCAAGAAGCGCCGTTCGCTCGCTCAACAGATTTTCGAGCTGATCGATCATCAGTTCGCCGCGGTCGTTGATCGGAACCACCCGAAGCTTCGCGCCTTTTTCTTCGCACAGAATCTGCCACGGAACGATATTCGAGTGGTGCTCCATTGCGGTGATGAGTATCTCGTCTCCGCTGCGAACCTGCGCGCGGCCGAACGTCTGCGCGACCAGGTTGATTCCTTCTGTCGCG
The DNA here is from genome assembly GCA_030037315.1 of Candidatus Acidiferrales bacterium. Lineage (GTDB taxonomy): Bacteria > Acidobacteriota > Terriglobia > Acidiferrales > UBA7541 > Palsa-295. Next base: position 1,789 of record JASHRM010000066.1, read on the forward strand.
CCGCGAACGAAAATAATCTCGTGCGAATGGGCTGCATTCAGGAATCGCTGCGCCGTCTGGCGCGCCTCCTCGTATTCGGCGGTGGCGCGTTCCGATAGCGCATGAACGCCGCGATGAATGTTCGCGTTCGTTCCTTCGTAGTACCGTGCGATTGCATCGAGCACTTGGCGCGGCTTTTGCGACGTCGCTGCGTTATCGAGATACACCAGCGGCTTGCCATGGATGGTCTGGCGAAGAATGGGAAAATCCTGCCGGATTTTCTCGATGTCCAGACCGGAGCCGGTTCGCGCGGAGCGCGCCCGCGAATCGGCTTTTTGCGTAGCCGTCGTCATCAGCTGCGATCCCCATTACCCGCCGGCGAAGCAATCACCAAGGCGTGTTCCTGAACGAGCTTTTCCACGTGCGTCCGCGCCGGACCCGGCTTCATCCGATCTAAGCATTCGCTCGCAAAAGCGACGAGCAAAAGCCTGCGCGCCGAGACTTCATCGATTCCACGCGAGCGAAGATAAAAGAGCGCGGACTCTTCAATCTGGCCGATCGTGGCACCGTGGGTGCACTTCACATCATCGGCATAAATTTCCAGTTGCGGCTTGGTATCGATTTGCGCTGTGTCTGAAAGCAGGAGGTTACGATTCGTTTGTTTCGCGTCCGTTTTCTGCGCGTCCTTGTGAACAACGATTCGTCCGTGGAAAACGCCGTGCGCGTGTCCCGCAAGAATCCCGTTGTAGAACTGCCGGCTGCCGCAATGCGGACTCGTGTGCTCGACGAGCATGTAATTATCGAGATGCTGGCGGTTGTTGCCGATGAAAAGACCGTTGATCAGGCATTCGCCGCCTTCCCCAGCAAGCACAGGGTGCACATTGTTGCGCACCAGCGCGCCGCCCACGAGCACCGAATGCGAGGCCACATCCGCTGCTCGGCCTTGCTGGATTCGCAGCGTCGATACGTTGAACGATTTCGTGTGTTCGCGCTCGATCATGTAGTGCGAAACGACGCTGTGATCTCCGGCGACCAGCTCCGTTACTGTGTTGCAGAGCGCCTGCCCACCGCCGAGAGAAACGTAATCTTCGATCACGGTGACCTGGCTATTTTCTTCCGCAATGACCAGGTTGCGCGGATGGCTGACCGCAGGAAAATCCTGTGACGTTGCCACGTAGAGCAAGGAAATCGGCTCTTCCGCAATCACACCTTTTGCCACGTGGATGTAGCCGCCGTCTTCGATGAACGCGGTGTTCAGTGCGCCGAATGCGTCGCGTTCCAAATTCAAGTAGCGGCCGAGATGTTTTTCAATTGCGCCCGGATTTTTCGCGATTTCCGATGCGAGATTGCCAACACTCACTCCGCGCGCAAGTTTCTCCGTTGACGAAAGCCCCGGCGCGAACCGCCCATCCACGAAAACGAGCTGGCAGGAAACGCCTTCGATTTGAAATGGCGCCAGCCGATCGCGCGAGGGCAGGGAATGGCCGTTTCGTACGAGCCGAAATGCCGTCTGCGAAATCGCATTTGGATTCGTGAAGCGCCAATCTTCGTCACGCATCGTCGGAAAGCCAGTTGCAGCAAAACGCTCGAAGCCGCCGCGCCGCAAGTTCTGCAGCCACGCGAGTTCGCGGCCCGCCGTTGACTTTTCGAATTGCGAGAACGTTTGCTCGTAATTTTGCAGGGCTTGCGTTGCTGTGGCCACGTTCTGCTTCCCCAAAATTCAGGCAGGACTTGCGCCGCGCGCAGCGCCGTCCATCTCCCCATATCCTTTGTTTTCGAGTTCGAGCGCGAGTTCCGGTCCGCCGGAGCGCACGATTCGCCCATCCACGAGCACATGCACGCGATCCGGAACAATGTAATTCAGCAGGCGCTGATAGTGCGTGACAACCAGGATGGCGCGTTCCGGACTGCGCATCGCATTCACGCCATTCGCGACGATTCGCAGCGCGTCGATATCCAGGCCAGAGTCGGTTTCGTCAAGAATCGCCAGCTTCGGTTCGAGCACTGCCATCTGCAAAATTTCGTTACGCTTTTTCTCGCCGCCGGAAAATGCTTCGTTGACGGAACGGTTGAGCAGCTTGTCGTCCATATCCAGCAGCTTCAGTTTCTCGCGCAACTTCGGGAGAAAATCCATCGCGTCCATTTCGTCCAGTCCGCGATATTTGCGAATCGCGTTGAGGGCGGAGCGAAGGAAATAAGCGTTGCTGATTCCTGGAATTTCCACCGGGTATTGAAACGCAAGGAAGAGCCCTTCGCATGCGGCTTCTTCGGGTTTCATCGCGAGCAAATCCCTGCCGTTAAAGAGCACTTCGCCGCCGGTAATTTCGTAGCTTTCGCGGCGCGCCAAAACTTGCGCCAGCGTGCTCTTGCCCGATCCATTCGGCCCCATGATCGAGTGGACTTCGCCGGCATTCAGCGTGAGATTGACGCCTTTCAGGATTTCGCGATCGTCGACTCGCGCCCTCAGATTTTTGATTTCGAGCAAGCTCATTCGCAAATTCCTAAAATGCCGAGATTTGACGGGTAGAAAATTTTATCTTGTTGCTGGACATAGACTTAAGCCCAATCCTACTCGGCAGGTTTGACGGGTAGAATTGGCGCCTGCTTTTACCGATAACGTCTATAACCATATTGATACGATCTTCCACGGTATCGCTCATCCGACGCTGCCTTCCAAGCTAACGCTCAAAAGTTTTTGAGCCTCGACTGCGAACTCCATCGGCAGCTCTTTGAACACGCGCTTGCAAAAGCCGTTCACGATCATCGAAACGGCGTCTTCGGTTTTCAGTCCGCGCTGGCGGAGGTAGAACATTTGATCTTCGCCGATTTTTGAAGTGGAAGCTTCGTGCTCCATGCGCGCGGTCGAGTTTTTCACTTCGATATATGGGAAGGTGTGAGCGCCGCATTTATCGCCGATCAGCAGGGAATCGCACTGTGTGTAATTGCGCGAGCCGGCTGCTTCCTTCATGATTTTCACCTGGCCGCGATAGGTGTTCTGTCCATGTCCGGCGGAAATGCCCTTGGAGACGATCGTGCTACGCGTGTTCTTGCCGATGTGGATCATCTTCGTGCCGGTGTCGGCCTGCTGATAATTGTTGGTGAGCGCGACGGAATAAAATTCGCCGACCGAATCGTCGCCCTGAAGAATGCAGCTGGGATATTTCCAGGTGATTGCGGAGCCGGTTTCGACCTGCGTCCAAGAGATCTTGGAATTCTTGCCGCGACAAGCGCCGCGCTTGGTGACGAAGTTGTAGATCCCGCCCTTGCCGTTCTTATCGCCCGGATACCAGTTCTGGACGGTTGAATATTTGATCTGCGCGTTATCGAGCGCGATCAGCTCGACTACGGCCGCGTGAAGCTGATTTTCATCGCGAATTGGAGCGGTGCATCCTTCAAGGTAGCTCACGGAAGCACCCTCATCTGCGACGATCAGTGTGCGTTCGAACTGGCCCGTCTCCGCAGCGTTGATGCGGAAGTAAGTGGAAAGCTCCATCGGGCAGCGAACGCCTTTGGGAACATAAACGAACGATCCGTCGCTGAAAACGGCGGCGTTTAGCGCGGCGAAAAAGTTGTCGGTGTAAGGAACAACTGATCCGAGATATTTCTTCACCAGTTCCGGATGGTTTTTCACCGCTTCCGAGAACGAACAGAAGATCACGCCCACTTCCGCGAGTTTTTCCTTGAAAGTGGTTGCGACGGAGACGCTATCGAATACGGCGTCGACTGCCACGCCCGCGAGCATTTTCTGTTCGGCGAGCGGGATGCCAAGTTTTTCGTATGTGCGGAGAATTTCCGGATCAAGCTCGTCGAGGCTCTTCAGATTCGGTTTCTGCTTCGGTGCCGAATAGTAGGAAATGGCCTGATAGTCGATCGGCGGATACTTGATGTTGGCCCACTTCGGCTCGGCCTGCGCCTTTTCGAGCGAATCCCAGTAGCGAAAAGCTTTGAGCCGCCACTCGAGCATGAATTCCGGTTCGCTTTTCTTGGTGGAAATCAGGCGGATCGTATTTTCGGTGAGCCCCTTGGGCGCGCGGTCCTCGCCAATTTCCGTGACGAATCCCCATTTGTATTCCTGTTGCGCTAATTCGCGAATTGTGGCGTCGGTATTCGAACTCATTGCACTCTCCCGGACGCGATCATCGGCAAAACCTTGCCGTTTGCATCGCGTATGGCCGTCAGATGCAGAGGCTGGATCAAATCGGAAAGAGTCACCTTTCCAAGTACGCCTCGAACGGCCTGGTTGATGATTTGCTGATTGGTCTTTATGGGGCAGCACGATTCGAGATTGCACAATCCCGTCACATCGGTGCTGCAGTCGGTAAGCGCCAAGGGCCCTTCCATCGCCGCGATCATCTCGAGCACGGAAATCTCATGGGGATTTTTGGCCAGCACGTATCCACCATGAATGCCCCGTTGCGACGTAAGCAAGCCGCTTTGCAAGAGCTCCTTCAGAATCTTACTGACGGTTGCTAAAGGAAGCTTGGATTCCTTAGCCAAGTCGCGAGCCGTGCGCAGAGAGCTGCCTTCGCCCCGCGCAATGCAGGTCATCAGGACCAGCGCGTAATCCGTTAGTCTTCCGAGCCTTACCATGGAAGCTCCCGAACGCCCGATACAGTACTGAATCAGTCCGGTTTTGATTCTAGCACAGTTGAAAATCGAATATCGATTCGATTTCACGGTCCAGGCCATGCCGGGCCTGGGCAAGCCGCGGGCGAGCCTACCGCGCCACCACTTGCGTGCGGAACTAGGGCAAGTGAGGCATCCGGTAAAGACAAGACCTTATAGCTGCTTACAGGATCATCCCCGTAATCTCGGCGAAGTTGTTACGTGCGAGCGAATCGCACTACTAGATGAAATCACCGACGGAGAGGAGCAATGTGCGCCGCTTCATACTTCTTATATTCGCGCTTGTTGTCGCACTTTTGGCCTTGACCACGCCGGTGGCGACCGCGCCGCCGGAACTGCCCATTTACGATCAGCCGCCGTGCCCAGACGCTGGCTACATGTGGGTTCCGGGGCATTGGCTTGGGATGATACCGACAATGATTATTACTGGGTTCCGGGGACTCCCGCTCCAGAGCCAAAACGCTGGCTGGACCGCACAACTGGCTGCGTAGCTCACCCCACCCCACGATGCGAGCTGTCGGGCTTCGCGTCGTGGCTTGTTTTTTTTTTGCGATTTTCCAATGTTCGGCCCGGTGCCCGTTCGCATCAAGAAGAGTAAAATGCTTCAAATGAAGCGATCAGGATCAGCGGATCTGCCTCTGCATGGCGGGCGCGTGCCGCCCTGGCTGGCGGGGCGAATGACTGCGCTGGGCACGGCGATCAGCGAAGTTATCGTTTACGACTACGGCACGTCGGAGCTGCTCTCGCGACTGAGCGACCCGTTCTGGTTTCAGGCGCTCGGATGCGTCATGGGGATGGACTGGCACTCGTCTGGGATCACGACATCTGTGATTGGGGCGCTCAAGCGGGGGCTGAACCCTCGAGCCAAGGACTTGGGGGTTTTCGTCTGCGGCGGCAGGGGCAAACATTCGCGCAAAACCCCGCAGGAATTGGCGGCTTACGCGGAATCAACCGGACTGGATGGCAGCCCACTTGTGCGTGCAAGCCGGCTGACCGCGAAGATCGACAACAACGCGGTCGCAGATGGATTTCAGCTTTATCTGCACGGATTCGTTGTGAGCACGCGCGGCGAATGGATTGTGGTGCAGCAGGGAATGAACGACGCGACCGGACTGGCGCGGCGATATCACTGGCACTCGGCAACGGTTCGCGATTTCGTTTCCGATCCGCATGCGGCAATCGTCGGAGAAAATCAAGGCACGATCATGAATCTGGTGGATGCGCAGGCCAAACGGGCGCAATTCGCGATTTTGGAGATTGCGGCTGAAAAGCCTGAGCGGACTCTGCGCGAGATTTCACGCATGGCGATGCCGCGCCACCATGATGTTCGGGCCAAAGATGTGGATCTAAAGCGGCTCGGCGCAGTGCTTGCCGTTTCCTACGACCGGCAGTTGCGAGATTTCGCCTCGCTGCTACTGACGGAGAATCTAGGTCCGCGAACGCTGCAATCGCTGGCGCTGGTTGCGGAAGTGATTCATGGCGCGCCGAGCCGATTCTCCGATCCTGCGCGATTTTCGTTTGCGCATGGAGGCAAGGATGGTCATCCGTTTCCCGTGCCTTTGAAAACGTACGACGAATCGCTCGGTGTGCTGCGGCGCGGGCTGGATGCCGCAAAAGTGGGGTTTACAGAGAAGAAAGACGGCTTGCGACGGCTCGATGCGTTCGTTCGCAAGATCGAGGGCCGATTAGATCCGCGCGCGGACTTCGCAAAAATCGTGGCACACGAGCGCGCCATTTCGGCGAGCCTGGACGGCCGGACAGCGGGCGGAACGCCAAAGTCTCCCGCGCGACCAGGAAACCTTTCGCAGCTTCACCTTTTCGATCCCGCTGAACGCGCAGGCGATTAGCAGGTCCCCTGGACCGGCGTATACTCTCGCGGACTGCGAATACCCCGATGAATTTCGTTCACAGACGTTTGTGCCGTTCGGCCCCATGGCGCTCGGTATTGGAGAAGTTTGTGGTGCCGTCCGCGCTGGCAGACGTGCAGTTGGGCGGCGACGTGCTTGAGATTGGGCCCGGCGATGGCATCACCACGGATTTGCTGCGCGCGAAGCTGCCGCGAATCACCGCGCTCGAAATTCATCCCCCTACTGCGAAACGCTTGGCGGCGCGATTGCGCGGCACGAACGTAACAGTGATCGAAGGAGATGCAACCGCGATGCCTCTGCCCGATGGCCGATTTTCGGGCGTCATCTCATTGCATGTGCTCCATCACGTGCCTTCGGCGGAACTACAGGACAAGGTTTTTCGCGAGGTGTGGAGAGTGCTGGCGCCCGGCGGGGTCTTCGTGGCGATCGACAGCGTGGATTTCAAAAGCCTGCGAATGAAGCTGATTCACATCGGAGATTCCATCGCGCCTGTTAATCCGGACACGGTTGCGTCGCGATTGGACGCGGCGGGATTTTCGGAGAATCGAGTTGAGACGAATCCTTACGCGTTTCGTTTCATCGCTCGCCGTCCGCTTGCAGAGCGGCAGGCTGCAGCGAACTGAAAAACTGGCCGGTTACTCCCCGCGGAGTCCGCCTGCGCAAAGCGGCTCGGGAGCGACGGCCTTCGCATCCAGTCTCGCCTGCTTGGAACGCGGACGTTACCCGGAAACCACTCGAAACAATTGCGCTCACCTTGCACCTCCTACGACTCGGGCCGATAGCACGCCTTGCCGCAGAAAGGTTGTCTCATGCAGACAGGAACTGCTTGACCAGAACGGCGGTGTCTTCAGGGTTTTCTTCAGGGAAAAAATGGCCACCCTGCATTGCTTGTCCATGCGCTTGCGGAGCCCATTGCCGCCAGATGCCCAGCGGCCCGCCTTCTTTTGAGTAGAAAGTGTCAAGCGGTCCGCCCTCAGCCCAGAGATGCAGCATCGGGCATTCAATTCGCCTGGAAGCTTCCTTGTCGGCGCGATCGTGCTCGACGTCAATCGTCGCGGCCGCTCGGTATTCCTCGCAGATTCCATGGACGCGGGCTGGATCGCGATAAGTAGAAGCGTACTCTTCGAGAATCTCTGGGCCAAAGGAGCCTTGGCCGAAGGGGTTATGAAAAACCGCTTCGGGAGCACCCAGCAGATAGCTCTCTGGAAGCGGCTGGTGTTGCGACAACAAGATCCAGGGCCAATAAGTGCGGGCAAAACGCGCATCCGCTCGGCTCCACGCTTCGAGAATCGGAATCACGTCAAACACAGCAAGTCGCTCGACATTTTTCGGATGGTCCAACGCCAGACGGTAGCTGACGCGCCCTCCGCGGTCGTGGCCGATCAGCGTGAAGGTTGGAAAACCGAGTTGAGCCATTACGTTGACCAATTCCTGGCCCATCGCGCGCTTTGAATAAGGAAAGTGGTCATCCGTAGAGGCCGGTATTCCGCTACCGCCGTAGGCCCGCAGGTCCATGCAGATCACGGAGTGATTTTCGGCAAGCTTCGGCGCGAGAAATCGCCACATCAGGCTTGTCCGCGGAAAGCCGTGGACCATCAGAATGGCCGGCCCCTTTCCATAGCGACGGATGAATATCGTGTTACCCGCGACTTTAACTTGGAGGGTCTCGAATGAAGTGTTACCAGCGGAATTTTTGCCGGACCGAACGTTCTTTTGGACTCCCGCAAGTTCGGCCAGTGAGCCTTCCGAGAAAGCGCCGAGAGACGCCCCGGCGATGGTTCCAAGAAACATGCGACGCTCCATTTCTTTCTCTCACATTCCAGTGGCCGCTTGCCCTTTCCAATGATCGACCGGGCTTGCGAAGTGTGTTGCTCCTGGTCTAGCTTTCGGAAAAGCGTTCGTGGCAATCCAGCTACGATGAAAGATTTTTACGCGCGGCTTCCATAATTACCTCGACTACCAGCGCCGGCTCCGAATACATCGGCGTGTGGTCCACACGATGCGGTCGAACCGTTGCGCCCATGCGATTCGCCATGAAATGCTGAGTCTTTGGATTGATCATGCGGTCTTCTTCTGCAACCAAGAACCAGGACGGTTTCGATTTCCATAGCGGTGCTGGCGCCGGTTCTTGAATGCACTCAACCGCAACGGGCCGTTGCACGGCTGCCGCAATCCTGACTTGGTCGGGCGACGCGTTCTGCGCAAGCGCTCGGCGAAACGCATCGTCCGGCATCCATACGAGACCATGGGAATCGGGAACCATCTTGGGCTGTTCGGGATTCGGCGGGTCGCGATAGAATACTTTGGCTACGGTCTCGCTCTCGTCTGGCGCGAGTGCCGCGACATACACCAGAGACTTGACTCGTTCGTTCCGCACGGCAGCAATCACGGCACCGGAGTACGCGTGTCCCACCAAAACCAAGGGGCCGACGGTCCGTTCGAGTGCCCAACTTAGAGCGTTTGTGTCGTTGGTTAACGAGCTCAGCGGGATCGGCGCGCACATCACCCTCAGACCCCGCTCCTCCAGCGGGAGAACAATGTTGCCCCAGCAATAGCCGTCGGCCCAGGCTCCATGTACCAGAACGATCGTCGACTCCGGGAGAAATGTGGAGCGTCCCGCGCGTTGCGCGCCGTTTTGGGCTCGCGCAGACTTGGTGAAAGTGCCATCGAGCGCGGCTCCGAGGGACGTGGTGAGAGTTCCGAGAAAGCTGCGACGTTGCATATTTTCCTTTCTCTTTCCAATCACCTCTGCGAGAAACGAGCAGACAACAAATTGCGATTATCGGGAAGACCCGCTTGCACTCGTTTGTCTCGCGTTATCAAGAAACTCCCTCATCGCCGCCGCGATTTCAATGACATGCGTTTCGATGGCGAAATGACCGGTGCCGAGGAATTGGACTTTGGCATTCGGCAAGTCCTTCTGAAAAGCTTCCGCTCCCGCAGGAACGAAGAAAGGATCGTTCTTGCCCCAGATCGCCAGCAAAGGCGGTTTCGACTTGCGGAAATATTCCTGGAATTTTGGGTAGAGCCTTACATTCGACGCGTAATCCAGAAACAAATCGAGCTGAACCTCTTTGTTGCCGGGGCGTTCGAGCAGCGCCATATCCAACGTGTACGATTCAGGCGGGATACCTTCCGGATTCGCAACGCCGTGGGTGTACTGCCAGCGCGTTCCGCCGGCAGTCAAAACGCTTTGCCGGAGTATGTCCCTATTCTCTGCGGTTGGTGAGGACCAGTATTTTCTAATCGGACCCCAAGCATCACCGAGGCCTTCTTCGTATGCGTTCCCATTCTGGGAAACGATCGCCGTAACGCGCTCGGGGTGGGCCATAGCCAGGCGGAAGCCCGTGGGTGCACCATAGTCGAAAACGTAGATTGCGTAGCGATCGAGTTTGAGTGCTCGAGTGAAGGCATCTATGGTGAGGGCCAATTGATCGAACGAGTAGACGTATTCCCGTTCGTTCGGCACTTCGGTGAAGCCGAAGCCGGGAAGGTCTGGCGCGAACACCTGATAATCGCCGGCCAAGCGCGGAATAAGCTCGCGAAACATGAAAGATGATGACGGGAATCCGTGTAGTAAGAGAACTACAGGCGCGCCTTTTTCGCCTGCGGCGCGATAGAACATTTGCACGCCATCGGCCTCGATCCTGTGAACGGATGTGTGAGGCACACCCCATCGGGTACCGATTTGGCTCGCTTGGGTGCGTTTCCTAGCCGGTCGTGACATCGTATCGCTCATGGTGTCCTTCCTAACTTCCTTAGCACAGGGGCGACCCGCTTAGAATTTGTCGAGCTTCGCCGAGCCGAATATGACGTGGAACCGCGCGCAATAAATCACGGCGGTGTCGTATTTGTCTAAATCGGTCGAATCGGGGACATCGTAGTTTTGATCCCCTTCGTTCGCCTTCATTTGGCCCAGTTCTACGTCGTTCAGATCGCCCTTAATAAAGGTTTGTTTGAGAGTCTCGTCAGCGCTCTGAGCAAGCACCACATGAACGTCCGGGCCATTCGACGTCGTGAAATTCGTCAGACGAAGCTCGCGCTTACCGTCCGGCATTCGGTAAATGGAAGCGCGTCCGCTGGTGGGATGCGCTCTGCTGAACAGGACTCCAGTGTAAGCAGGTTGAACGTCCGCATTTGCGGCGAAGGGCGCGGGCTCATTGACCTTGACATTGACCCACAGTTTTTCTGGGCGAAAAATCCACCAGGCGACGACGAGAATGAGCACAGCGATCCCCGCTAAAATCCACTTCTTGCCCGAAAGCCAGGAACTTGCATGGTCACTCATGATTTACTCCTCGCTCGTGCTCGCATTGGCCACTCTCAGGCCGACAATTCGATACGCGGTCAGGCCCGCCTTATTTAGAACTTCTCAAGAGGTGCAGCACCGAAATTCGCGTTGAAACGCTCGCAATAGATCGAAACGGTTTGGTACTTCTTTAGATCGGTGCCTTTCGGTATCGAATAGTTCTGGTCACCTTCGTTTCCCTTGAGTTTTCCCAGCTCCACTCGGGCGGTGCCGGTCTTCAGGAAGTTGGAGTTGTCCTCTGCGTCTTTTACGGCAACCAGAATCACGTGCACATCAGGTCCGTTGGAGGTTTTAAAATCCGTCAGACGAAGAACAAGCGTTCCATCTGGTTCCTGATAAATCGTCGCGCGACCCGACGTCTGATGGACCTTGCCATGGAAAGTGCCGGTCTCGAGGGTCTTAGCCGAGCTTTCTTGTGCCCTCGCGAAGGGCTGAGGGCCGAAAGCGGACATCAGCAACGCACACGCCAGAACCGATGTGACCTTTGGAAGCATGTGTTCTCTCCTGGTCTTGCCATGTTTGGACACCCGCAGGCGCCATGACCGTAAGGGCAGGTGAAATGCCAAAGAGCGGCGTTCAGGTGAAGACAGAAACAACGATGCAAACCGTTCCTGGGCCTGGGGTTTGCGACATGGGAGGCTGTCGGTCTCGAAGCAAACCTGACAAATCGCTGACGGATGTCCGTCACTGACGGGCTTCAGTCGTAATCCCGTCACTGAAGTAACACACCCCGACAGGTCGAAGAATCAGTCGTTGCCCGCCGCGCTGGCGACGCGGTGTCTAGGTGGGACCAGGGCGGGCCGATTTACGCCAAGCTTCTTCATTTTGTAGACCAACGATGTTCGCTTCATTCCCAGGCGCTCGGCCGCACCGTTGCGTCCTCCGATTACCCAGTTGCTTGCTTCCAATGTGCGAAGAATATGTTCGCGCTCTACTTCCGCGAGGCCATTTATGCTCGCGTGAGATTCCTTATGCGTCCGCGACGGTTCCAGCTCAGACGTTGGCGCACGCAGGATCGACTGTGGCGAAAGAATTACAGCGCGTTCAATGAAGTTTTGCAGTTCTCGAACGTTTCCGGGCCATTGATATCGCACCAACGCGCCCATCGTCTCCGGAGGAATTACTTCGATCCGCTTGTTCATGCGCTGCGCGTAAAGTGCCGTGAAATGCCGCACCAGTCTCGGAATGTCTTCGGCGCGTTCTCGCAAGGGAGGAACGTGGATCGGAAATACTTTCAAGCGATAATAAAGGTCTTCGCGAAATGCTCCTTGCTTCACCATCGCAGGTAAATCCCGATGCGTGGCTGCGATCAAGCGCACATCAACCTTATGCGTTCGGTTGCCGCCGAGCCTCTCGAATTCCTGCTCCTGCAAAACCCGCAGTAGTTTTGCCTGAAGTTCCGGCGGAATATCGCCAACCTCATCGAGAAAAAGTGTGCCTCTATCGGCCAGTTCGAAACGTCCCGTTTTCTGGGCGATGGCCCCGGTGAACGCTCCCTTTTCATGGCCGAAGAGTTCGCTCTCAAGAAGTCCGAGAGGAATCGCCGCGCAATTCAGTTTCACGAACGCCCTCTCGCTACGACTGCTCAGTTTATGTATCGCGCGTGCGACGAGTTCCTTGCCGGTCCCGGTCTCGCCCAAAACCAGCACGCTCGAGTCCGTAGGTGCTACGACCGAAACCAGGCTAAATGCGGTCTTCAATGCCGGGCTCTCGCCGACGATTTCTCTGAACTCAGCGCGAATTTCTTCCTCGAGATAGAGTCTTTGTTTCGTTTCTTGGTCTCTGTCTTTGATCGCCGTTTCGTAGTCCAATGCGTTCTCAACGGCGATGGCTACCTGGCGCGAAAGCTGTTCGAGAAACTCGACGTCCTTTGCGTCAAACGCTTTCTCTGAACGCTTCAGGGCACTTAGCACACCGACGACTCCGCTTCTGCCGATAAGGGGTAGATCGCAACCGGACTTCAATCCTTCGGCGACAACCCGTTCGAAAAAAAGCCGGCCCGCATCGGAGCCGAAGCTCTCAGGATCGTCTCGCACCTCTTCCAAGCTGTCAAAGTGCGTACATTTGCCGCGCCGAAAAACCTTGCCGCAAATCGAGCCATGGAGAGGTATGCTCGCCCCGTCGGTGATGGCCCCTCTTGAGTCCGGGTTGTATAGGATGGTTAGGCGCAGTTCCCCGCCATCGTCACTTGGTAGAAGCAGGCCGCAGAAATCGCATCGCGTCACACTCAGCAAACTCGTAGAAAGCACATCCACCAAACGGCGAAGATTCAGCCTGGACGTCATGCTGTTTGTGATTTCGAGCAGCAGGCGAAGCCTGTCGCGCTCGCGCCGTAGGTCTTCTTCTTTCATGTGCCGCTCGATGGCGATTCCGGTGATGTGGCTGGCGTTCTCAATCAACTGCAGGTCGCCGGCGCCGGGGCTGCGCATTTCACGATAGAGAATGGCGAAAGTTCCGAGAGCTCTCCCTTCGGCGGTGAACAGAGGGCGCGACCAAACAGAGCGAATTCCGTAGGGCAACATGAGGTGCCGATAGTCGTCCCAGAGAGGGTCGGTCAAGATGTCGCTCACGTAGACTGGTTCTCTGCGATAAACGGCGGTGCCGCAGGATGCGCCGTTCGGGCAAACCTTCGTGCGTCCCACTTGAGCAATAAATCCGGGAAGACTCGGCGCGGCGGCGCAGTAGAGTTCTTTTCCGTGCTCATCGGGAAGCCAAATGGTGCAGGCGAGACCATCGCCCTGAGATTCCACCAAGCGAGCAATGATCGTAAGAACCTCGGGCAGAGGCGCCCCAGCGAAAATCAACTTTAGAATGCTAAGTACAGAGTCGCTCGAAAACAGGCCGAGCCCCTCTTCAGACGGTTCGATGCCAGATAGGACTTGTGGGCGGGATTGTGCAAGCTTCTCCATCAAGCGTTCCTTCTCGAAACGATTAGATTCGCCAAGTCACCGTCCGGAACCAATCTGGTTGGCATAGGCCCGGGTCGGCGAATGTCTAAAGTCTCCCACCGTGTCCGAACAGGACGTCAGAACGCGTCTATTACGGAAGCCGATCTTATCGCGTCAGCCTCAAACACCCGACGAGACACTACTTTAACGCCCGAAGGGGAGAAACTGCCAGAGTTCTGTAACTGCCGGCTGAAACCGTGTTGGTGAGACCTAATTCAGCACGCTCAGATCTCGTCCGGCGACAACCCACAAGCGGCTTTGCTGCATCGGTCCGGCGCGACTGTTGACGCCCTCGCTCCGACTTCGACGGGGAAGCGCTACGGTCCCGAAAGTACAGACAACCCCGCCGAAGCTGGTCATCGATGAACGGTCGGATCATCCCTTTACAAAACGTTCCGGAGACATGGTTTACACCTCCGTGCTGGACTAGTCCAGCACGGAGGTGTCCATGCCATGGAAGGAACGGTCTATCGTGGAAGAACGCATGCGGTTCGTATTGCGGCTAAAAGACGGAGAGAGCATGGCCTCGTTGTGCCGTGAGTTTGGCATCTCCCGCGTTACAGGCTACAAAATCTATGACCGCTACAAAGAGTGCGGGCTCGAAGGACTAACCGACCGCGCACGAACTCCTTACCGCTACGCCAATAAGCTCCCAGCCCAGCTCGAAGCCATGATTGTCACCCTGCGGCGAGAAAAGCCAACTTGGGGCGCTCGCAAGCTTAGGGATCGGCTGCTACGCAAGTTGCCCAACGATGTCCGCGTTCCCGCTTGCAGCACCATCCACGCCATTCTGGACCGCCATGGCCTGGTGACTCGGCAACGTCGCTCGCGCACAAAAACTGAAGGTACGCCTTTATCCGAAGGAGTTGCTCCCAATGCTTTGTGGTGTACCGACTACAAGGGCGAGTTCATGCTGGAGAACAAACAATATTGCTACCCACTTACCGTTTCCGACCACGCCAGCCGTTATCTTTTGCTCTGCGAAGCCATGGAGTCGGTCAAGGAACAGGGCGCATTTACCGCCTTTGAGCGCCTTTTCAAGGAACGCGGCCTGCCCCAAGCCATTCGTTCCGACAACGGCGTTCCCTTCGCCTCACCCAATGGTCTGTTCAACTTGAGTCGCCTGGCCGTGTGGTGGCTTCGACTCGGCATCACCATCGAGCGTATCCAGCCAGGCCATCCTCAACAGAACGGTCGCCATGAACGCATGCATCGAACCTTAAAGATAGAAGCTACCCGGCCGGCCGGTTCCAACTTCCTTCAGCAACAAGCCAAGTTCGATGCCTTCGTTCGCGAGTTTAACTACGAGCGTCCGCATGAAGCTCTCGAGATGAAGTACCCCGCTGACTTCTACAAGCCTTCCACGCGGCCTTACCGCGGCATCGGAGAACTCTCCTATCCTTTCCACGATCGGACCGCTCTTGTTACTTGCTGCGGAAGAATCTGCATTTACAAAAAGAAAATCAATCTCAGCACTTCGCTCGCAGGTCAAGCTGTGGGCATCAAAGAGGTCGACGACGGTATCTGGTTGGTGAGCTTTATGGACTATGATCTCGGTTATATCGATCTGGAGGAAAAAACTCTGCAGCCCTTAAACAACCCTTTTGGTCCAAGAGTGTAAAGGATGTCTTCGGACCGTACAACAAAAGAATGGTCGGGGCGAGTGGATTTGAACCACCGGCCTCCTGCTCCCGAAGCAGGCGCTCTAGCCAGGCTGAGCCACGCCCCGAACGTGCGTGCGATGCAATCAGTTTACGTTGAATTCCGCCGAGCGGCAACCGGACGCAACAAAAGTCGCCGCGTCCAATTCCGCGGATGCTCACTCACTATCTCGCAAGGGGCTTTCCCGCGAGCCACGCATCGCCGTGCGCGTAAAGCAATTCGACCTCAGGCCCGGTCAGCCCCGGCATGTCCATCTTGATTTTGTAACCGACCTGGGTTTGTAAGTACGCGAGATGCCGATAGCCTTCGCGGAAGCTCATCAAAAGCTTCTGATCCAGATTGAGTTTCGCCGCCGGATCGACGGGGTCCAT
>JASHRM010000067.1 GCA_030037315.1 Candidatus Acidiferrales bacterium
GTGGCCGGGCAACTTTAAATCGGAGAGAACGAGCAGATAGCGGCGAGAACGAACCTTGTCGATTGCGGCCTGGCCGTCGGGAGCCTCCTCCACGTCGTAGCCCGAACGTTCGAGAGCTTTGCGGAGCATGGCGCGCAGCTCATGCTTATCCTCGACAAGAAGAACCGGTTCCATGGGGGGATTTTCTAGCGCGCCCAGCCGGGATCACCGCCGGATTTACGCAGTTCGTCCTCCGCGTCGTCGATAGCCTTTTGATCGGCAGCTACTTGTGCTTTCATCTTGTCGATTTCGGCGACTTTGTCGTTGATGTCGCTGCGGGTCAGCTCCTGCTGCATACCCTTCATCGGGTCACCGTAAAACTGCGTGTTGAGTTCACCAAGTTCGCGCTGATCGACCTCGAGCGTGGCTTGATCCTGTTCGAGTCTGTGATGGAGATCGGCAAAGTGCTGGCGCCACTTTTGCTCGTCGGTACCAGGTTTTCCCGTCGATTCGGCGGGAGGCGCCGCGGCGTTGTCACCGGTAGCGGCCGAGGAACCTTCGCCTACGGTTGAAATTCCGCCGCTGGTCGGGAGATTGTCATTCGTAAAGACCTTGGCTTGCGTGCCGGCGTTTTTCTTTTGTTCGCGGGTCTTCCGTGCGGCTTCGGCAAGCGAATCTTGGTGCGCAGCGGGCGCGGAAGATGCGGAGGAGGCGGACGACGATTGCGCCTGATTCTGGCCAGCTGCCGAATCGGACTGCCGGCTCCAGGATCGCACCGGCACCACCAGAACTAGAATTGCGATTGCCCAGACGAACTTATTCATAGCTACCCTCCGGAACGTAATGGTCCGCACGCAGTACAACCAGTTTAGATGGCGGCAGCCTGGGAGGGGAATAGCGACGGCAGAACGTCCTGCCGCAAAGGTAACCAGAGGAGGAATTCGGTGCCGCCGCCGGCTCTGTTGCGGGCCTCGATGCTGCCGCCATGCTGAAGGGTGATCTTTTGCACGATGGCCAAGCCAAGGCCCGTACCGTCTGATTTCGTGGTGAAAAATGGCAGGAAAATCTTAGGCAGATCGGTTTCAGGGATGCCCGCGCCGTTGTCAGCAATGCAGATGCGCTGCCACGTTCTTTGGCCCAATTCTTCGACCGAGCCAGTGATTAGGATTTGCGGATCCGCGCCGGCAGCTTGAGCGGCTTCCGCGCCATTGCGGGCAATATTCAGGAGGGCCTGGCGAAGCAGCGCCTCGTCACCCGGCACCTCGACAAATGAGCCTTCCCAGCGAATCTCGCAGCCCGGAAGCGCCTCGCTGATCTCCGCAACGACATGTTCGACGAGCGGCTGCATCGGAAGAGTCTCGCAGGAAATTTCGAGGGGCTTCGCGAAACGCAGGAATTCGGTGACGACGTGCGTAAGAGCGCGCGTCTGGTCGAGAATGCGCTCGGCCGAGTCCCGCGTTTCGCCATCGGGGATTTCGCTGCGGATCATTTGCGCGTAGCCGGAAATTGTTGCGAGGGCGTTCTTGAACTCGTGGGCGATGCCGGCGGACATTTCGCCGAGCGCGGCGAGATTCTCTTTCCAGCGGACCTGCTTTTGCAGGGCCGTCAATTCGGTGAGATCGCTCATCAGGCAGAGCGCGCCGCCGACTTTTGATTCGGATTGCGTGGGCGGATCGGAAACTAGACGGCGAACCGCAGCTCGCGTGGGACGGTAAATTGGAGAAATCGTGACACCAAGACGCCGCATTTCACCCGCGGTGGTGAAATGCTCCACTTCGCCGCGCTGAAACGTTTTGCCGTCGCGCAGGCAGGCTGTGAGCATTTGCGAAAGTCCGGAATCTTCGCCCAGGATTTCCGTGTACGACCTATAGCGCAAGGGTTTTTGGCCGAGCGCTTCTTCGGCCGCGGGATTCGTAGAGCTGATGGCGCCGGTGGCGTTGACGAGCAAGAGTCCCGTGGGCATGTTGCGCGTCATTTCCTCGGTGAGGCGCTCGGATTCCTGAGCGCGTTCTTGCGCGAGCATGTGCAGGCGGGCCAATTCCTTTTCTTGGGCGCGGAGTTTTTCGATTACTCCTTGGACGGAGGCGGCCATGAATGCAGAAGGATTCTCTGTATCCGCCTTCGCACGGGCTTCGGCCGCAGATCCAGATTCCGTTCGGAGAAGTTTTTTCAGAAGAAGGATCGTGGCGAGCAGCAGGGCAGCCAGCACGATAAAGCCGATTACCGAGAAAAGGATCAGATTTGGTGAAAGCGCCGCGGAATGGACTGAGTTTGGCAGTGTCATATCAATTTGCTGCGCGCGCTCAACGCCCCATGAGCATGGATTGATACCAATTCACCACGGAGGTTCCGAAGAAGACGACAAGGACCGCGGCCATCCCCAGAAAAGAGCCGAAGGGCAGCTCGTAATTCGATTCCTTCTTGCGCGCCAGAATAAAAAGCATGCCGAGCACGCTGCCCAGTAGAGAGCCGGCAAGAATCGTGAGCAGCGTGCGTTTCAATCCCAGGAACGCGCCGACCATGAGCATCATCTTCACGTCGCCCAATCCCATTCCTTCGCGCCCGCGCAATCGAAAGTACGCCTCGCCCACGAGCCAGAGCAGGCTGCTGCCGACAGCCGCGCCGAGAAAAGCGTCACCCAGTGACACGACAGGCGTAGGCAACGGAGTGGCGAAGGCCCTGCGCGCGATCCAATTCGCGGTACCGTCATTGGGAGCGATAGCCAGCGCGAATGCGAGGCCCAGAACAAAGCCTGTGTAATTCACAACGTCGGGCAAAATGCGCTCGCGAAAATCAGTGAACACGAGCACGATGATCAGCGCCGAAAAGGTGGCCCACTTCAACGCGTTCGTCGTCAGGCCGAATGTTTGATAGCAGCCGAAGAAAAGCAATGCCGTGAGCATTTCGACTGCGGGATACATCGGCGAAATCGGCGCGCCGCAGGCGCGACACTTGCCACGCAAGATGAGCCAGCTGATTACAGGAATGTTGTCGTACGGACGGATGGACGTGGCGCATTTCGGACAGGCCGAAGCGGGCATCACGATCGACTTGCTCTCTGGAATGCGGACGATGCAAACATTTAGGAAGCTGCCGATAATCAAGCCGAAGCAGAATACGAAGATGTCGATGGCGTACGCGGGGATCACTACTCGAATCTGCCACATTGCGAAAAAGCGCTCAAGGCGCGCACGAAGAGCCGTGCCTGAGTGCTAACGCAATGCGGTCAGTACAAGAAATCGATGTCCGCAGGGTCGAGCGGATCCGACTCTGTCGCCGAAGGATCGTCCGGGTCTGAGATGCCTTCCAGGATGTCACTCGCGGTCTGTTCGCCTGCGCCGGGCAGCAAACCGTAAACGTCAACTTCGTTGGTGGTGCCGACGTAGACC
>JASHRM010000006.1 GCA_030037315.1 Candidatus Acidiferrales bacterium
GGAAATTTCCGCACAGCTCCGGGCCGCTCAAGAAACCGCTCTGCTACTGGATTTCGACGGCACGCTCGTGAATCTACAGCGCCGTCCCGGCGACGTGAAGGTGTCGGCGTCCGTGAAGGCAATCCTGCGGCGCATGATGCGGCATCCCGACGTATTTGTGGCGATCGTCAGCGGCCGAAGGGTGCGCGATTTGCGACGCCTGCTGGGTGTGGCGGGCCTCCGCTATTCCGGACTGCACGGAGCTGAGTGGAATAGAAGCGTAATTGCTCTCCGCAGTCGGCGGAAGCGAACAATCGATCGGGTCCGGCAAATAGCGCAGAGCCGCTTTGCGCGATACAAGAGGATTTGGATCGAAAACAAGGGCCTTACGTTTGCGATCCATCACCGCGGCGCAAACGGGCGAACAATACGTGCAGCGCGAAGAGAATTGGCGGCGATCCTCGGCGAATTGAACTCGGATCTCCGCGTGCTGACGGGCAGCCGAGTCTGGGAGGTGGTGCCTCCGGACGTGCCGGGAAAGCTTTCCGCTGTCGAAAAGATCGCGCATGGCCTGAGGCCCGGAAGCGCAATCGTTTGCGTGGGCGATGACCCCACCGATGAGCCGGGATTCGGCGCTTTACGAAGTCAGATCACGGTGCGCGTGGGGAAGCGAGCACGAACAAACGCGCGCTATTACGTCCGGACTCCAACTGAGTTACTTCGCTTCTTAGAACGAGTTGAGGGAGAAATTCAGCAATGAGCACAACCGAAATCTCCAGAGCAACAGAACCATTTCAATTTGAGACCGCCTCATATCTGATTTTGATTGGCAATCATACGGCAATGAACCTTGCCGATTTTTCGATGGGATTGGGGAATTGCAGCGACGCGTCGATTTTTTATCACACGTTCCAAAGCTTGGGGCGCCACCATTTCCTGACGGAAGGCTTTTCCAACGATTTCGCGCAGTGGGTGCTGAATTCCTGTAACCGGCCGGCACTGGCGGAACAGCTCGCGTCGGTTGATGTG
Source organism: Candidatus Acidiferrales bacterium (assembly GCA_030037315.1). Lineage (GTDB taxonomy): Bacteria > Acidobacteriota > Terriglobia > Acidiferrales > UBA7541 > Palsa-295. The sequence goes on from JASHRM010000006.1 coordinate 1,009, forward strand.
CGGGACTATGTGTCCCTCGTGGAGTTGCGCACGGATTTGCGGCGGACCGTGGACGAGTACTGCAAGCAAAACCCCAATGTGAGCTCTCAGTCGGCGTTCGAAAAATTCTACTTCTGCGAAACGGTTGAAGAGGAAGTGCCGCTGGGCTTTGAGGCCTGGACTCTCGAAGAGTTCCACGACCGCCTGAAAGATCTGCCTCACGGCGCACTAGAGTTTCACTTCATCACATCGCGCCTGCGGTTACAGCTTCGCTCCAATGATTTTTCGCAGTGGGTCAAGAAGGAGCTCGGCCTGCAGGATCTGGCGCGAAAAATCGATCAGATCGACATCTACACCAACACGCTCGACAGCGCGCGAGCGGCGATCATTCAACTTGTCGAAAAGGAACTCCGAAAATGACATCGCAGACTGAGGTGCTCAGCCAAGTACAAAGGCAGACTCCGGTTCAGCCACCGCCGAAGCCGCCGGCAGCGCATTTGGACGAATATTCCAAGGTGCTCGGCGAGGCGGAAATCGCTGAGTTGCGCGCGCTGGCCTCGCGTTTACGCGGGCGGTCCGTACATATGGTGAATTCGACACTGGTGGGCGGAGGCGTGGCAGAAATCCTGAACCGCATGGTCCCGCTAATGCAGGAACTTGACTTGTCCGTGCGATGGGACGCGATTACCGGCGGCGAGGATTTCTTTGCGATTACGAAGGCGTTTCACAACGCCCTGCACGGCGAAAGTTACAGATTGCCGGACGAGAGCTTCAAGACGTTCCTCGACTACAACTTGCAAAATCAGCAGAAGCTGAGCTTCGATGCCGATTTTGAAATGATCCACGATCCTCAGCCTGCGGCGCTGATCGAGGCGCGGCGAGCGAACAAGGGATTCTGGATCTGGCGATGCCATATCGACCTTTCGCGGCCGAATCTGAAGGTGTGGAATTTTCTGGAACCGTACGTGAACCGGTACGGCGGGGCGATTTTTTCGTCACCGGCATTTTCGCGGCAACTGGGCATTCCGCAATACTTGTTTTATCCATCGATCGATCCGCTTTCGGAGAAAAATCGAGAACTGCCCCCGGATTTCATCGCGCAAACGCTGGAACGATTCCAGATCGACAGCCGCAGACCGCTCATTACGCAAATTTCACGGTTCGACCGGTTGAAGGATCCCGTGGGCGTGGTGCGGGCGTTCAATATTGTGAAGCGTTATATCGACTGCCAGTTGGTTCTGGCCGGCGGCGGCGCGACGGACGATCCGGAAGGCGAAGCAGTGCTTGCCGAAGTGAAGGAAGCAGCGGGGAAAGACAGCGACATCCACATTTTGGATTTGCCGCCTTGGAGCGCGCTGGAAATTAACGCGCTGCAACAAGCGTCGTCGGTGATCGTCCAAAAGAGTCTGAGCGAAGGATTCGGGCTGACCGTGACGGAGGGTTTGTGGAAGCGCAAGCCCGTGGTTGCTTCGGCGGTCGGCGGAATTCCATCGCAGGTGATTCACAAGCACACCGGCATGCTGGCACACTCGATCGAGGGCACTGCGTACCAGATTCGATTCTTGCTGGCGAATCCCGCAATCGCTCAACGATTGGGAGAAAACGCACACGAGCATGTGCGCGAGCATTTCCTGATTACGAGCGATATCCGGCGGCATTTGACGCTGTTCTTGCATTTTTTGCGGTCGAGCAGCGGCAACGGAAACGGCAGCTAGCCGGTGCCTTCGATCACGGAGCCGTCGGGCGTCCGCATCTCGTTTGGGCGCTCGTCGGTGATCGGGTGCTTTGCGGCGAGAGCTTCGTCAACCTCGATACCCCAGCCCGGTTTCTCGCTGATCCACGCGTAGCCATCCTTGATTTGCAAACAGCCCTGAAAAACATCCTGCACGAGCGGCGGATAGTCGAAATGCTCGTGAATGCCGAAGTTGCTGCTGGTGAGGTCGAGCGTCAGGTTGGTCATGTGGCCGACGGGCGAATTGGGCGCGCCGTGCCATGCGAATTTCACTTCATAGTTATCGCAGAAGGCGGCGATTTTGCGTGCGGCTGTGAAGCCGCCGACATGCGAAACGTGATGGCGGACGTAATCGATGAGCCGATCTTCCACGAGAGGCTGCCACTCGTGCGGATTGTTCCAAAGTTCGCCGATGGCCAGCGGAGTGGCGCACTGTTCGCGGGCAATTTTGTAGTGGCTGGCTTCCTCCGGCGAAAACAGATCCTCGCAATAAAATAAGTTGAAGGGCTCGACAGCCTTGCAGAATTCCGTGGCGCGGATCGGGTCCAGCGCGGAATGCACGTCGACAGCGAGGCCGATTTCCGGCGGCATTTCCTTGCGAAACGCTTCAAAAGCGGAAAGCACCTTGCGTATTTCCTTGTCACGATCGAAGGGAATTGACCCATCGTCAAACTTTGGCTGCCCATAGAGATTGTTGACGGCTCCGTCGCGAATAAACATGGCGAGCAACAGGTTGCGGCAGCCTTTCTCGACGAGTTTTTTCGAATTGTCGATGAATTGCTTATTCTGGTCACCGCTTTCGGGGCCGAGGCCGACGTGGAGATAAATATCTGCGGCTTCTCGAACTTTCCCGCCAACTAGCTGATAAACCGGCATTCCAGCCTGGCGGCCTTTGATGTCCCAAAGCGCGTCACAGAGTCCACCGATCGCGCAATTCTGGACGGTGTCGTTTTTGTAGTAGGAGCTGAAATAGCAAATTTGCCAGATTTGCTCGATGCGATCCGTTGTGCGGCCCAGCACGAGCGGCTTGATGTATTGATCGACCGCAGCGCGAACCAGTTTGTTGCGGCCGCCGGGAAAAGTGTTGGTCGCGCAACCGTAGCCGTAAAGGCCGTCCTGATCTGTGGTGACTTTGACGACCATCGAGTCGTTGGCGCCCCCTCCGCCGACTTCGACGACGCTGAGGTCTTTGATTTTGGGTGCGGGCATAGCGCGCGTGGCTCGATTGACGGCGTCCTGCGCGGCTTGCTCCCGAGGATTCGCAGCGGCTTCGGCGAGAGGACCGGAGAAAAAGCCGGCTAGCGCTGCTCCTCCGCCCACCAGCGCTGACTTGAGAAGAGCGCGACGCTTTCGCGCATTGACGTTTTGAGATTCAGGATGCTTGCGGAGATTTTCGGGCTCCATGCACGCGCCTCCACGGGACAGCGGCAGGATTGTAGCCGAATTTCGCGGCTGCGGATAAGCGTCTGGCCTGCGATTTATCGGATTTGCATGACGGCTGACCGCGTTCGTTTACGCTTGACACTGTTGCGGCTGGGAAATAGATTCGTCGGCGATTTCTCTGCGATTGGCTGGTTGTGACGGAGACGCCCATCACATGACCGATCATTCGAACGAGCAACTCGTGCGATCGCTCGCTGAAGCTGTGAGCGCCGGTGATGTTGCGCGCGCGCGCGCGTTATTTGATAGGCACGCGTTGTGGGCAGTGATGGGCGGATTGCCGAATGCGGCAACGCCGCTGGCGGCTGACGTGTTTGTTGCGGAGTTGTTGGACCAGGCCAGCAAGATTTTCGCGGATGGACGGATGCGCGTGGAAGTTCGGCGAATCATCGGACAAGACGGCGATCTTGCGGCGGAAAATGTCGCATCCGGCAAATTGAAGGATGGGAGCCGTTACGAAAACGAGCAATTGTGGGTTATCGAAGTTCGAGACGGAAAGATCTCAGCGCTGCGCGAGTACATGAGCGGGAATCACATCAGCGCGCTATAAGAATCGCCCCGCAAACGATGACCTCCGGACCGAAAGCCCAAAGGCAGATCCCTCACACTCGCCAACGCGCTCGGGAATGACAACTTGGGAATCGGTCTCGACCACTTATGAGCCACCTGAAACTGTGACGCCGCCATCGATGCGCAGAATAGCCGCAGTAACGAACGACGCGTCCGCGCTGGCCAAGTAGACGGCGGCTGCGGCGACGTCTTCGGGAGTGCCGAGGCGACCAAGTGGAGTGCGCTGACGGCGGGATTCGTAAATGGCGTCGCTATTCATCGCGCGCGCCCCGGGAGTCGGCACGGTACCGGGGCAAACGGCATTGACGCGAATTTTTCGCGGACCGAATTCCACGGCCAATGAGCGCGTGAACGACGAAACGGCTCCCTTGATCGCGGAATAGAGCGTGGAATTCGCGACCCCGAGCTCCGCAGCCGGGGAAGTATTGTTAATGATCACGCCGCCGCGCCCGTGGTCCATGTATTTCAGCGCGGCTTGGGCGCTCCAGATAAGGGATTTGAGGCCGACGGCGATCATTTTGTCGCAGACTTCTTCGGTGATTTCTGAAACTGGCTCGCGGCGAAAGACGATTGCGTTGTTGGCGACGATATCGAGCTGTCCAAATTTCGAGACGAGTTCGCCCACGGCTTGCATCACATTGTGCTGGCGGCTCACATCGACGTGCAAAGCGTGGGCGATGCCGGACTTCCTCTCGATGTCGAGCGCGGTTTCTGTGGCTGTGGTTTTGTCGATGTCGGCGACGCCGACTAGCGCCCCTTCGGCGGCAAAGGCCATCGCCATCGCACGGCCGATGCCGCGCCCTGCTCCCGTAACGAACGCAACTTGCCCTTTGAGACGCGACATCGTGTGGCTCCTATAGCTCTAGGGTGAAACGGCCGATACGACAGCGACGGATTGTGTGCTAGGTGCGCCTGCTTTCCAATCCGCTTTGATGAGATCGGCGCCTTTTTCAGCGATCACGAAGACAGCAGGCGCGGGCCCGCAAGAGGGAAGTGCCGGCATGATGGATGCGTCGATCACGCGCAACGATTCGACTCCGCGGACACGCAGACGCTCATCGACGACGGCGAGTGCGTCCGGTCCCATTCTGCAGGTGCCGCTCGGATGGCAGAACGTGCTCCCGGTTCGGTGCAGGTAATCGCGCAGGTCGTCGTCGGTGCGGCAATCGCTGCCGGGAAGATCTTCGGCGAGAATCATGGATTTCAGCGGCTCTGTCTCGAAAATGCGGCGAACCCATTTGACTCCGGCGAGCAAGCCGTCTTCGTCACGCGGGTCGGACAAATAATTGGCGTTCATTGCGGGCGGCTGGTGTGGATCGGCGGATTTCAGCGAAAGGCGGCCGCGCGATTTCGGGCGGACGTACGCCACTCCTCCCGTGACGCGAGGAATCGGATCGGGCGTGATGCGGCCGGTTTTGTCGTAGACATGGCTCATGGCACGAAAAACGATTTGCAGATCGGGGCACGGCGCATCGGGCAATCCGCGCGCGAAGGCGGAGGCCTGCGAGGCGCCGTTGGTGAGCGGCCCCTGTTTCGCGAGGAAATAAACCAAGGCATGCTTCAGAACCCGCAGACCGCGCAGTTGCGCATTGAGTGAGTCTTTGGGCGCGGTCCGATAGGCGCAGGAAGTGGAGACATGATCATGCAGATTTTCGCCGACGCCCGGCAGATCCGCTGCGACAGAGACACCGTGTTGCTTTAGGTGCGCGGCTGGTCCGATGCCTGAGAGCATCAGGAGCTGCGGCGAGGCAATCGCTCCGGCGGTCAGGACTACCTCTCGGCGTGCGGCGGCTTTGTGAAGTGCGCCACCGCGTTCGTATTCGACTCCGACAGCTTTGCGATTCTGCAAGAGAATGCGGCGAGCGAATGCAGACGTTTGGACGACCAGGTTTTCGCGATGGCGCGCGGGGCGGAGAAAAGCTTCCGCTGCGGAATTGCGCACGCCGCGCTTCACGGAATAGGGCATCAGGCCTACGCCAGCAGGAGAATTTCCCGCGAGGTCGGAGCACTGCGGCAAGCCAGCGGCGACGGCGGCCTGGATGAATGCGCGGGCGATCGGATGTACGTAGCGCGGATAGCTTACGGAGAGCATTCCGGATTCGCTGTCGTAAGTTCCGTCCGCATTTTCGCGGCGTTCGAGCTTTCCGAAATACGGAAGCAGATCGTACCATCCCCAGCCGGTGTTGCCGAGACGCTGCCAGCCGTCGTAGTCCTGGATTTGTCCGCGAATATAGGCGCTGCCGTTTATGGAACTCGAGCCACCGAGGACCTTGCCGCGCGGCCAGAAAATCGTGCGGTTGTTCAGTTTCGACTCAGGCTCGGTGTAATAACCCCAGTTCAACTTGGGGTGGGTGAAAAGCTTGCCCATCGCAAGCGGCATTCTGATCCATATGCTGGAAGCTTCACCGCCGGCCTCGAGCAACAGGACGCGCACATCGCGGTCTTCGGTCAAGCGGTTGGCGAGGACGCAACCGGCGGTGCCACCACCGACGATGATGAAGTCGAAGGTCAGGTTTTCAGGAGCAGGTGACGACATTCGGTAGTTCCTGCTTTCTTACCGATCGACCGCTGCGGCTCTCTGTGGTTCCCGCTGTTATTCCCTTTGGAAACGCCAATTCTGCGTGTCGCGCGTCACGCGCCCGACCGGCTCATTGAAATGGACGGCGAAAAGGCGGATCGGTTTGCCTCCATAGCGGGCGAGAAATTCGCGGCGAGTCCTTCGAGATATTTCCTTATCCATGCAACCGATCGAGCATATTTCCGGTTCAGCAATTTGAATCGGATTGTGAAACACGTCGCCCGTGATAATGGCTTCCTGGCCCCGAGACGAAATTCGCAGGCTCACGTGTCCCGGCGTGTGGCCGTGCGAGGGTTCGAGCCAGGCTGCGTCGCAGATTCGATGATTCGTCTCGACGAAATCCGCGAGGCCCGCGTCAAGGATCGGCTGCACGGAATCGAGGATATGCCGCACATCGATAGAATTGTCCTTGAGCGCGGCCTGCCAGAATTCCCATTCCCGGCGTCCAAAAACATATCGCGCCTTGGGGAATGTGGGAACCCATTTGCCATTTTCGAGCCGCGTGTTCCATCCGCAGTGATCGAAGTGAAGATGGGTGCAGAAGACGATGTCGACGCTTTCGGGCGGAAAGCCGGCTGAGACTAAATCCTCCAGGAAGCGTGTTTGCAGATTTGCGCATTGCGGGAGTTCGCGCTCGCGGCCATTGCCGACGCATGTGTCGACAACGATGCGAAGCCCGTCTGCTTCCACGATGAACGCCTGGACCGCGAGAATGATTTTGCCATCCGGCGTGATGAAATGCGGCACGAGCCAGTCGTATTTCTTATAGTTGTCTGAAGTCTCCGCCGGAAATAGCGGCGTCCAAGGAATGCGATCGGCAGACTCCATCACGCTGGTTATTTTCACGTCGCCCACGTTCCAGCGACGGATGCGAGATTCGCCCTTTTTATCGCTGAGGTTCGGCGGATATTGGGACCCGCCGTGGCCTTCCGGATGGCGGGCGACTGCGGCTCCAATGCGATGATCTGAATCTTGGCTCATGGGAATACCTTTCATGGGCACCCTGTTGCCAAAAACCACGATTGCGGATGTCCCAAACCTTTCCGGAATCTATCCCCGCGTGAGAAAAGGTGTCAATAGCTACGCGTTCGCATCCGATCAGACAGCTGCAGACACTGCGATATCCGAGAGCCTTTGAAATCGCTCTATATTGTCCGCCGAAGTCATGACGCCTGCAGCCAAGCAGACAAACGTGAGCTGGCGCTCGGGATCGACCCAGAAAAGGGAACTGCCGGCGCCGTAGTTGCCGAATGTTCGCGGAGAAGTGAGCGTGCCAAAAAGATGGTGGCAGATTTTTTCGCCGCGGAGCTGAAAGCCGAGGCCCAGATACGCGGGGAACGGCTCCCATTCGCGGGAGAGAGCGATTTGCTTGTAAAGCTCATTGGGTTTTTCGCCAGTGCGATTGCGAGTGGCCGCGTCAATAATAGCGGGCGAAAGAATGCGAGCGCCGTCGAGTTCGCCGCCGCGACGCAGCATTTCCGCAAAGCGAAACATGTCCGCAGCGGTTGAGATGCAGCCAACCCAAGGCATTTCGGCGTTTTCTTCTTCAAAGGCGCCGTTCGGCCCCAGATTGCTGTGGCCCAGATGATCGATCGGCGCGCGGTCCAGAAAAATCGGCACGATGTGACGCGGCTTCAAATCCTTTCGCACTCCTACGGACGAATCTTTCATTTTCAGCGGCTTGAAAATTTCTTCTTCAACCAGCCGGCGGTAGGACCGCTTTTGAGGGTCGGTGCGCCGGACTGCCTCGCCCATCAGCGCGTGGGCGGCCATTGGAGCGTAGTTCACTAATTGGTCGGGCGGGCCGATCGCGTGAACGTTTTTGCAGATGGCGTCGATGATTTCGCCGAGATGGTCGATATACATGCCCGGTGAGGGCGTATATACGCTCGGCAGGCCGGAACTGTGGGTGAGCAAATGATAGAAAGTGATGTTCTCTCGAAGGCCGCCTGAAAATTCCGGGATGATTGCGGAGACTTTGGTCGTGAGCGCAAACTCCCCCCGCTCGATGGCGCGAAACACGAGAACGTTCGTGATTGCCTTCGTAGTCGAGAACAGGCTGAAGATGGAATTCTTCTGGATCCGCTTTTTGGCTTTGGGGTCGGCGTGACCAATCGCTTCGTGCATACCGATTTTGCCGTCGCGCGCGACGATGATTACGCCACCGTAGTAGCGGCCGCGCCGGATGTCGTGTTCGATGACTGCTTTCAGGCAGGCGAGACGCTTCGGTGCGAGGCCGTAGCGCGGCGATTTATTTGGCAAGAGACGGTTCTCCGTGGTGACGAAGGAGCACGGCGTAGCTTACTTGAGTCGGCGGGTTCTGTCATTTCTCCGATATCGACGCGGCAAAACCGCACGGGATCTTTCTGCGGCGCGACATACGGGAAGCGGTGACGGACCGTAAGACGGCGTAAGTCGTGGGTCTCGAGAGGGCAGTCTGGTTCTTAGAGCAAAAATCCCCGGGTGAGAATGGACTCCGGGACAGGACTCCTTGCCGCATCTTTGATTACATAGAAGGAGTAGCGGTCCCCGCTGGCAAATTCACAGACAAGATATCCGTCGCGAGCATCATCACCGTTAAATTCGGCGTCCTGCAACGGCGGCCGCCGTATTGCCGAAAGTGTACGTTAAGAGGCGATTAAAGACAGTTTCAACGACCAAACTCGATGCGCCAGAGAGAAAAAAGATGCTGGTAACGACACGGATGTGCACAGTTTTGCGGCTCAAAGAGTTTAAAGGCGGTGAAAAGGTCACTCGCTTTTTTAGCAAGAACGGGGCATTGAGGTACACAGACGAGCGTTCGACGCTTGACCTAAGCAGTAATGCCTCTGCGGAACGGATGCGCAATTGCGCCACCGTCCCATTTTTATTTGGCAAGCAACGGCAAGCCGCACACGATACAAGACCGATCGCAATTAGGGGGCGGCGGGACCAGGGATTTCAGGCACAACATGATAGGCGGCGAGAATGTCTTCCAGTCGAACGATTCCCAGAACCTCGTGGGTGTTGAAGCGATTGACCACTGGCAGCAGATCGAGCGCCGAGGCGCCCATGCGCTCGAGGGCCACGTCGAAGGTTTGATCGCGATGAACGTGGGGGAATGTGACGGAATTCAGAACCGTGCCAAGTTGCAAATCGGATTTTTCCTTCGCAGTAAGATCACGCAACTGGTCGGCCGAAATCACGCCGGAAATGCCGGCGTCTCCTGAAACGATCCATGCCCGCGATTTGCTGCGTTCGGCGAATGCATGGGCCTCAGCAACAGTCATCGATGCGGATAGCGACTCCGGAACCGGACGCATGATGCTAAGGACGCGGCGCGCATCTTTGCGGCTTCGGTCTGCGGAAGAGGGGAGATGGATTCCTTCCTGGTTTGCGAGTCCTTCGTATAGCGATTCGGGCATGAATCTTCGGGAGCTGAAGTAGGCGATCAGGTTCGCGATCATCAACGGCACGATGATGGAATAGTCGCGAGTAATTTCGAATACGAGCACTACGGAGGTCATCGGCGTGCGGATGATTCCTGCGAATAGCGCGCCCATTCCGACCAGAGCATACGCGCCGATTCCGGCGGTATGGTGCGGGAAGAGCATGTGGGCCACACCGCCGATTGTTCCGCCAAGCATCGACCCGATGAATAGGACGGGAGCAAAAATGCCTCCTGCGTTTCCGGAGCTGCTGCTTGCGACCACCGTGATCAGCTTCATAACAACAAGCAAGGCGGCCATGCGGATCGCCATCTGGCCGTTGAGCAGCGCGCCGACGTGGTCGTATCCGACGCCGAGGATATCGGGCACAAAGATGCCCACGATGCCAACCACAATGCCTCCCACGAAAGGCTGGAACCAGATTGACTTTGCTGGAAGCTTCTTGAATGTTCTGCGAAGGGCCAGTTGGGAGCGAATGAAAATCGCGCTGACGAGACCGCCGATCAGACCGAGGATCGCGTAAATGATGAACTCAAAAGGATTGACCAATTGATAGGTCGGAACATGAAAAAGCGGGTCGTCTCCAAGCGAGAGGCGCAAAACCATCCACGCAGTGGCAGAGGCGAGCACAACGGAGCCAAGAACGGGCGCGTGCAGGTCGCCGACGATTTCTTCGAGAGAGAAAATGATGCCGGCGATGGGTGTATTGAAGGCGGCGGCGATGGCCGCGGCGGCTCCGACTGGGATGAGCGAGCGGACTCTTTCGGTGCTGAGTCCAAGCCTGCGTCCCAGTACGGACGCAATGCCTGCGCCGACCGCGACCGATGGGCCTTCTGGTCCCAGCGGTATGCCGCAGGCCAGCGTGGTTGAAGTGCAAACAAATTTGCCGATGATCGAATGCAGAGAAATGCGCGCGTTCGGGGAAAAAAATGCGACGCGCGTCTGGATAACGCCGTTGCCCTGCGAATCGGCAAAGAATCTTATCAAGACGTAGCCAACGATTAGCGAGCCGAGGACCGGCGCGAGGAAGCGGCGCAAGACCGAAACGTTTGGAGGGTATAGGCGGGCACCCAACCGTTCCGTAAGAAGAATGAATGCGACGACGGCAAGGCCGGCCAGAGCGCCGATGACAATGGTAAGGATCAGGAAAGCTTGGTCCTCGCGCGCCGCGAGACGTGCTTTCCAATAGGCCAGGCGATAGATCGGAGGCGAAGCAGAAAGGTCCGACATTTTACCAACTTATTCTAATGCGAAAATGTGGGAGTGGGCGCCTAAGATCGTCTGGAAAGTGCAGTAGAGGCGAGTCGTCATCCACTGGTACGTGGGCGATTGCTTTGTAAGGGTATGGTCGGATCGCTGGCTGATGCGGAGCCGGCCTGCATCCAGGCAAATCGAGTGACGAGAGAACCAGCCACTGCCGAGCCAGCGGCGATTTTCCTGAGCTGAGTTTTCCGTTCGCGAGTCGCCCCCAACGACAGTAGCCGCAAAATCAGCGGTAAAGGCCCAGACAAAAAGCCGCCGATACGCGTGAGCCAGCCGCTGCGGCTCCGCTTCAATGGCTCTTGCGCAGGATTCTTTCGAAGTTCGATCGACGCGCCTACGATGGTTTCGGTCAGCGAGGTGGCAATGCCGATGGAGTTCAGGGCCGGACCTCCGGGCCGGACCCCGAATAAAAGTGGCGCGCCCGGAGAGATTCGAACTCCCGACCTTCTGGTTCGTAGCCAGACGCTCTATCCAGCTGAGCTACGGGCGCACACGCTGCATTACAGGCGAGTAACTTCCAAAAGTTTATCACACGCGTTCACAAATTCTTCGCGCTCTCGCGAGCTTCGATGAGCCCGCGAACCGCGGCGCTGAAAGGAGCGCTCCGCGTCTGTGGGGCTGACAACGCCCAACCTGTGAAATCTCCAATCCTGTCTATTGGCAGTACGAATCGCTACGCCCTATCGCGTGTGGAATTAAGGTGCAACCTGTATGTC
>JASHRM010000068.1 GCA_030037315.1 Candidatus Acidiferrales bacterium
GGCTGAAAACACAGACTCGGTCCCCATTCTAATCGACACGTTTCTCGGGGGGGCTTGGGTTGAATCAGCGGGCCGAAAGCTACTTCCGCTGGCTGCGGACTCTCGTTGCAGCAGGCTTGGCACGCGCATCCGCTGATGCTGCGTCAGCCTGATCGACCGGCCGATTGTCACTTTCGTTCCCTTCCGCCTCTGCTGGCGACGGAACTTGCGTCGAGCCGATCATTCCGAGATCACGCTGTTTAAGGGCGCGGATGCGGTCGCGCAAAGCGGCGGCGCGCTCGAACTCGAAATTTTTCGCCGCTTCGCGCATCTGCAGTTCAAGCTGCGAGATCGCCGCCTGCAACTGTTCTTCGTTGCCAATCTCGCCGGCAGCCGCGTCGTCCGCGGGCACCGTCACGTAATCGGCCTCGACGATTCGAGCCAACTGCATATCGACGGCCTTAATAATCGTCTGCGGAGTGATGTTATTTTCCCGGTTATAAGCCTGCTGCTTCGCGCGACGCCGATTCGTTTCGCCGATGGCCTGCTGCATTGAATCCGTCATGCGATCGGCGTATAAAATCGCGCGGCCCTCCAAATGCCGCGCGCATCGCCCCATCGACTGAATCAGCGACGTGGCGCTGCGCAGATAGCCTTCCTTATCGGCATCGAGAATCGCGACGAGCGAAACCTCCGGCAAATCCAGTCCTTCGCGCAACAGGTTGATCCCGATGAGCACATCGAATTCGCCACGCCGCAAATCGCGCAGGATGCGAACGCGCTCGAGCGTCTCAATCTCGGAGTGCAAGTAGCGGCAGCGCACGCCAACCTCGCTGAAATATTCGGCAAGGTCTTCGGACATGCGTTTCGTGAGCGTCGTGACGAGCACGCGCTCGTTGCGCGCCGCGCGGACCCGGATCTCCTCGAGCAAATCGTCCACCTGCCCTTTCACTGGACGCACTTCCACCTCTGGATCGACAAGTCCCGTTGGACGAATCACCTGTTCGACAACCACCCCGCCCGCTTTCGTCAATTCGTACGGACCGGGCGTCGCCGAAACATAGATCACCTGATTCGTCCGGTGCTCGAATTCTTCGAACGTGAGCGGCCGATTATCGAGCGCGGACGGCATGCGGAAGCCGTAATCGACCAGCGTTTGCTTGCGCGAACGGTCGCCGTGATACATCGCGCGAAGCTGCGGAACCGTCTGGTGCGATTCGTCGATGAAAAGCAAATAGTCCGACGGAACGTAATCGAGCAGAGTAGGTGGCGCTTCGCCGGGCAATCGGCCGGACATGTGGCGCGAATAATTTTCTATGCCGTGGCAGTAGCCGATCGTGCGCATCATTTCGATATCGAAATGCGTGCGCTGCGTTACGCGCTGCGCCTCCACGATTTTTCCCTGGCGTTCGAGTTCTTTTCGCCACCAGTCGAGCTCTTCGTAAATCGTTTGAATCGCGCGCTCGCGCTGCGCCGCCGGCAGAACGTAGTGCGACTTCGGATAAATCGGCAGCCGCGTCACTTCGCCGTCACGCGAGCGGATCTCTCCTGTTAGCGGATCGATCTTTCGGATCGCCTCGATCTGGCTGCCCCACAACTCCACGCGAACCGCGAAATCCTCGTACGGCGGATAGACCTCGATCATGTCTCCGCGAACTCGAAACGTGCCGCGGCGCAAATCCTCGGCGCGGTCGTACTGAATTTCGACCAGCTTGCGCAAAATCGCTTCGCGCGCGATCGACTGGCCTTTTTCGAGCATCAGCATCATGCCGTAATAGGCTTCGGGCGAACCGATGCCGTAGATGCAGGAAACGGACGCGACCACGATCACGTCGCGGCGCTCGAAAAGCGAGCGCGTGGCGCTCATGCGCAGCTTATCGAGTTCATCGTTGATGGTGGCTTCCTTTTCGATGAACGTATCGCTCGCGGGAACGTAAGCTTCCGGCTGGTAGTAATCGTAGTAGCTGACGAAATACTCGACGGCGTTCTGCGGGAAAAACGATTTGAATTCGTGAAAAAGCTGTGCGGCAAGCGTCTTGTTGTGCGCGAGTACGATGGCCGGGCGGTTCACCTGCTCAATCACCTTCGCCATTGTGAAGGTTTTGCCCGAGCCGGTAACGCCGAGCAGCACCTGGTGCCGCTCGCCATCGGTCGCCTCGCGGACCAGCTGCGAAATCGCTTCCGGCTGGTCGCCGCGAGGCTCGTAATCGCTGGCAATCTTGAAGTCCATGTTACAGAGAGCTCCCGCGTAAAATTTGCGTGCCGCCGAAAACCCCTATTATACCGTAAACGCGCTAGCGCCTCAGTTGGACGAGAGGAATCAGGATTTCGGGGTCGCGGAGGCCGTTGGTATTGGCGGGAATCTTGCCGATCACCATAGCGATTTCGTCGCAGTCGGCGAGCTTGGGGCAGGAGATGCAATCCTTATAAATTTTGTCCGGCAGCTCTTCCCGGCGTGCGACTTCAAATCCCAGATGCGCAAAGAAACCCGGCACGCGAGTGAAGAGACAGACGCAGGTAACGCTGTGGCGGCAAGATTCCTCCATAAGTGCCGTGACTAGCAACCGGCCCACGCCGCGATTCTTATGGAATGGCGAAACGGCAATCGAACGTATTTCGGCGAGATGAGTTCCGTACAAGTGGAGCGCGCCGCAACCCACGATGCGACTACGCTCTTCCTCGGCAACAACGAAGTCGCGGACGTTCTCCGCCAGCTCCGCCAAGGTTCGCGGCAGCAGCGTGCCCACATTCGCATAAGGCTCGATGATCGCGTGGATGGCCGGCACATCGGGAAGAACAGCGTTTCGAGTCCGAATCATATGCGAGAATAATTATGCATCGACTTGCATAAATAGTCCCTCTGATCGTAGCACACAAAGCGACGAGGGCGACAGCAAACGGTTAGCACCGCATTCGTGGCGTCACGGAGCTACAGCCAGGGGCAGAAGCGTCACATCCGTTTGCGTATGCGTTTGCGCGACCTGGTGGATTGCCGAGCCGTTCGTGGCGCTTTTGATCTCGTAATCCATTTTCTGGTCGGTGGTTTCGGTGGAGCTGATGAGTGTCCCTTTTTCGAGCGAAATGGAATCGAGACTTTGCCCGGAACCATTCCAAGTTCCCGACGTACGAAGCCCGTTGCGGAGATAACTATCAGGCGTCGCGTCGTCGTGCGAACTGCGGCGAGAAATCTCGAACTGCGTCAGGATCACTGCGCATTCGCCGGATGAAGGCAACTTCGATTGCGGCGGCGCCGTATGCTCCTCTTCGCAGGATTCGTTGCGAAGGTAAGAACTTTCCCCACGCCAAGTCAAATCTGTAAAGGGCCCATTTGGAACAGGACGCTCGGATTTCCACCGCTGACCAATCTCAATCGCGGTTTTGGGCAATCCCGCACGAGTCGAGAACACATTGAGCCACGAAAGCACGGGCTGTGCAGCGGCACGATCGGCGTAAACGCCCCTGAGGTCGCTAAAGTCGATGAGCTCTCCATTAGGAGAAATGGTGAAATCGACCGAATGCGCTTCCATCAGAGAGTATTCGCGGGAAAGATTTCTCTGCGTGGGATCAAACGCGTCGGACTCGGAATCAGCGTTCGATCTCTCGTAAAGCGCCCGGACGCGAACTGCGTCGCCGCCCTCCGGCATCGCGCGCAGCGCCAGCACTTGCAGGCGAATCACCAGCTGGATCGTTTGATCGGACTGCGTGCCACCTTCGGGATTCAGGATAGGCGTGGTGATTTTCGCCGTGGTGTGAGTGTGCGATTGGATCTGGTAGCGGAACGTGTCTCCTGCCGCGAATTTTGGCGCGAGGCTGATCTTGCCGATCGATGCGGCAAGAACCATACAGCAGAAAGCAAGAAGCGACACGACGAATGGAAAGATTACGCGCGCCGATCTGCGATGCATTTTCTGAAACGCTAACACACGGCCAGAAGCGGAGCAAATGGCCTCACTAACGCGGGCGATGCGAAGAAAGAGCGGGCACCGCGGCGACTTGTGGCGAATCGAGTTTGCCGGTGAGGTGAAACATTGGAGTAGCGGGCGGTTCCGCGCCTTGCGGCGTGGTGCTCAGAAACAAATTCAAGCCGCGGCTGAAATCCACGCTGCCCCAGCCATCCACGCGATCGCTGCGGCGGCGAAGAGACATTTTGTCGATCGCGATTTTCCGCTGGGCGCAAGAAAATTCGGTGGAGGCGTTCGCGAATTCATCGGTTCCCGGGCGCGGCGCGGCGGAATATAAGGACGCGCTGAGATCAAAAGCTCGCAATCGCGGATTCGCAATGTCCGCATTTCCCAAACACTTGAGCTGGGAGATCAGATCCGCGCGGTTAGCGCCGTGCGATTCCAGGGTGATCTGGCCGGAGGCCAAGCCTGCAAACTGGCCGGAAAGATTTGGCGAACTCGCCGTCAAGCTCTGCAAATCCAGGCGGCTAAAGTTGAAAGCTGCGCGATACGCAGGCGAACCGATTAGAGACGCCTGAAGCGATCCGGAAAGCTGGCCGCCGTAGAAATCGCCGGTCGCGTTGGTCAAATTCACGGTGCGGCCGGAAATCGAGAGATTGCCCTGCAGATGCTGCACGGTAAGCGGCAGCATCCTAAAAACATCCACCGTAATCCGGCCTTTTGCACGAAGATTTTCCGGAACCGCAGATTCCGGCGAGTGCGCGGCAAGAAAGGGAAGAAAGCGGTCGACGAACGTTTCGCGCCACGCAGGATTGAGCGCGCGATCAAGGCTTCCGGTGGAAAGCTCGTCCGCGGAAAGATTGAATTGCCATTCTGAATCGCCGTCGCGCTTGTCAAAAATGCCGCTCCAGTGCGCGCCGAACGCCTCGGCCGAGGAAAGTGCGATGTGCTTTGTGCCGGGCTTCAAATCGGCGCGCGCCTTGACTCGATCAATCGGAAAATTCAAGAACCCTGCGTGAAGTTGTGCGCCCGGTCCCGTGCCGGAAGCCCCTACTTGCAGCCAACCGAGAGCCTGAGCGAGCGCACCAGGCTGCCACAAGCGCGGCGCGCGCGACCAACGCAGGTCGCACGCAAATGGACCAGCCAAATCCCAGCCGCGCGAAATATTGAAACTGGCAGCGATTGCCGCGGCGATCACGTCGCGCACCTGCGTCGTGCTGCCCGCGACATGCCAAACGGTCGCTGAATTTCGCTTCGAACCTGCCACCATTTCGAATCGAAATGAACCTTGGCCTGGCGTCTCCTGCGAGCCCCACGTAACCGTAACGGGAGAGATGGACATCTTCCCGCTTGCGTTTTGGAATTCGAACGGACTAACGTGTGCGACTTTTTCTTGCTGCGATGTCCACAGGTCAGCTCCGCCGCTTGATAACGCGATACTGGACGCGCGCAAAGGAGCTTCCAAGAAGTTCGCTTGAACCGCAGCGAAGCCGCGAGCGTTCATCTGATCGGAGATTCCCGGACGGAAGGCGCGAGCCCACGCCAAAAGGTCGCGCATGCTGACGATGCCCTGCGCCGCAATCGTATCGGCTGCAAGAGATCGTGTGCTGCGCGATGGGACCGTGGCATTCAGCAGAATTCTGCCGCGCGCGCGTGTTTGGGAACCCGGACCTTCAACGGTGGCTTGCATCAAGTCGACGTAATCCTTCGAGGGATCCCACGACAGACGAGCGTTGAGACTGAGGGAGGGATTGTCAGGCCGCGAGGCGAGATTCCAGCGATGGATTTGATTCGTGGCGACGTGCGCTTGAATCGTCCAGGCGTCGCCCGCTTCTTTCGTCTGCGCGTCGAGTTGCAGGAATAATGCGCCGCGAATCCCGAAGTCGTCGCCGTCTACAAGGCGAAGCACGTCGGAAAGTGACGCGTCACTCCACGCGACGTCCACTTTTGCCGGACGAAGGCGCGAAGAGGTACCTCCCACATTGCCGGACACATGCAGCATGCCAATTTGCTGGAACGAAGCCGCCGCGCGCCACGGAACAGCCTTGAGATCAATGTGCCAGCGGCCCGGCTCAAATGTTTCCACCACCCCCTCGACGCCAACGAAAGCGAACGGAAGTTTCTCGTCAGCGCGCTTAAAATTGACGCGCCCTCCCTCGACTTCGATTCTGTGAAATCGTCCTGAATAAGCAGGAAACGCCGGACCGACGAGCCCAGCGCTCGGATTTGCGGGATGGGGCAGCCATTCCGCGAGATTGAAGTCACCGCTGGAATCGCGAACGAGATTCAAACTCGGAGAAGTG
>JASHRM010000069.1 GCA_030037315.1 Candidatus Acidiferrales bacterium
TCGCACCACCCCGCGGTTCAGAGCAGGGCGCGGCGCGGTTGAAATCCGGAAAACGTCCAGCTAAAGTGGAAGTCGCACCGTTCGTTTCGATTGGCAACCATGGGCGTGTAGCTCAGTTGGGAGAGCGCCTCGTTCGCAACGAGGAGGTCGCGGGTTCGAGCCCCGCCACGTCCACCAGTTAACCTAGCTACCAGATCTCTTCCTGCTGCGATCGCGCGAAAAAACGCCGGACCATAGCAAGAAACACACGAAGAAAGGAAGGCAGCCCGAATGCCGCTATCACCAATGGCGTCACATATTTCCGCCTCGCGGTATGCCGCCAGACGAGATCCCCACTGGGGCCAACGAGGTACCTGAGGAGAATTCGCCACTAGCGTTGCAGTAGTTCATCGAGCACTGTAAAAAGAAATAGGTGCGAAACTGTGAAACGGGATTATGATTGAGCGAAAGTTTTCGACCGGAGGGATCCGGCGATGAGTTTCGCAAATCAGTTCGCAGGGCACCTCAGCAAGTTCGTCTCCGCATGTCGGTCAAAACCCCAGATCCATCGTTTTCTCGTCTTGGGCGCGTTATCGCTTACGGCGTTGGCGTTTCCAGTAATGGCGCAACGAGGCGGCGGGGGATCAAGCGGAAGCAAATCGGGAGGATCGAGCGGCTCGAGTGGATCAACCGGATCCGGATCCAGCAACATGCCAGGAAGCGGGGATCCGTTTTTCACGCCGATTAGTCCGGCGGGAGAAAGCCCGGACGCATTCAATTCGGTTTTTTCCACGGCGGTGATCACCTCTACTCCCGAAACGTCAGGACTGATCAGTGCTGAAGCCTGCAATTCGTGGACGGAATCGAGCGTGCGGAGTCCCACCGTGAGCGCCACACGCCTGAAAATCCCGTCGAAAGCGAGCAGCGAATACCAGAAGGCGTGCGGCTCGTACAAAGACAAGAAATATCACGTCGCCGAGGAGCACGTTCGCAAAGCGATTGATATCTATCCAGACTATTCATCGGCTTGGGTGCTGCTCGGGCAGACGCTTGATGCGCAGCAAAAACGCGAAGATGCTGAAAAGGCCTGCCAGAAAGCCGTCAATGTCGATCCGACGTACGTGGCGCCGTATCTCTGTCTGGCGGAGTTTGCGGCAGACAGCAACGACTGGAATGAAGTTTCGCTGATGTCCGACCGCGCTCTCGCGCTCGATCCCGCTGGCAATCCGTATGTGCTGTTTTACGCGTCGGATTCCGAGCTGCACCAAAACAAGCTGAAGGACGCGGAAGATAAGGCGCAGGCGGCGATTCAACTCGACCCGTGGCATCATTTGCCGCAGGCGCATCTCTTGCTCGCGCATATTTATGCGGCGAAGGGCGATCTCTCCGCCGAAGCGTCGCAGCTTAAGCTGTATTTGAAGAGCTCGTCCAATTCTCCGGATGCCGCGCAGATCAGAGGCGATTTGGCGAAAGTGCAAGCACGCGAGGCAAAAGCGGCGTCGGGTGCCGGCGCCGACGAATCTTCGCAGCAAAAGAGTGACGCGCCTGCAGTGGACAGTTCTCCTTCGAAGGCTGACAGCGGCCCGCAGCCAGCGGCTGCAGAGCAGCGACCCACGCTGAAGAATCCGGCAGATACTGCGGCTCCAGCAGACCCGCCGACTCACTGAGACCCGGCGATCCTTTCGGTCAATACTTATGTTACGCGATTGGCCTAGGGATTTGTTTGGCGCTGGGCAACGATTTTTCGAGCGCTGGCGTAGAGGGCGCGCGCTTGGGGTATGGACTCTTCCGCTTTCACTAGCTGCGGATCGTTTTCGAGCGCGACTCTGTATCCGTCGTTAAGCCCGAAGACGGTAGTGAAAACTTCGCGCTTGATCTCCCATTTCAGCCAGGGGAGATGGTCCTGAATTTCCTTGTCGGTCACTTCGATATGCTGTTGGGTTAGATATGTTTTCAACATATCGATCACGGAGTCATCGACCTGGTAGTCCTTCGTGATCTCGGGACGCTTTCCAAGATAATAGCGGACGAAATCCCCCACGCCCTGGGGGAGAGGATAGAAAATTCCGCGGCGCTCGAGCAAATCCTCGAAATCGTCGGTCTTGGGCGCGGCGACCATCACGTCTGGAGTGATTCCGCCCTGCCCATAGACCTGCCGGCCCGTGTCGGTGAGTTTCACTTCGGGTGCGCTCGGCGGTTTCGGATTGTAGTGGTAGTCGTAAAGCGTCTCGTTTTTGTAATCACGCTGAATCAGGCGGCCGCTCGGCGTGTAATAGCGCGCGGTGGTGAGAAGCAGCGCGGTATTCTCGCTAAGCGGATATTGCGTTTGCACCAAACCTTTGCCGAAGCTGGTTTCGCCTACGATCAGGCCGCGGTCGTGATCCTGAATTGCGCCCGAAACGATCTCTGAGGCGGACGCGCTGCCGTTATTCACCAACACGATGAGAGGCACCTCGACACCCTGATTGCCGTGAATGGCGTAATAAGGACGCTCCGGGGAAGACCGTCCGCGGTGGGAGACCACGAGCTCATTCTTGTCGAGGAACATGTCGGCCATGCCGACGGCTTGATTCAGCAGACCACCGCCGTTGTCACGAAGATCGATGATGAGGCCGTCGAGTTTCGAAACATCAAGCTGTTTCAAGGCGTCGCTCAAATCGCTGTCGGTGGTTTCGTTAAACGTCGATACATGCACGTAGCCGATGCCTGGCTTGACCATCGTGAAAAATTCCACGCCGGGGCGGGGAATTTCGTCACGCACTACGGTAACTTCGATCGGCTGCTCCCAACCTTCGCGGCCAAGCGAAATGTGGACCGGCGTGCCCTTTGCGCCCTTGAGCATATCGGCAACTTCGGTGGTAGTCAGGCCGGTGCAGCTCTTGCCGTCAACCTTTAGAATCACGTCACCTGGACGAATGCCGGCTTTATATGCCGGTGAATTTACGAACGGCGATTGCACAACGGTTTCGTTGTCGCGTTGCGAAACGACCATACCGACGCCGTAATATTTCCCTTCCTGCTCTTCGCGGAAAAGCGCGTACTGCTTGGGATCGAAGAAATTGGAGTGAGGATCGAGAACGTGCAACATTCCCGGAATGGCACCGTCGTAAATCGCTTTATCGGCATCGACCGGATCCGCGTAGTTGCGCTCAACGACGGCCAGTACGCGCGTGAAACTTTTCACCGAGTCCTGCAAGTCATCGGAACTCGCGGCTGTGGCGCGGGCCTGCGGGCCGTAAACGAAGCCGCCCAGCAACGCCGAAACGAAAATGACGATGATGAAGAGCAAAAGTCCGCGAGTCGATGACGCCTGCGCCGGTTTCCTATGATTCCCAGAGGAAGATTGCAATTCCATTATGGACCCTCGTTTCTACGCCCGTCGTTTGAGTATAACACAGTCGATTTAACCTCATTTCCGCGCCGGCCAAGGCGTTTTTGCCGCGGCAGGCACGCGTTTGACACTCCTACGGGCCTCTTCTATGATGCAAAAATGGTGGTGCGGATACGGGCCACCCACATTCATGTTAAGCATCCCGCATCTCATAGTCATTTTTATAGTTGCGCTTGTGGTCTTCGGCCCTGAGAAGCTGCCGGAACTGGCTCGCAACATCGGCAAAGTGATGGCAGAATTTCGGCGGCATACGAACGATTTAAAGAGCACTTTTGAGGGCCATCTGCGTGACCTTGAGCGCGAAGCGGACGCGCGGCGTGTTGCTCCTCCTCCCGTAGCGGAAGCTCCTGCGCCCGCGCCGGCCCCCGCGCCTGCATCGCCGGGAACGGTGCCGTCGAATCCGCCGTATGCCGCTGCATTGCCGAGCGATCCACCGATGCCCACGTGGGAAGAGCCGCCCGATCCTGATCTTCGGCGTCCGGGAGTTGAGCCGGACGCTTTTGGTTTGAGCATTGAGTCCGCATCTCCCGATCCGACCGGCGAACCCGAACCCGCAGCCGCCGAGAAAGCAACCGAGCACGTAACCGATGGCAACGTCCGCCCATCCTGAGCGCAGTTTTTTGAAGCGCACCGATGAAGACGGCGGCTCGATGTCGTTTTTCGAGCATCTGGTCGAGCTTCGCAAACGGATCGTCAGCGCGCTGATCGCGATCGGCATTGGAATCGTTTTCGCATTTTTCATCGCAAAGCGATTCATCAACTTCATCACGGAGCCGATGCAGGCCGCCTTGCGCGCGAATCATGTCGATCCGAACCTCTATTACACAAGTCCTGCCGGGTACGTGAGCCTGATCATCACGCTTTCCGTGTATCTCGGAATTGTGCTGGCAATGCCGTGGGTGCTCTATCAGGTGTGGCTGTTCGTCGCGCCAGGGCTTTACAGGCACGAGCGGCGCGCGGTGGCGAGCTTCATCGGCTCATCCATGTTCCTGTTTTTGTGCGGCATCGCGTTCGGATATTTCGTGATGCTGCCGCGCGTGCTGACTTACGTGGTAGGCTTCGCGGGCGGCGGGCCGATCAAGCCCCTGATCAACGTCAACGAGTATTTCGAGCTGATCGTGGTGGTGCTGGTGGGACTCGGCGTGATTTTCGAGATGCCGGTGGTGGTTTTCATCCTCTCGCTGTTCAACATCGTCACGCCGAAATTTCTGATCAAGAATTTTCGTTACGCGATGCTGCTGATCACTGTCGCCGCAGCGATCGTAACGCCGACACCCGATGCCACAACCATGTTGGTGTTCATGGCGCCGATGATCGCGCTGTATTTCGTCAGCGTATTCGTTTCGTACTTGGTGCTGCGGCGCAAGCGTTCGCAGGCGTCCGGCGGCGAAGGGCAGACCGCCTAGCATGTGGCTGCCGCAAGAGCGATTCTTAGCGAAATTCGCGCGGCCTTTCATGTTGATGGCTTTCGTGGCGTTCCTCGCAGCGTTCGCTGCTTGCAACAATACGCAACCCGCTACGTCCGCGGCGGCTTCGGAAAGACAGCCAGCGGCCTTGCCCCAAACGGACTTACCGCCCGCCCAGTCCGCGCCGCCCGCGGCTCAAACGGGCGGCTTTGATGGGGCGAAGGCTTACGATTTCACGGCGAAGCTCGTGGCGTTCGGCCCGCGTCCGCCAGCTTCTGACGCGATTCATCGCACGCAGGACTACATCGCATCGCAGCTGAAGAGCTTTGGCTGTGCGGTCGACGTCGACGCTTTCAACGCGGAAACCGCAATCGGTTCGGTGGCGATGAAGAACATCATCGCGAAAATTCCCGGCACAGGGCCTGGGATCATCCTCTTGATGACGCACTACGACACGAAGCGCATCGACGGATTCTTGGGGGCCGAAGACGGCGGCTCTTCGACGGGCTTGATGCTCGAAATGGCGCAAGTTCTATGCGCGCGGCCGAAGCAGACGAATGCAGTGTGGATCGCGTTTCTAGATGGCGAAGAAACTCAAGGCAGCTTCGACTGGGTTGATGCGGACGCGATGTTCGGTAGCCGCGAATTGGCGGCGCGAATGGCTGTGTCCGGAGATTTGAAGCATATAAAAGCCGTGATACTTGCCGATATGGTTGGCCAGCGCGGGCTGGTAATCGCGCGCGACACCTACTCGACGAAATGGCTTAACGAGTTGATCTGGCGTACGGCTGACCGCCTGGGTTACGGCGATGTCTTCGTGAAGAAGGACGCGCCAATCGACGGCGACGATCACATTCCGTTTCTGCATCGAGGCGTACCGGCGGCCGACATCATCGACCTCAACGGATACAGCTATTGGCATACCACGCAGGACACGCTCGATAAGATTAGCCCGCGCAGCCTGGCCATCGTCGGGCACGTGCTGCTGGAATCCGTTGGCGAATTGCAAAAGCGCTGACGCCGCGCCTGCGGCAACGCCAAACATTTTGTCGTCCCATTCTTGAATTTAACGGTCCATTCTCAGGTCGGTTCGCGGATCGCTGCGCGATCGGAGGGGAAATGGCGAAGAACATCGTGATTTGCTGCGATGGCACGGGCAATGAATTCGGCGATCACAACTCCAACGTGGTCAAGCTCTACGGCGCGCTAGTCATCGACGGCGTGCGGCAGGTTGGCTACTACCATCCCGGCGTCGGAACGATGGGCGCGCCGACCGCGCACAACTGGTTGAGTAAACAATGGTCAAGGCTTATCGGGTTGGCGTTTGGCGGCGGACTGCTCGCGAATATCGGCGACGCGTATCGCTACCTGATGGACATTTACGAGGAAGGCGATCAAGTGTTCCTTTTCGGCTTCAGCCGAGGCGCGTATACGGCGCGCGCGATCGCGGGCGTGCTTCATATGTATGGACTGCTGCGTCCTGGGAATAACGGCCTGATTCCTTACATCATCCGCATGTACGCGAAAAGGACGCGCGCCGCCGCGGGGATGACGCAGACACTTGCGGTGGCTACCGAATTCAAGGCGACTTTCTGCCGCGATTGCAAGCTGCATTTCGTCGGCGTGTGGGACACGGTCAGCTCGGTTGGCTGGATTTGGGATCCGATCCGGCTGCCGTACACCGCGCAAAATCCCGACATGAAGACCGGACGGCATGCGGTTTCCATCGATGAACGCCGATGCTATTTCCGTGACAATCTCTGGGGATCGGAAATTCACAAGGACGGCATCGATCAGGACATAAAGCAAGTGTGGTTTGCCGGCGTGCATTCGGATGTGGGTGGCTCGTATGCGTATCCCGAGTGCGGCCTCTCGCAATTGGCGCTCGAATGGATGCTGTGTGAGGCGCAATCGTTCGGTCTGGTGATCGATCCGGCCAAAGCCAACAATGTGCTGGCGCGGACGCTGCCGGCGCAGCAAGTGCCTCCCAATCCAGCAGGCGAGCTGCATAACTCGCTGACGTTTGGCTGGTGGTTGCTCGAATTTTTGCCGCATACGTATTTTGATAAGAAGACTGGGCGGGAACGATGCCGTATCCCTTTGGGAGCGCCACGCGAAATTCCGGAGGGCTCAACGCTGCATGAAAGCGTGAGCGAGCGCCTGAAACTTCCTTTGCAGGTGCCATACCGGCCGAAGAACCTGCCGGAGAGCCTTGTTGCTTCTTGCAAGATCGAGCCGCGCAGGCCTTGCCAATTCCGATAGCGCGGCGCGCTAGGGTGTCCCTGCGGCATCAGACTCCGAGCTGTCATTCCAGGAGTGCCAGGCCCAGCCGAGATAGTGCGGATTGCTACCGAGTGTGCGGTCGACCGTTTCCAACATCTCGGGCATCAAGCCTTCGTAATCCGGCGTGCGAAGTGCGATGGAAAGCTTGGCCACATCGGCGTCGTCGATGCCTGCATACGCCATGCCAATAAATCGCTGACTCTCGGAGCGCAACTTCTGCGTTTTCTGCGCCGTGCTGGCGCCGTCGTTTGGACTGCTGAGTTCATAAAGCATAAGAGTTAGGCGCGGCACGGAAGTTAGCAGCATCCGGCGTTGATCGATATCGCCCTTGAGCAGTTTGTTCTGGATGTCGGCATTGAGCGACAAGCGTGCGGACTCGGCCAATTTCCGAACCTCGCGAAACGTCTCCGCCAAATCCGGAAGAAACCGAAGATTGCCAGCGCCCTTATTTTCCGGGCGTTGCTGAGGTTCGACGTCCAGATGAACGCCGTCGAAGGCGCTCCGCGGATGGCTCACGTTGAAAGCGAGGACCTCCTGGGTGTGCCCGAGCAACTTTTCGCGGTGTTTGCCAGCTTGGTCCGCGTCCGTGCTCGAAAGCAGCGCCTCGACGCGAATACCGGACTTGTGCAGCTCGCGAATCGTCGACGCGAGGGTCTGGTCGATGTTCGCTTCGTTGGCCTTGGCGTCATGTGAGAAGGAAAGATAAACCTCGGTGATATGTTGTGCCCTGCAAAAATCGCGAAGGGACGTGACTGAGGAGGGCGAAGCGAGAGCAGCGGGTGTTTTCCACACCCACAAGCCATGAACCGTGTCTTGCCCGGCCGCAGAGAAAGCGCAGATGCAAACAAGCCCGAGCGCGCAAATGAAATGCGAAATCCGCTTGGGACCTGATCGGGCCATAAGGCTTCCAGCTTGGCGCCATTGTACCGATATTTTCACGCGCATGGGTGCACCGGCGGATGCGGCGGCATTTGTTATAGTTTTCATATGGCAAAGAGAAGTGCGGGGCTTGCGATGTACCGCGTCCGCAATGGCGAAGCGCAGATTCTGCTCGTGCACCTGGGCGGTCCGTTCTGGGCCCGGAAAGACGCCGGTGCATGGTTTTTGCCTAAGGGCGAAATCGAGCCGGGCGAAGACCCATTTGCTGCTGCCAAGCGCGAATTCAAAGAGGAAACCGGGCTCACGCCGACCGAACCGTTCATCGAACTAGGATCTGTCAAACACAAAAGCGGCAAGACTGTCAGCGCGTGGGCGTTCGAAGGCGACTGCGATCCGCGTAACGTGAAGAGCAATACGTTCCCGGTGGAATGGCCGCCGCGTTCGGGCAGGCAGAAGGAGTTTCCTGAAATCGATCGAGCCGAGTTTTTCGGCATCGTTCAGGCTCGCGAGAAAATGCATCCCGCTGAGTTTGAATTTTTTCTCCGACTGCAAAAGCTGCTCGCGCGCTAAGGGGGGGGCCATGACAACAAAAAGCGCCGGGCAGGATCGTAAGCTGCACAAATCTGCGGCACGGGCTACGCTTCGGGTATTCTGTCGCTAGAATTGTGAAACGTGCGCCGAGCCAATCTCACCGAAATTCACGAACAAGCCTGGTTTCCGTCCCGCCTGCGCGACGACGTGACGGACACGCTGCAATTCGTCTTCGACACAATCCGAATCTATCGGCCGATTGCGGCTCGACTTGCCGCGGCAATTCGCGCTTCGAAAACAAATCGCGTGGTCGATTTGTGCTCCGGTGCAGGCGGGCCATGGTTTTGGCTGCGTGAAGAGGTTGCACGACTTGATCGCGCGCCCGTTCAAGTGATCCTGACGGATCGTTATCCGAATCGCGCCGCTCTGGATCGCATCGCGAAACTCTCAGGCAATGGCATTTGTTATTCGCGCGAGCCAGTTGATGCGCAGCACATTCCATCGGCGCTCGCCGGGTTTCGCAC
The DNA here is from genome assembly GCA_030037315.1 of Candidatus Acidiferrales bacterium. GTDB lineage: Bacteria > Acidobacteriota > Terriglobia > Acidiferrales > UBA7541 > Palsa-295. Next base: position 8,994 of record JASHRM010000069.1, read on the forward strand.
CATCTTCAGCTCGCTTCACCATTTGACGCCGGATGAGGTGGTGGGGACGTTGCGCGACGCGGCCGCCCAACGGCAAGGAATCGGATTTTTCGAGGCAGCGAAGCGCCGGCCGCGCACGATGCTCTACGCCTGCTTCATGCCGCTGGCGACGTGGGCGCTCGTGCCATTCATGAGGCCGTTTCGCTTTCGGCGGTTTGTCTGGACGTACCTGCTGCCTGTGATTCCGTTCGTGTTGATGTATGACGGCGTCGTTTCGTGCCGGCGAGCTTATTCCCCTGACGAGCTGCGCGGTTTCACGATGCGTGCCGGCGCTGAGAATTACGCGTGGGAAATTGGCGAAGCCGGCGCAGTTACGTATTTCTTGGGGTACCCGGTCGGGTAGACGAGGCGGGCTTGACGGCTGGCTTGTGAGCAGTCGGTGCGGAAGGCAGAAACTTTTTGCCTTTTGTGGCTTCGATACCTAAAATGAAAAGTCCTCAGTGACCTCAATGTCATCCGGCGACAGCACAACAACTTCTCGCGGCCTTTATCGCTTCGCCGTTGCGGTTTCGTGTTGCACGATTCTGCTGCTCATGGCCGGCGCGATGGTCACGAGCAATGATGCGGCGGACTCCGTACCAGATTGGCCGCTGGCCTACGGAAAGCTGATTCCGCCCCTCGTTGGCGGCATTCGGTTTGAGTACGCGCACCGTGTTGTGGCAGGCACGGTGGCAATTCTGACGCTGATTCTGGCGATCTGGCTGACGTTCGGGAAAGTGAAGCCGCTGGCGAAGAAATTAGGCTGGCTCGCGCTGGCGCTGGTGCTAGCACAGGCAGGACTCGGCGCGCTCCGGGTGGAAGAAATTCACCCGATGCTTTCCGCAACCGCCCACGCGACGCTTGCGCAGATATTTTTCATCACGGTCGTCGGATTATCGCTGTATCTGAGTCCATGGTGGCAGCGCGATTTGCCGGAACTAAGAGACACGGGCTCGCCTCGTCTGCGTTCGATTGCAATCTGGACCACGCTGGCGATTCTTGCGCAGCTGATCCTGGGAGCGGCCTTTCGGCACGGGGCGTTCGGCATCGATCCGCATCTGGTCGGCGCTGGGGTAGTAACAATCATGGTTGTGTGGGTCGGGCGCGCGTCTAAAAAACGATTCCGCGAAAACGGCGACCTGCGGCGAGCGACGATTTTCCTCCACTCATTTTTCGGACTGCAGATTTTGCTCGGGTTCGCGGCATGGTGGGCGGTGGCAGTCCTGGCGCGCGATTCTTCGCAGCCGACAACTCTGTATGCCACGCTCACGGTGGCGCACGTGCTGGGCGGCGCGTTGACCTTGGCGGCTTCTGTGATTTTCACGCTGACGTGTGTCCGGCTGATCTCATCGGCGGCACGAGTGGTAGGGGCGCAAGCGGGGCACCATGCCCGCGAGGCAGAGGCGCTACGATGAGCGAGACTCGCGCGACCGAGCTTTCGAGCTTCGAGAAGCCTTGGGCTTATCTCGTCCTGACCAAGCCGGACGTCACGTTTCTCGTGGTGATTACGACAGTAGCTGGTTTCTATCTTGGCTCCCGCGGACCAATGGATTGGGTCCTGCTGCTGCACACTTTGGGCGGCACGCTTTTGGTAGCGGGCGGCACAGCGGCGCTCAATCAATACATCGAGCGGCGCATGGATGCGATGATGCGGCGGACGGCCGCGCGGCCGCTGCCTGCGGGACAGTTGCAACCGCGCGAGGCGTTGCTATTTGGCGCGGGCGGAATTGTCCTGGGAGCTTTGTGGCTGGCGCTGGCCGCGAATGGACTGGCCGCGCTGGTGGCGCTTGCGACTTCCGTGCTGTACCTCGGCGTTTACACGCCGCTCAAAACGCGCACCACGCTTTCGACGGCCGTGGGTGCGATTCCGGGGGCGCTGCCGCCGCTGATTGGCTGGGCAGCGGCACGCGGATCGCTTTCGGTTGGCGCGTGGGTACTGTTTGGGATTCTGTTCTTTTGGCAGTTCCCGCATTTCATGGCAATCGCGTGGATGTATCGCGAAGATTACGCGCGCGCGGGAATTCGCATGCTGCCCGTGGTCGATCGCAAAGGCGACGCGACCTTTCGGCAGATCGTGATGACGTCGGTGATTTTGGTTTGGGTAAGCGCATTGCCGTCGGTAATCGGAATGGCGGGAAAGACTTACTTTTTCGGCTCGCTTGTCCTCGGAATGCTGTTACTGCAAGTAGGATTGTGGGCGAATCGTACTCGCAGCAACGCGCGCGCGAAGTGGCTGATGCACGCGACGGTCGCGCATATTCCGCTTCTACTCCTCTGGCTTGTCCTCGATAAGCTAACGATGCAATGAGCGGTATCCTGCCCGGCGATCCAGTTCGTGCGTTAAATCTCGCGTCGCTACCCGCAGTGAATGCCGGTTTGAACGCTCTTTGCACGATCCTGCTGTTGTGCGGCTTCGTGGCGATCATCAACAAGAAAATCCGCGTGCACCGGGCCTTCATGTTGTCGGCCTTCGGATGCTCTGCGCTATTCTTGGTGCTTTACCTGTATTTTCACTTCAACGCGGGAGTGATTCGGTTTTCGGGGCGGGGCTGGATTCGTCCCGTGTATTTCACGATTCTGATTTCGCATACGATCTTGGCTGTGGTGATCGTTCCGTTGGTGCTGATTACTCTGGTGCGCGCGCTGCGAGAACGCTTTGACCTGCATCTGAAGATCGCGAAATGGACTCTGCCGCTCTGGCTCTATGTTTCCGTCACAGGCGTGGTGGTTTACTGGCTGCTGTATGTTGCCTACACGCCGATACTGCCAGCGAATTTCGGCCACCCGTAACGCGATGACTGAGATTACTGGACCAAGTAATACTCGACGTCGCTAACAACGCGCACCGTTTTCATTAGGCTATTGTCCGCGTTGCCGCCGAACTCCCCGTCTTCAGCTGCTCCGGAGTGAAAGGGCAAAATCGAAAAGACCCCTTGATTCGCCTGTCGAATTGCTCCGACCGTGCTCCCCGAATCGGAAGCAAACCGCTCGGCAGCCGCGCGGGCATTGCGAGTTGCTTCGGTAATCATGTCCGGCTTAATCGAGTTCAGCCCAGTGAAACGGTATTGCGGACCCCCGTTGTTGCTTAGCACGATGCCTTGTTGCACGAGGTTGATGGTCTTTTGAGCGGCGGCGGCAACTTCGTCGACGCGGCTGGTCTCAACCATGATTTGCTCGTTGACCACGTAGCGATAGGGAGGCGCCTGGTTGCGGTTGAAGCGATTGGCTTGATTGTCGAACACGCCGACCATCCCGAGCTGGATTTCGTTTGAGTGGATGCCTTGCTGGTTGAGGAACTGGAGGATGACCTTTTTGTCGGCCTCAGCCTTCGAATAAAGGGACGGAAGGTCGTCACCAACCTCCGTGTAGCTCAAAGGCCAAATGGCTAAATCCGATTTGACAGGACGCTCGGCGAGGCCCCTCACAGAAACGTAGCGATCGCCCAGGCGAATCGTCTTAATTTGGGAGCCCAGCGCCCAGCCGCCGATTGTCAGCCCCAACGCAATCAGGAATCCCAGAATAATCAGTTCACCGCGATAGCTTTGCTTCGTGTCGTTCATGAGTGCTCCATGCACGAGCCGCGTGTATAGGGGTCACGTGCCAGCTACAAGTGGATACGAAAGCATTTGTAATTCCAGAGGATGGGGACTTACTTGCGCGGGGCGTCCGCTGTCAAAACCCGTCGAATTTAAAGCCAAATCGCCGGGTTTTCTGAATCCTGCACGAAAACGGTGGCGAGCGGGATCAGTGGGCCATATGTGTGAATTAGGACGGGCGAGTCAGCAGACACACGGGGTATTTTGGCTCAGAATGCGATCACTTGTAGGAAACGACGGCTTGGCCGTCTGCAATGTGGATGTCGCTGACGTTGTCTGGCAGGCGCAATTTCTCGCGACTTTCGGGCGACTCCATCAGCTTGCTTACGGCGGAATCAAGGACAGACTGCGGCAGAGGCATTTCTCCGAGCTTGCCGGCAACTGGATCGAATTTGAGGTAGCCATCCTGCGCGCCGAGGTGGCCATCGAGCTCGAGCGACATATCTTTTCCGTGGAAATCAAAGGTGACGTAGGCCTTCACCAAATCGCCATCCATATCGACTTTCACGTCCTTGACCGCCGATTGGACCTGCTCGATTGTGGCGCCATCGGCAGGCAGATCGCCTGGGGTTTGCGAAGAGTCAGCGGCCGGAGAAGCAGTATCCAGAGGGAGCGCCGGTTGTACTGGGACGCCGTGATCTTCCGGATTCAGATTCGGCTGTTTCGGCCGCGAAACCTGAAGGCTTTGGGCCAGGTAGGAATTCAATTCCGTGCTGTTGAGCTGCACCTCAGCGTGTTGCCCGGACGCCTCCGCCCGATCAGCCTCCATCAACTTTTGCTCGACGCGCGAGGCAGCCGAGGGGTCATACACCACGGGAGGCGGCGGTGATTTTCGCAAGACGAGAATCAAGATCAGGATAAGCGCCACTGCGGCGCCCCAAGCAAGTCCGCGGTAAACCTTCTTAAACACTTCCACGCTGGGCATTCCGTCCCCGTTTCCCCAAGTTTATCTCTCTGTGCCCCTGGCCTTGAGCGACATTTCAGGCTGCGTCCGCAATCATCCACCTGTACGAACGGCCAGCAGCCTGAAAGCTAATAGCAGCCAAGCTCAGACCAGTTTGGCGTTCGTTGACCCTTCCAACGAGGCGAAACAAACTTAGAGCAAGCAGGGACAAGCTCTGCAGGGCCCCAAAGTTCAAGCTCACTTAGAGAGATGCTATGTCTTCAAATTCGAGTCTGCGCCGCTTTCTGCCAATCAGCGCAGCATTATTGCTTTTTGCCGCCGCCCCGGGCATCCGAGCACAATCAACAGAGCCGGATGCCAACGCTACGCCGGATTCGACCGATAACGATTCGGTGACGGTAACCCCGGTTCCGGTTTTTTCGGCAGGCGTTGCCTACAACTCATTCTTCGACGGCGGAGTGGACAACGTACACCCGCTGATTTCGCCCGTGAGTCTGATTCCATTCGGCCAAAATTGGCTGCTTGAATCGCGCGAGACCTTCGAAATCAACCTGGCGCCGGAGCCGGGGATGCAAGGCTACAAGGGCGCGCTGCAGAAAGAAGTTGATTACCTTCAGCTTGATTACATTGCGAATCCGTATCTCACTGTCACGGTAGGGCGGTTTCTGACGCCGTTCGGCGTATACAACGAACGGCTTTATCCCGTCTGGATTCGCGACTTGCAAACCGATCCGCTGATTCTGCCAATTGCCACTGGGCCGAGCGGCGCGGGCACCGGGGCGATGTTGCGAGGCGGATTCGACGTCGCATCCGGCGTGGAGCTGAATTACGCGACGTATTTTTCGACGTTGAGTACCTACAGCCCGCTCGATTCGGAGCGTGCGGCCGGATTGCGCGCGGGCATCTTCCTAACCGGTCCGCGGCTTGAGTTCGGCGGCTCGTTTCAGCATCTACTGCAAGGAGACAGATCCAACGCATTTGGCTTCCATGCCGCCTGGCAACCGCGCGCGCTGCCGCTCGATCTTCGCGCGGAATACGCGCGCGCAGACACGGGAAGCGGCTACTGGGTCGAGTCCGCCTACAAACTAAGCCAGGTGCCGATCTGGCAAAACGAAATGCGCCACTTCCAGGTTGTCGGACGCATGCAGCAGTACTTGACGGGCGTTGTGCCCGACGACGATCTTCCAACGGTGAACACGCGGCTTTTCGAGTTTGGCCTGAATTATTACTTCAATGCCGACTTTAGATTGGTGAGCAGCTACGGGAGGCAGTTCGCTCCCGAGGGTGGAAACATGAACATTTGGAACGTGGGAATCACGTACCGCTTCGTGCTTCCCGTCGGACATGGAGATATTCGATGAGGCGCCCTATTGCATACTTGGCCATCGCAGGGGCCGTTTTAGCGTTGTCGTGCGCGGCGAGCAGCGTTTTCGCACAACAGGCTGCACCAGCGTCAGTTCCGGCTGGCTTGCCCGCGACAGCTCCGGCGACATTACCCGGGACGTCGCCGGCGATCGCTTCTGCGGTGGCCGCAGCCCCAGCAGCTAATCAGCCGTCGCCAGCCCCGCGACCTGCAGCTTCGTCATCGGCCAAACCTTCAAGGGCCGGCGCAACGCCCGGCATTCGCGAAAGAGAAGCACAGTTGGCCGAGGGAGAGAAAAGATTTGCGACGAATTGCGGACGCTGCCACCAATCGCCGCATAAATTTCCACCCAGAGTGATGGCGACCGCTCTAAGGCACATGCGCGTGCGCGCCACCATCACCGACGAAGATATGCGGCTCATCCTGCTTTATATGACGCAGTAGGGGACTGCTTGCGCATCGACTTGCCGACGCCGAAACTGCGCTTGTCCGTCTTAGTCGCAGCCCTGATGTCGGTTGCTTTCTGGGCGCCGCGTGGCTGGGCGCAATCGCCCCGCGTTATCGAAGTGCTGGCCGATCACGATAGCCGCTACAAAATCGGCGGGCAGAAAAATCCCGTGATCACGGTTCATGCGGGCGAGCCGCTGCTATTGCGGATCACCGCCGTGAAAGCGAAGGAGCACAATCGCGACGGCGCCGTTCACGGATTCTGCCTGCTTCACGCGAAAGACCGTTCTCACGTGCCGGGCTGGGATTTCGAGCTGACTCCCGGTGTGCACGAATTTCAGCTGACCGCGCCCGCGCAGGTCGGCGAATACGTTGTGGTATGCACCGTAATTTGCAGCCAAGACCACGAGGGCATGCACATGCGATTCGTTGTGATTCCATAGAAATCAGGCGGTTTCTCGAGGATGAGGACGCCAGTGCCCAGCATTATAAGTAAAAGGAATTTCGGGGAGAGAAATCGATGACGAGGCGTTGGTATCTTGGTTTGGCCGGAATCCTCCTGGCAGTAGCATTCGTTTCGTTCGCAGCTCCAGATCACGAACAGGTATTCCGAGGCGAGATCGGCGATTCGCAATGCGCCCTCAATGTTCACTCATTGAGCCGGTCGCACACGGAGATGCTGAAAAAGCAGGGCGTAGGACATACGGCCGCCGACTGCGCGCGGTATTGCGTGAAGAACCTTGGCGGGGTTTTCGTGCTTTCCGTGAAAGATAAGGTTTACAAACTGGATCACCAGGAGCTTGCGGACAAATACGCCGGACAGCAGGTGAAAATTACCGGCCTGCTGGATCCCAGGACGAACACGATCGCCGTTCACACCATGGAGCCGGTGAAGTAAGTACGTTCCCTTCGGCCGGCTATTTCTTCAGCTGGGATGTGCTCAGCGCCGAGTTTGAGATCAGCAGCAGGCCTTCTGCGTTGTTTCCGACCGGTGTGATGAACATGTGCACTGGGTCGGGGCGCACTTCCCTGATTACGACTTTGTAGTAGTAGGTCTTTCCGGCTTGAGCGTTGAGGTCTGTCGCGGCGTCGAGATTTTTGGGTGCGAAGATGGATTGAACGTCTGAACAAAGATGGTGCACGCCTGGGTCTGCCGTAAAGAAAAGGTACGAAGATTCGTGGCTTGCCCCGATCCAATTGCCGTCCATTCCAATCCGCGTGGTGACGTGGCCGATTGTGTTGTATCCCGCGTTCGTTATGTATTGAGAAAAAACGTAGATGATCGCCTTGCCTGGAAGTGGGTGCGCGGTCGCGTGATTTTTCTTGTCCACCTTGACGTTGAATTCCGCCTTGGAGGGGCCGCATCCGGCTTCCTGACGCAAGTCGGTCGCGGCATTTTGGGCGTGAAGGGGAGTAACCGCAAGCAGCGCTGCAAAAGCAAGACCAATGCGCGCGAGATGCATCGTCATTTCTCCAAGGCTGCAATCACGGCGTCGGTGAATTGGCTCGTTGTTGCGGCGCCGCCCACGTCTTGCGTGAGAGATTTTCCGTCGCGATAGACTTTGTGAAGCGCCGATTCGACGCGGCGGGCTGCGGACTCTTCGCCGATATACTCGAGCATCATAATGGCGCTCATCAGCAGAGCCGTCGGATTCGCGATTCCTCTTCCGGCGATATCCGGCGCGGTACCGTGCACGGCCTCAAAAATCGCGGCTGAGTCGCCGATGTTCCCGCTAGGCACCACGCCCAATCCCCCGACCAGACCCGCGGCCAAGTCGCTCATGATATCGCCGTAGAGATTGGTCAGCAGCAGCATGTCGTATTGGTGCGGATTCAGGACCATTTGCATGCAGGCGTTGTCGATAATCAGTTCCTTGTACTCGATGTCGGGGTATTTCTCGGCCACCTTGCGAATGCAAGCGAGGAAGAGGCCGTCGGACATTTTCATGATGTTGGCTTTGTGAATGCCATGGATGCGCTTGCGGCCATGTTTTCGGGCATGGTCGAAGGCAAAACGCGCGATGCGCGTGGAGGCTTTCTCCGTGATGATTTTCAGGCTTTCGACGACGCCGGGAACGACCTCGTGTTCGAGCCCTGCATAAAGGTCTTCCGTGTTTTCCCGGATCAAAATGATGTCCACGTCGCTGAATTTTGATTTCACATGCGGCAGATTCTTCACGGGCCTCACATTGGCGTAAAGATCGAGCGCCTTACGCAAAGCCACATTGATGCTGGGTTGGCCTGTTGCAATCGCAGTGGCAAGTGGACCCTTTAGGGCCACGCGATTCTTGCGAATGGACTCGACCATGTCAGTGTTCACCGCGTGAGCACCCCGCAGGTCGATATCGCCACGCGCGGAAACTTCTTCCCAGGTAATCTCGACCTGGGACGCAGCCAGGATTCTCTGAACTGCTGCCGATACTTCGGGCCCGATTCCGTCGCCTGAAATGAGAGTTATGGTATGGGGCATGTGATGCACCAGTGTATTGGTTTTGAAGGGGCGTTGTACCTAATTTTGGCGATGCGTGTTTTCTCTCTGATTAGCGTCACGGCATTTGCATGTAGACGGTGCCGCAAAAAAGCGTTTGCAAGGACTTCGTGAATTAACTGATGTAAAATCCCGCTTTCATTTTATGCAACTAATAACAGGGCTTCGAGTGGGCACCTATGAAATTGTCGCTCCTATCGGAGCGGGGGGAATGGGCGAGGTCTACCGCGCCAAAGATACAAAGCTCGGACGCGACGTGGCGCTGAAGGCTTTGCCGGCGATGTTTGCCCGCGACACGGAGCGGATGGCGCGATTTGAACGCGAAGCGAAGGTACTCGCTCTGCTGAATCATCCGAATATTGCTGCGATTTATGGCTTCGAAGATTCGGGCAGCGTGTCTGCTCTGGTGATGGAGTTGGTCGAGGGGCCGACGCTGGCCGACCGGATCAAGCAAGGGCCAATTCCGGTTGAGGAATCACTCCGAATTGCTAAGCAGATTTGCGAAGCGCTCGAATACGCGCACGAGCGCGGCATCGTTCATCGCGACCTGAAACCTGCGAATGTGAAGGTGACCAGCAATGACGCGGTGAAGGTGCTCGATTTCGGACTCGCCAAGGCGCTCGAAAGCGATCCGTCGTCGATCGATCTTTCCACGTCTCCGACGATCACGCGCATGGCCACCATGCAGGGAGTCTTGCTCGGTACGGCCGCCTACATGTCGCCGGAGCAGGCAAAAGGAAAAGCCGTCGATCGGCGCGCGGACATCTGGGCGTTTGGCTGCGTCCTCTACGAAATGCTGACAGGGAAGATGGCCTTCAGCGGTGAAACGGTGACAGATACGCTGGCAGCCGTGGTGAGGGCAGAGCCAGAGTGGTCCCTATTGCCCAAGCAAACGCCGACGCGCGTGCGCGTACTTTTGCGGCGCTGCTTGCAGAAAGATCCGAAGCAGCGCTTGCAGGCGATCGGCGAAGCGCGGATCGCGATCGACGAAATCCTCGCCGGTGCGCCGGAACCTTCTTCCGCCACGGCTGCGATGGCGGCTGCGCCTTTCTGGCGACGCGCAACGCTGGCATGGGCCATTGCGGCGTGTCTCGCCGCTGCGCTTGCCGCGTTAGCGTTTGTTTACTTTCGTGGAAGCGCGTCTGCCTCTGCTGTCGGCTCGGTTCGTTTTGAAATCCCCGCGCCGGAAAAATTGACCCTGAATCCCAGTTTCGCCCTGTCGCCCGACGGGCGCGAGTTGGTTTTTTCCGCAACAGGATCTGATGGGGCCAGCCGCCTGTGGTTGCGAAGCTTGGATTCTTTGGAAGCACGCCCGCTGACCGGCACAGAGCAGGCCGGCCGGGTACCGCCGTTTTTCTGGTCGCCGGACAGCCACTACATTGTTTTT
>JASHRM010000070.1 GCA_030037315.1 Candidatus Acidiferrales bacterium
AAAATTAGAGGAACTACAGTCGAAGTTCGGCGTTAACGAACCGTCGGAGCCCGGCCCAGTTTTTGCCAAGCGCACGGATACTCTGCTGGTGCTTACTTCCGGGTTTCCGGCCCAAGCTGAGGCACAAACCCTGCTCAACCAAGTCTCAACCGGCGCGGAATTGACGTGGGACGAGCCCACGTTCCAATTCAAAGAGCCCAGTATCGAAGCGATGGTCGTCGGTTCAATCGTAGGCAGCGGCCTGATCTGCCTTTTCGCGCTAATCGCTGGCCTGTCGTTTGGCGGCGTCCGTCTCTTCACGAAACGCTTCTTTCCCGGCAAGCTTTTCGATACAAAAGGCCACCTGGAAGTGCTGCAACTCGGCTTAGTCGGTAAGCCTATCAATCCAGAGGACTTCTACGCATATAGCCCTGAACCTCCCCGCGAGGGCTTCATTGAAAAGAACCTGCCAGACCGCATCGCGCTCCGCATATTTCGCTGATAAAAGAAGGCTTATCTTCCTTCTGGGACCTTTCTCGCTTGACTTCCCCTATACCGCCCACTAGACTGCGGTCGAGGAAATGGTTCTGAGGCCATCCGCGCATTGGCCGTAGGACTTTCTCCCTTGAGGGCCCGCCGCAGGGCGGGCCTTCTGTTTTAATGAGCTCGAATTGCCTCGCACGCGAAAACCTTCTTCTGGCAACAGGAATCAAAGTTACCGTTTCTCTGAACTCTGATAATGCGAAGATTGTTCCCGCATTCATCCGTCAAAGGGGATTTCTCTGACCAAATTTTGCCGAACTCAGCCGTTCATTCCGCTTCTATTCATTGTTCTTGCCGCGGGAATATTTGCTTTTCCATCATTTGCGGACGAAGATGCTCCACCACAAACAAACGTGCTTGCAGTTGAGCAAACGTCCCCTAACCAAAATACTTCGCAGCCAAACCAAACCCCTTCTTCGGGCACGCCGCCTGCAACGACGGCTGCCCCTGATCGTCCGCAAGTCTCAAGGGAAGAACAGGACAAAGAGCAGCAGGAAAAAACGGGTACCTCCAAGGACCGCCTGTTCTATTTGATGCCCAATTTTCTTACGGTCAATTCGACGGACGTGCCTCGCCTGACTGCGAAGGAGAAATTCAAGGCGTTTGCGCGCTCTTCCTTCGACTATTTCGAATTTCCGTGGTACGGAATCATCGCCGGTGTCGGACAAGCGGTGAATAGCGATCCAACTTACGGGCAGGGTTTCGAAGGATACGGAAAGCGGTACGCCACCGTGTTCGCCGACGGAACGATCCAGAATTTCATGGTTGGCGCGGTCGTGCCATCCGTGCTGCATCAGGATCCCCGCTATTATCCGATGGGCAAGGGCGGATTTTTTCGCCGTACGGGCTACGCGCTCAGCCGGCTGTTCGTCACGCGTTCCGATTCCGGTCAGACCGAATTCAATTTCTCGGAAGTTTTCGGCGGAGCAATTGCTTCCGGCATTTCCTCATTCAGCTATCATCCGGCGGGCCAGCACAATATCGGCAACGCGACCGAGGAATGGGGTACTCAAATCGGCTACGACGGCATCACCACGATGCTCAAGGAGTTCTGGCCCGATATGGAGCGCAAATTCCGCAAGAAGCATTCAGGGTCGTAGAAAATCGAGAAAAGAATAATGGCGACCCCGACCGGATTTCTCGCCGCTTCCGGTGAGTCCTTTGTGTCCTCTGCGTTAAGCCTACGCTGCTGGGGTTGTGCGGTTGTCGCAGTCCCTTGGAAAGACAGGGATATAAACGCAGAGGATGCCGAGACTCACAGATTTACTTCCCTACGCTGGCCGCGGCGCGCGTCGAATTCAGCACCTTTTCGTAGTAAGCCTCGTACATGGGAATGATGTCGTTCGAGCAATATTTCTTGCGGGCGTTGGCGCGAGCCATTTCGCCCATCATGCGCCCGCGATCCGGTCGCGTGAGGATTTCCAGCGCGTATTTTGCGGCCGTATGGACATCGCGCGGCTCGAATAGATATCCGTCCACTCCGTGCTTGATTACTTCCGGGATGCCGCCCACGTTCGACGCGATCACCGGAACTTCACACGCCATTGCTTCGAGCGCGGCGAGTCCAAAGGACTCCTCGTCGCTGGGCAAAACGAAAAGGTCGGCCACGGCGAGCTTATCCTGCACGTGCAACTGCTTGCCCAGGAAGAATACGTCTTTCGAGAGCTTCTTCTTCCGCACGATGTATTCCGCCGCGCCCCGGTCGGGGCCGTCGCCGATCATCACCAGTTTCGCCGGAATTTTCTCGCGCACGAGCGCGAAAATCTCCACGACATCCGTGATCCGCTTCACTGGGCGGAAATTCGAAAGGTGCATTAGGATCGGCTCGCCGTTTGGAGCCCATTTTGCGCGGTTATTCGTGTCGCCGTTTCGGCTATAGAGGTCGCAATTGACGAAATTCGGAATCACTTCGATCGGCCGCTTCACCTCGAATTCGCGGATCGTACGTTCGCGCAAGTAATTCGAAATGGCCGTCACGCCGTCGCTCTGCTCGATCGAAAACCGTGTGATTGGCAGGTAACTTCGATCGGCGCCCACCAGCGTGATGTCCGTGCCGTGGAGCGTGGTGATGAATGGCAGCCGCTTCGGCCCGGACATCATGCGCGCCAGCAGCGCACTCACCGAATGCGGGATCGCGTAATGAACGTGCAGCAAGTCGAGCGAAGCCTCCTCGGCGACTTCTGACATTTTCGTGGCAAGCGCCAGCGTGTAAGGAGGGTGATCGAAGAGCGGATACGTGGCAACTTCGACTTCGTGGAACCAGATGCGCTCGCTCGATCCGCTCAGGCGCATGGGCATCGCATAGCTTATGAAGTGGATTTCGTGCCCGCGAGCGGCCAGCTCGATTCCCAGTTCGGTGGCAACCACTCCGGAACCGCCGTACGTTGGGTAGCACGTGATTCCGATTTTCATCTGGTTGATCGTCAGCTGACTCGGTTTGGAAAATTAAAGACGGATTCGAATCGAGATTGCGTGCCGGCTACTGCCCGTTCGTTCCCCCGCCGGCTGCTTCTTCGCCTTCTTTATAAAGGTAGCGAATGGAGTGCTTATAAATCAGCAGGTTGGGGCTGCCATAACGCGTCAGCTTGATGCAATCCCGGTCGTACCATTCCACCGTGCCGCGCAGCGTTTCGCCGTCCGTCAGCACCACTGCCACCGGTGTCCGCGACTGCATTTGTTTCACGTAATAGAAATTTTCCGCGAAGGTCTGATCGGGCGGCGCGGGTTTCTTTCGCACAGGCACGGTCGCCACTTGCGGCGCTGGCGCGCCGGAACGTGGCGGCGCCGCGAATTGTTCTTTGACGTCCGTAAGTGTGGGACGAAACAGCTTGCGGTTCACCATAAATGCTCCTCGGTTTAGCTACTTCTTATGACTGCGATGACTCGATTTCGGTTGCAGCCTTTTTGTAAACAATTGGAGATTGGCTGTGAATTTAGTTCCCGAAATTATCGAATACCCTGATTTCGCTTTGATGAACAACGCCGATAGCCCAGTGCCACAATCGGGCCGAAACTAGCCGAAATTAAAAGGTTCTAACGTGCGGTTCTCAGTCCGGCAGCCGAACCATCTATGAGATGACTTCCTAGCGGTTACCCAGAGAAACCATCACAGCATCCAGGCCGAGCTGGCGGCCAACGTTGCGCCTCAGCCCCGATTCCAGCGTATCCAATCGCAGCGTGGCTTGCGTGAGCCAATCCGGGCTGATTCGCTTGCTCAGGCTCTCCACTTCCCGCCGCAGGTCTGGGTTACGGGGAAGGCTGCTCGTTGGACTCTGTGAGGCTTCTAGTAAGTCCGTGAGTAAACTATAGAAGAGAGAAAGAATGTTTTCAAACGATTCCTGCTCCTGCTTGGCAAGCTGAGCAGTCATCGCGAATATTTCGCCGTACTTTTGTCCGCTCGCGGCCTGATCGAGCAGTTGCAGAATGCTGCGGCGCAGCCGAGTCGACTCCTTCAAATCGATCGCAAGCGCCGCCCCCGGACTTCCGCAAGCCAGTTGCGCCGCAAGCTTTCGATCCGATGGCCTCATATCGGCGCGCTCCGCCAGAAACTTGTCGAGCAGCTCCATGGGGACCGGCGCAAAATGAAATTGCAGGCAGCGCGAACGAATTGTCGGCTGCATCGCCTCGGGAGTGGGCGCAATCAGAATCAGCGTTGCGGACGGCGGCGGTTCTTCCAGAATTTTTAGGAATAAGTCCGCGTCTTTCGAGTGCATCGTATCCGCGCCATCCAGGATGAAGACGCGCCGCCTGCCTTGCGGTTGAAAATAAGCGGCCCGCTGCACCGCTCGCAACTGGCTCACGCGAATCATCGGCCGCGCGACGGGAGTCTTTAGCCGCACCGGATCGGGCACGATCAGCCACACATCCGGATGCGTTTGCAGAATCAACGGGGTGCGCTCCACTGCCGCCGCGTCCGCGCTCTCGCCGCGTTCGGTGAGTCCCGTCTGAATCAGCGGCAATGGATCGGCCAGCTGAGAAATGCGCACGCAAGACGAGCATTCGCCGCAAAAATCGTCCTTCAGCCGCTCGCAATTTGCGGCTTGCGCAAACATTCGCGCCAGCGTGTACTTGCCGATTCCCCGAGGCCCGGTGAAAAGCAGCGCGTTGGGGACGCGTTCGCGGCGCAGCATGCTTTGCAGCGCGCCTGCGACGCGTTCGTTGCCCAGAAATTCGCTAAAACCCACGAATCAGCCTTTCGCCGCAGTCGCCGCGGCAAGATGCGGCTCGATGGCCGCGAAGACTTCGTCGCCAATTTCTGCTGACGGGCGCATGTTTCGCGATTGCTCGTCCAGGCATTCAATCGTCACCCAGTTTTTTTGTCTTGCTAGCTCGTCATAAACCGCGCTGGCCGCCGCAAGATGCGCCTGATCGGCTTCTTGCAGGTCGCGTCGCAGCTTCGTGTAATCGCGCGCGGCCTTGTGTCCGATCAATTCGTGTGCCGCATCCACGGGCACGCGCAGATAGATCACCACGTCTTCTTTGGGCAGCGCATAGACTCCATATTCAAGGTCGCGCAGCCACGCGAGGAATTTCTCGCGCGTTTCCTGCGGCACGCGCGCTCCCTGATGCGCCAGATTCGACGCAATGTAGCGGTCGCTTAACAGAATTTTGCCTGCCGCAAGCGCCGAATCGAGCGCCGGCTTCGATTCCAGGCGATCTCCGGCGTAGAGCATCGCCGAAAAATGCGGATCGACCGCTTCGAGCGGACCAAATTCTCCGTTTAGAAATCGCGCCACCAGCTTGCCGTAAAATCCCTCGTAATTTGGGAAGCTGATGCGCGAAAATTCGATCCCTCTGCGCGAGACGGCGCTGGCTAGCGCCTCGACTTGCGTGCGCTTCCCCGAGCCGTCAATCCCCTCGACAACGATAAATTTCCCGCGCGCTGGCATGAATGTGGTTCGAGTTTAGCACGGGCTGTCCGCGACACTGAGGTCGCAATCGCAATCTCAGCGATCGTTCGCCGCCGGAGACCGATCGAGATCGCTTGATATCTCTCGCAACGCCGCGACATCAGGACGGTTATGTAGCGGCGGCCTTTCGGGCCGGCTTCCTAACTTTCCTTGAATGCTAGAATCACTGCGAATGTCACCCGTGCAAGCCATCGCAGCCAATCTGGCACAGATCCGCGAACGCGTCGCACGCGCCGCTGCGCGCTCAGGCCGCCGCGCCGACGAGATCACCATTGTCGCCGTATCAAAAACGTTTCCCGCCGATGCAATCCGCATCGCATTCGACGCGGGCCTCCGCCACTTCGGCGAGAATCGAGTGCAGGAATTTGAATCGAAGCAGACCGCGCTGGCCGGCCTCTCTGGTGCGGCGTGGCACCTAATCGGGCATCTCCAAAGCAATAAGGCCCGCCGCGCCGTCCATCTTTTCGACCGAATTGACAGCGTCGATTCCATTTCTCTGGCCCGCAAACTCGATGCCTCCGCCAAAGAAGAACAACGAACCATCCGGATCCTCATCGAAGTTCATCTCGGCGGCGAAGAAACGAAGAGCGGCGTTGCGCCGAGTGGTCTTTGGGAGCTTGCAACGGAAATCATGCTGTGTCCGCATTTGCTGCTAAACGGACTAATGACCATCCCGCCTTACTACGACGAACCCTCGGCGGCTCGGCCGTTCTTTGCCGAACTTCGTGAGCTACGAAACGATTTGGCGAGAAAGCTCGGCGTTTCTCTGCCGATTCTATCGATGGGAATGAGTCACGATTTTGAAACTGCAATCGAAGAAGGCGCTACGGAAATCCGCATCGGCACCGCGCTGTTCGGCAGCCGCCCAACCAAGGAGTAGTTCTCGTCGCGTCAGGAATACCGCATCCAGCGCACCATTTCAGGGAGCGTGGGCTTCTTGCCGTACATCAGCACACCCACTCGATAAACTCTTGCCGAGGCCCAAAGAACTGCCAGGGTCGTCAGGAACAGGAGCGCCACGGACAGCGCCATCTGCCAAAGCGGCGGCGCCATCAGCGAAACGCGGAGCGGCATCAGCACCGGCGAAAAGAATGGAATCTCGGAAAGCAGTGTCGCCGCTTTCGACGCAGGATCGGTAACGATCAGCATGTAAGTGCACATGCAGAAGACCAGCGGCCCCATCGCGAGCCATTGCAATTGCGCCGCATCCTGCTCGTTCGAACAAGCCGCACCGATCGCCGCAAACATCGAAGCGTACAGGAAATATCCGCCAACGAAATATATCCCCGTGAAAATCAGGAGGGTCGCAGGAAGGTGCAACAACGGAAAAGTCGAGCCGGGATTGAACATCGCCGCCATCGCTCCGCCATAGGCCAACAGCAGCGTGAGCGACAAAACCCAAATCCCAAATTGCGTGAATGCCGCTCCCGCGACGCCTAGGATTTTTCCGGTGAGCAGCTCCATCGGCTTCACCGCCGAAATCAGCACTTCCATCGTTCTCGTCGTTTTTTCTTCCAGCACCGAGCGCATCGTAAGGATGCCGTACATCAAAAGCGACATGTAAAGCAGTATCACCAGACCGATCGCCACTCCGATTGTCTGGCCCTGCTCCACCGACTCACCGCCCTTGCTGACCTTGATCACTTTCAGGTTGGCGTTGCGCAGAAGCTGTTGGACGTCGTCGACGTGGATTCCGCGCGCATTCAGGCGCGCTTCGATCAAGGCCTGATAAACCGCCGCGGTTAGCGGTGCAAACAGGGTGAAATTGCCCGGATTTTTCGTGTGTAGCTCAACGGCGCCATTCAAATCCGCCGGAATCAGCAGGTACCCGTCGAGCGATCCGGAGTTGATTTTGTCGCGCACGCCTTCCTGCGCTTCTGCCGACGATGCCGGCTGCTCGATCGTATCAACAACCGCGAACTCGGGCTTGCCGTTGCTCAACACGCCGGCCAGATTATGTGCGATGGAGGGAGCTATGTTTCCCGCCTCATCGATGATGTCGAGCCGCATCGTCTGTTCCGTCTGGTGCCGCGCCACGAAGGCAATGAACGCGACGAGAGCGATGCCGATTACGGGAACGATTACGGTTGAGATTACGAATCCCTTCGACTTCACGCCCGTCACATATTCACGCTTGATGATCAGTAAAATTTTACGCATTGGTTGTAGTCTTCTCGATGAAGATTTCGTTTAGCGAAGGTTCAAGCAACTCAAAACGGTTGATTTGCGTCCCGGCCTGCACCGCAGCTCTCAAAACTTCCTGCGGATCGGCGCCCAGCTTTAATTTTGCTTCCACGCCGCTGCCGAACCGGTTTACCGACGCAATGGCGGGGGTATTCAAGAATCCGTCAGGGCCGGTGAAGTCGATCGTCACCGTATTTTTCCCATACGATTGCTTGATCGCTCGCAGATCGCCATCCAGCACATTTTTCCCATGATTGATCAGGCAGATCGAATCGCACATTCGCTCCACTTGGTCCATGCGGTGCGTGGAAAGCA
>JASHRM010000071.1 GCA_030037315.1 Candidatus Acidiferrales bacterium
CTCTTTCCAGATTTGATTCGAGGCCTTCATGTGCGCTGACTCGAGTTTAGAATAACAAATCCCTTATTCAACTGCACTTCCCGCACCTCACGCTGCGCTTGCAAACGACGCACGTTTCGCGCCCCAGGCTAATCCGCATTGGATTCCCCGAGCCTTGCCCTCGACTCTGCAATTTGAAGGCTGTGCCCGATTGCCCAGGGTCTGTAGGGCGCAGCTTGCTGCGCCCAGAGCGATGCCCCTGCACGCGCTCTCTACGAGGGCGGAGCAAGCTCGCCCCTACAACACCACGCCATATTGCCGAATGCCTGGAAGCGCTGTCATTCTGAGCGAAGTCGCGCCGGCGTCTTCGTCGCGGTTTGCGCGGCCGCACAACGGAATCGAAGGCTCTCTCTCCCGCTCCATTCCCACCCTGCTCCTCAGTGCCTTGTCTCAAACACCCGGAATCGCCGCTCCAATTCCCACTGCGCCTGCGCCTTCTCGCTCGACCGCAGAAATTTCGCGCAGTCGTCTGAAGGCTGATCTCCACCGGGAACCTCCTGCGCGCACGCCGAAACCAGCCGTCCAAAATCGTCGGCAGCAGCCCACAGACTCGCGCCCGGCAGGAAAGTATGCTCCATGCCTGTGCGAACTAGGTCCTTCACGTCCCGATAGCTCAGACTGTAGGTCCCCACCGCACGCACATATTCGTGCGTCAAATCGATTCGCGAAACGCCTTCATCGTCCGTCGAAAGCGCCAGAGGAACGTGAAATTTCCGGTACATCCCAAAGGGCTGCTCTTCATTTTCGATTCCGAGAATCTCTTCGTTGCTCGTCAAATTGATTTCGACCATCACGTGCTTCGCGGCCATTTCGCGCAATAAATCGTACGGATGGTCTTCGTACATCACGTCCACCCCGTGCCCAATTCGCTCGGCCCCTGCCACTTCCACTGCCTCCCGGATGTGACAGCACAATCCATCCGGAGGGACCATTCCGGGCGCTAGCTCTCCTGCGTGCAAACTGATGTGGGTTTTGGGATAAAGCCCGTGAAGGAACGCAACCATCTTCATGTGCAGCGAGTAATCCGCCATCGCGATGCGGTCATCTTCAGGCTGCACGTAATCGATCGCCACATATCGCGGATCCGCTGCTGCCGCTTCGAATCCCAGCAGCGTCTGTGCGAAAACCTGTTCCGGCGGAAACGCGCGCAGCACCTGATAGATGTAGCGAATCTGCACGGAGCAAGCCGGATCCGGATTCGCCTCGCCACAATGTTCCCGTTTTCTGCGGACCGATTCCGCATTGTCCAGATACGAACGAGCGACGGCCACATCGTCGCGCAATCCCTTCGCCAGCAGCTGCTCGCGAAAATCGCCGAAGCTCCGGTTCGGGTCCCATCCGATCCGGCGCGCAATCGTCGCCGTATACGTAAAATCTGGCGTAACCATCAATTCGAGATACTGCTCGTTTTGCGCCGCGGCTCTTCGCGCCACTTCGTCAACCCATTGCCCTTCGTGACCGTCATCCGCTGCAGTGAATTTTCCAAAGGCGTCGAAAAAATGATCGTGACCCGTTACTCCCGGCGTCGGCACGAATCCGCGCATCGAAAACGCGTCTACCATCTGATCGTAGAGATGCTGGTCGCTCAGAGCCTTGGACGCCGGAACATCGCCCGCTTTACATGATGCCGCCGTTTTTGAATTCCCGGCTTCAAGAGTCATGGTCGCTGTGTTCACGCACAAATGATCTTCCACTGCTGCCTGAATCCACGATTCCGCGTAAACCGCGCCTACCAGGTGAACGTGCAAATCCGAACCCTTTGGCATGTCCCACAAAAACGCGTGCATCGCCAACGGTACGCCGCGCGTTTTGTCCAGTGTGAGTCCTACCCGCGATTCGATTTCGCTTTGTTGTCTCTGCCATTCAGACTGCGGCTGTTGTCCGCAACCCGTCACAATGAAAGCGAAAACACAAACACACGCAAGACAAACCCTCATCTCACATCCTTCATTTGAGCCGAATCAACGACCGTTTCGTGCGCTACATTCTACCGTCTGCCGCCATAAACTCAATTTCGCATTCGATACTGGCGCGTCGCCCTCGCGCTCCCGTCTCGCCGTCCCTTCACAGAACAATCACCAAAGCCAATCGCACGGTTGATGGTAAAGTTGTCCGCGATATTGCAGAGCGCTGCGCGGAGCACGAATCCAAAATCCATGGCTTGAAGTAAGCCATTCTGCGAGACGACATGGAATCTTCAGGAGCAGGCAGCCAAGCGCAAATGACAGCTCACCCAATCTATTCCGGCATGCTCGCAATCGCGATTGCCGAAGCGCGCAAAGGCCTTGCCGAAGGCGGCTTGCCTGTCGGCGCCGCGATTTTCGATGGCCACGGAAAACTCATTGGGTGCGGACGCAATCGCCGGGTGCAAAACGGCGACCCTTCGATGCACGCCGAGACCGACGCTTTTCGCGACGCAGGCCGCCAGAAAAATTATCGCGACAAAACCATGGTCACCACGCTCGCGCCCTGCTGGTATTGCTGCGGACTTGTGCGGCAATTCGGCTTCGGCACGGTTGTGATCGGCGAGAGCCGCAATTTTCAGGGCGGCATGGAATGGCTGCGCTCGCTTGGCATTCGCGTGATCGACCTCGACTCGGAAGAATGCGCCTCGCTGCTCGCCGAATACATCCGCGAGCATCCCGCCATCTGGCACGAAGACATCGGCCAAGCGTGAGGATTTGGCAGTCATTCTGAGCGCAGCGTCCCAATGAATTTTCCGCGGCGTAGCTGCGTTGGGACGCGCAGTCGAAGAATCTCTCTTCCTGTTCGTAGAGGTTTGCTGCGCCCCGTTCCTAAGCGATCGGTAGATCGGCACTCCCAGAAATTTGGTGCCGCGCTACAATCGATCGCCCACGAATGCCCCCATCTCCACACTTCGACCGCGTCATCTGGATCGTGCTCGACTCGGTGGGCATCGGCGAACTGCCCGACGTCGCCGATTACGGCGACGTCGGCCGCGACACCTTGGGCCACATCGCGCGCTCGCGCACGCTGCGCGTCCCAAATCTCGTGCGGCTCGGCCTTGCCAATATCAAGCTGCTCGCGCATCTCGACCCGCCGACGCGACCCGCTGGCGCCTTTGGAAAAGGCGCCACCGTTTCGCCTGGAAAGGACACGACGACCGGCCATTGGGAAATGGCCGGTATCTGGCTTGATCGGGCCTTTCCCGTTTATCCGCACGGATTCCCGCGCGAACTAGTCGCCGAATTCGAGCGTCGCATTGGTCGCCGCACGCTCGGTAACAAGCCCGCGTCGGGTACCGAAATCATCAAGGAACTCGGCGAAGAGCACGTTCGCACGGGCTTCCCGATCGTCTACACCTCGGGCGACAGCGTGTTCCAAATCGCCGCGCACGAGGATGTGATACCCATCGCCGAGCTTTATCGCGAGTGCGAAATCGCCCGCGCCCTGCTTGATGGACCCAATCGTGTCGGGCGCGTGATCGCGCGTCCGTTCACCGGCAAGCCGGGAAATTTCCGGCGCACCGAGCGTCGCCACGATTACGCCGTCGAACCGCCGCGCCCGATGCTGCTCGACGCGCTCTGCGAGCACGGCATCCCGATCTTCGGCATCGGAAAAATTCACGACATTTACAATGGCCGCGGCGTCGCGGATTACGTGACCACAAAAAATAACGCCGACGGCATGGCAAAGCTTACCGACGCGCTCGCGCTACATCCGCGCGGCCTGATCTTCGCCAACCTCGTCGATTTCGACATGCTCTATGGCCATCGCAAAGACGTGGAAGGTTTCGCGCGCTCGCTCGAGGAATTTGACGCGCTGCTCGGACCGTTCCTGGAAAAGCTGCGCCCGACTGATTTGCTGATCATCACCGCGGACCACGGCTGCGATCCCGATCCCGTAAATCCGACCACGGACCATTCGCGCGAATACGTCCCCATCCTCGCGTATTCGCCCGCGATGAATTCTGCGCAGCGCATCGCAGACGTTGGCACGCGCTCGACGCTTGCGGACATGGGCCAAACCATCGCCGAAAATTTCGGCACCACGATCCCGCACGGCACGAGCTTTCTACGCGAAATTCTTAAGGCTTGAGCGGCAATTCCCAGACCGTGATGCGCTATTTCGGCGCGGGCGAGCCTGCGGAGGTTTGGGCGGATGAACCTGCGGGCGCAGGCTGCGGAGGCGCGCCGCCGTCCAGCGAGCGGCCATCGGGGAACGTGACGCGGCGAGCATTGATGTAATGCGAGCCGTCGCGTGCGCGGTATCCATCGACGACAATCGTGTCGCCCAATTTCAGGTCACCCTTTTTCCATCCTCGACGGGTGAGCGCCAAAGGACTCGCGCCCTCGCAGGCCCAATTCGTCACGTTGCCTTTGTCGTCGACCACATCGAGATAAAAATAGGAGTGCGGGTTCGTCCATTCGACGCGCGTGATTTTCCCCACGAGGCGCACAGGCTTCGAGCCGTCAAACTCCGCGGCGAAGGAGTGATGAGCGACGACCGGCCTCGCTGTCGCGATGAGCATCGCTCCGAGAATTGCAATTTTGATCTTCACTGGAATCGTATTCTAACCGCGGGCGACTTCATTTCGAAGAACAAATGGACTGCACGCCCGTTCGAGCTGCTGTAACATCCCATTCGTTCGAGTCTTCGCTTGAGCCGTTCAGCGCAAACGAGGTTGTCCATGAACGCACGTCCTTTATCGCCAGCGCGACTTTGCATAGCGTTTCTTTTCCTGACTGCAATCCTGAGCATTTCGCAATTGTCGATTTGCGCTGGAGCCGCCGCGCAAGCTGCGCCACCAAGCGAATCAACAACGGCCAGAGCCGCTCAGAACAAGCCATCGAACTCCGAACTGCAATCCGCCGTGTCGGAATTTTCGCGGCCCGAAGAGGATCTGCCGAAGGGACCGACGCCGCGCTTGGCGAGCGGCCATCCCGATTTCTCCGGTTACTGGGTGCCTTCGAGCAAGGACAAGCCCGTCGGAAATATCGGCAAGGACCTGCCGGGGTACAAGCTGCCACTTACCGCAGCGGGCCGCGCGGCGCTGAAATACAACGTCGAACATACAATCGATCCGGAGAGCCTGTGCATCGTGGGCGGCATTCCTCGCCACGACGCCAGCGCCCTGCCGTTTCAATTGCTCGAAGGCGCAGACCATGTCGCGTTTTTGTATTGGTACACCACCTATCGCCTGATTCCGACCGATGGTCGCAAGCACACGGACGATCCCGATCCTTCGTTTTTCGGCGAAGAAGTCGGCAACTGGGACGGCGACACGCTGGTCATCGACTCAATTGCGTTCAAGGACAAGCGGACTTGGGCGGATGAGAATGCGAATCCACACAGCGACCAGATGCACACCATCGAACGCTGGACGCGTCCTGATCTTGGCCACCTGCACCTTGAGCTAACGGTGATCGATCCGAAGTTTTACACGGGGCCGATCCGCTATCAGCGGACCTGGCTAATCGGCAAGCCGGGCGTTCAAGTGCAGGAGTATTCGTGCGCTGAGGAAAATGTCGACGCGCCGCACCTGCAGCCCGGACCCGGCCCGATTGGTCCGGACGGCCAGCGCGGCTACGACCAGCTCGCGCCGCTGCCGCCTCCCCCTGATAAGGACCACCCGGCGAAGACCTCAATCCCCGAATAGCCCGGGTCGGGACTCGCGAGAAAGACTGCACGGGAATTGCTCCGCAACCGTGTCGATTAGAATTTCTCGTATTGTTTGTTTTCAATGGGATGCGGCGATTTTTAATCGCCAGAGTGACGATTAGAATTTCGCGGTTTTCGGAGCGACTTGGGCAAATGAAGGTCCGCGGAATTGCGGAGGCCGATGTGAAGGCGAGACGGCTGCCGGCCTTGCGCCGAAACGCAGCGACGCCGAAATCGCTCAAGGCCGCCGCTACGAAAACCCGTCTTCTGCGGCGGTTTCCGTTTGCCCTGCCACCTTCGAATCTGTTGTTCATGCGACCACGCGAGCGCAGTCAAGTGGGAAATTCCCTGTGGACGTTTGGGGCGGAAGAAAAAGGCCGGTAAAAACGCGTGAGGGCGCAACACGCTTTCGCGCATTGCGCCCTCTAAATCGAGCCGTCAGGCGGCTTCCGTCTTAATCCGGCGACCCTGCAGCCTTGCGGCGTGCCGATGTCGTCCGACTGAGGCGTTCGGCCTCGAGCTTTTCGATTTCGCCCAGCGTTCCGGAGGCCGAAGCCTTCGCCACATCTGGGCTCATCCGATAAGCCTCTGAGTTTCGCATCTGGCGCAGCATTTGCGTGGGCCGTTAGACCCTCACAACCTGCAAGCCGAGTTGCTACATCTCTGAGCTCCGCGAGTCAACCTAGAGTTCGCCGTCACCTTTCGGCTCCTGCGAGCTCTATGATGAATCGCGGAGTCTTTCAACTTCCCGATTCTTCTCTCGATTGCGATTGCCTTTCGGCCCCCGCCACCTTGATCTGAACCGTTCCGTCTCTTCACTTCCGGTTCAATCTGCGCGCAAGATAAATCCAGCGCGCGAAACTGTCAATCCTACCAGTGCAAGAAAATCTGTGGAAACGTGTGCAAACTTGTGGAAAAAAAGACAGGGGATGTGGAAGAAAAAGGCCGTATTTTTAGCAGAAAATACGAGCAGAGGCGGCGAGGAGGAGCCCTCCAACGGCGTTAGGACAAAGCCGGAAGAGGGATTCCGCGACTTCGCGTCCCAACGGCTGGGCCGTGCGGCGGCCTGCCTGCGGAGCAAGCTCCGCCCCTACAAGAAGAAACCACAGAACAGATCCCTCGCGATGCTCGGGATTGCAAAAGCCGCCGCGCGCTACTGGCGCGCAGTACCTACATCGGCGGCGAGGTGGGGGATCACGGCGCGGAGGAGCGCGACGAATTGGCGCTGGACGCGCGCGGTGGTCTCGATCACTTCTTCATGTGTGAGAGGCTGGTCGAGAACTCCCGCGGCCATGTTCGTCGCGCACGAAATTCCGCAGACGCGAATCCCCATCTGCCGAGCCACGATCACTTCAGGAACGGTCGACATCCCCACTAAATCGGCGCCAATCGTTTTCAGGCAGCGAATTTCAGCCGGGGTCTCGAAACTGGGACCGGTCATTGCGGCGTATACGCCTTCATGAACTTCAATTCCGAGCCGTTTCGCCTCGATGAACGCGGATTCGCGAAAGGGCTTGTGATACGCCTGCGACATGTCAGGAAATCGCGGGCCGCAATTTTCGTCGTTCGGCCCGATCAGCGGATTCGTGCCCTGCAAATTGATGTGGTCGCGCAGGATGACCAGCGCGCCCTGGCTGTAATCCCGATTGATCGCGCCCGCGGCGTTGGTGACGATCACCGCGCGAATTCCCATTCGCCCGAGAACGCGCATCGGAAACGCCACTTCCCTGCTCGAATAGCCTTCGTAGAGATGGACGCGCCCTTGCATCACGGCGACGGGGATTTTCGAGTCGTCCAACTTCCCGATCACGAGTTGTCCGGCGTGGCCGGCGACCGTCGAACGGGGAAAGTCCGGAATTTTCGTGTAGGGGATTCGCGTGGCGGAGGAAAGTTCGTCGGCGAATGCGCCGAGGCCGGAGCCGAGAACGAGGCCTATGGCGGGACGGAGCTTCGTCTTTGCGAGGATGAATTTCGCAGTGCGCGATGCGCGGAGAAATTCCGCGGAGCGCTTAGCGGCTGTTTTTCGTTTGGCAGCCATGGTGGTTTGAAGCAGCCAATCCTAGCAGATGAAGGGCGCCGGAAGGAGAACGGCGGAGATGAGCCCGCGCTACAAGAAGCGCTAGCGGAGCATGATGCCGACGATGGAGGCGGACATAAGGTTGGCCATGGTGCCGGCGAGCATGGCGCGGATGCCAAGACGCGCCAGTTCGCTGCGCTTGTTGGGAGCGAGAGCGCCGATTCCGCCGATCTGAATCCCAATCGAGCTGAAATTCGCGAAGCCGCATAAGGCAAACGTGGCGATCGTGAAGGAACGCGGCGCGAGCGTGGCCTGCATCGGCCCAAGCCGCTGAAACGCGACCAGCTCGTTCGTCACCATACGCAATCCCATCAGGTTGCCGACGGCGGTCGCGTCGTGCCACGGCACTCCCGCGAGCCACGCGATCGGCGCAAAAACCCAGCCGAAAATTTGTTCGAGGCTGGATGGGAACCAACCCGCGCCATGCGCCGCGAGCAGGTGATGCGCGCCGCCGAAAATCGCGTCGACCAAATAAATCAGGGCGATGAACGAAATGAGCATGGCAGCCACGTTGAGCGCAAGGTGCAAGCCGTCGATGGTGCCGCGCGCGATTGCGCCAAGCGCGTTCGTCTCGCGCTCCATTTCCGCCATTTCCACGCGGCCCGCGGTTAGCGGCGTTTCGGTTTCGGGGACGAGCATTTTCGCGAGCAGGATTGTGCCGGGCGCCGTCATGATCACGGCCGCAAGCAAGTGCTCGGCCTGAATTCCGTAGGCCATGTACGCGCCCATCAAGCTGCCGGAAACATGCGCCATGCCGCTGGTCATGATGGTCATCAATTCGGAGCGCGTCATTTCCGGCAGGAACGGGCGAATCGTGAGCGGCGCTTCCGTCTGGCCCATGAAAATGCTGGCGGCCACGTTGAGCGATTCGGCGCCGCTCGCGGCCATCAGGCGCGTCATCACCCGGGCTGCCGCTTTCACGATGATCTGCATCACGCCCCAGTGATAGAGCAGCGCGAAAAACGCGGCGATGAAAATAATGATCGGCAGCGCCTGGAACGCGAAGATGAATCCGCGCGGCGAATTTTTCTGTCCCAGGTCGCCGAAGACAAACGAGGAGCCGAAGTACGAAAAATCGAGCAGCCATTCCGCGCCTTTGCCGAGGTCGTGGAAAATGCGCTGTCCGAACGACCACTTGATCACGAGAAACGCGAGCGCGATTTGCAGTCCGAGTCCCCAGGCGACGGTTTTGTAACGAATGGCGCGGCGGTTCGTGGAAAAAATAAACGCGAGGAGCAAAACGAACAGTATTCCGAGAATGCCGACGAATCGGTGCATCAGGATGCGCTCAATGTCCTAGAAATGGCGGCTAGTATATGGACGACGGCGCAGCCGTACAAGCGAGGAAACGGGTGTGCGGATAGCATTAAGCACGGACAGATAGTGTTGCAAGGAACTCGCGTGTATCGCATGCGCGCCACTGGAAGAAGAAGTTGGCCGAGATAGGCGAACGCGCTGGACGGCTCGGATTGCCTACGTTCCAGTGCTGAACTTGTCGGGTAAGCCGTTTGAACTGGCACGACTTACCAAGGCGTTACTGTTAAAGTGCTACGTCGACTGCGGATCTTTACGGAGAAATCAGATTCAACCTACACCTTGCTCCGCGCACGATCATCGATATATAAAGCGAACTTCGTCACTAATCGTGCCACAAGAAATAATCCACTTACGATTGTTAAGACGCCAACAGGGTATATCGACCCCAAGCGGCCTTCGCTCCGTAGTAGACAGAGGAGCTATAATGCAGCCCCATGAGCCCCGAGGAGAGCGTAATCGCGCGAAGATCCGCGCGCTGAGAAGATGCGGGGTCATCTTTGAATACGAGGGATTGATGACATGAGAAGACAATATCGCTCGTTCCTTTTTGTGTTGCTCGTTCCGGCATTCTT
>JASHRM010000072.1 GCA_030037315.1 Candidatus Acidiferrales bacterium
GCACGCTGCTGCTTACATTTTTCTTCCGCCACATGCGCGAGCTGATCGAAAAGGACAACGTCTACATCGCGCAGCCGCCGCTCTATCGCGTGAAGCGCGGAAAAATGGACCGCTACATCCGGGATGAGCGCGAATTTTCGCGCGAGCTGATGAAGCGCGCCACCGAAGAGCACGTCGTAAAAGGCAAAAATGGTAAGTCGCTCGAAGGCGGCGACCTCACCCAGTTCCTGCTGAATATTCAGGAATACGATCAGGTTTCCGCAAAGCTGGGGCGCCGCCTCCGCGATCCGAGGCTCGTCGAGCTGCTTGCGGAAAGCGATCTTGAGAAGAAAACCGATTTCGCGGACAAGAAAAAGCTCCAGGAGCTCGTGAAAGAGATCGAAAAGGCCAAGCTCGATCTGGAAACCAAGCTCTCCTACGACGAGGAGCACAGCCTCCACGAGCTGCTGCTGAAAAATGGCGGCGAAAAGCGCATCAACTGGGCGCTCGCGGCGTCTCCCGAATACAAGCGCCTGCGCACGCTCCATCAGGCGATCGTCGACAACGACAAACCACCGTTCACGATTTCTCACAACGGCGACAAAACGACCAAAGAAACCGCGCAGCAGCTTTTGAATTACGTCCTCGAAGACGCGAAAAAGGATTTCACCATCACGCGATTCAAGGGCTTGGGCGAAATGAATCCCGAACAGCTCTGGGCCACGACGATGAATGCCGAGACTCGCACGCTGTTGAAGGTGCGATTGGAAGATGCCGTCGCGGCCGAGGAGATTTTCGCGACGCTCATGGGCGAAAACGTCGAAGAGCGCCGCAAATTCATCGAGGAAAACGCCCTCGATGTCGTCAACCTGGACATCTAGCGAAGAGGTGATCGGAAACGTAGGCGTCTAAGAATGTGGAACCAGGCGGCAACAGCGGCGGCCCTCGCCCTCGTGGGTGTGATTATAGGCGCGGGCCTCTAAAATCCCTCAGGGGTTAAGACCCCTGAGTCGAGCGGTTGGAGTCGGCACGGCTGAAGCCGCGCCCTGACGATTAAACTTGAAACGTCCTTATCGAAGTGCCACGAAGAAAGTTCAGGATTTGAGAAAGGGCATGGATGGCTGACGAGCAAAACCGGCAGATCCTCACGCCGGTCGATATCGAATCGGAAATGAGGAAGTCGTACCTCGATTACGCGATGAGCGTCATCATCGGCCGCGCGCTTCCAGACGTGCGCGACGGTCTGAAGCCCGTTCATCGCCGCATTCTCTACGGCATGTACGAGCTCGGGCTCACCTCAACGCGCGCGTATCGAAAATGCGCGAAGATCGTCGGCGAAGTCCTCGGCAAATACCACCCGCACGGCGATACGCCTGTTTACGACGCCCTCGTCCGCCTGGCGCAGGATTTCAACATGCGCTACCCGCTCGTCGACGGGCAGGGAAATTTCGGCTCGGTCGATGGAGACCCGCCGGCGGCGATGCGTTACACGGAAGCGCGCCTTTCGAAAATCGCCGAGGAAATGCTCGCGGACATCGAAAAGGAAACCGTCGATTTCGTTCCAAACTTCGATGAGAGCGAAAAAGAGCCGGTCGTCCTGCCCACGCGCATTCCGAACCTGCTGGTCAACGGCTCCTCCGGTATCGCGGTCGGCATGGCGACCAACATTCCGCCGCACAACCTCAAGGAAACCATCGAAGCCGCGATCCTGCTGATCGAAAATCCGGAAGCCACGCTCAAGCAGGTAATGAAGATTATTCCCGGACCGGATTTTCCGACCGGCGGCTACATCTACGGCCGCGAAGGCATCGAGCAGGCTTACAAACAGGGCCGCGGCTCGTTCCAGGTGCGCGCGAAGGCCGCCATCGAACAACGCGGTAAAGATCGCGAAGACATCGTCATCACCGAGCTGCCTTATCAGGTGAATAAAGCGCGGCTGATCGAGCACATCGCCGAACTGATCCAGAACAAAAAGATCGAAGGCATCGCCGACATTCGCGACGAAAGCGATCGCGACGGCATGCGCATCGTCATCGAAATCAAGCGCGACGAAGAGCCGCAAATCATCCTCAACAAGCTTTTCAAGATGACGCAAATGCAGGAATCGTTCGGCATGATCCTGCTGGCGATCGTCGCCGGGCAGCCGCGCGAGCTTGGGCTGCTCGACCTGCTCCGCCTGTTCATCGAACATCGTATCGACGTTGTTCGCCGCCGCACGCAATACGAACTGCGCAAGGCCCGTGAGCGCGAGCACATCCTGCTCGGCTATCGCATCGCCCTCGATAACATCGACGACGTGATCAAAATCATTCGCGGATCATCCAGCCGCGCCAACGCCCGCGAGAATCTGCACAATTTCTTCAGCAACAAAGACATTCGCATTACGGTCGCCGGCAAGGAACGCTCCCTCGAAGGCATCAAGGTTGATCGCAGGAGATACGGCATCGTCGCGCTCACTGGCGAAGCGATGGGCCCCGCCGAAGGCGAAGGCCTCACCTACACGCAGATCGATGCGATCCTCGAACTGCAACTGCATCGCCTGACGCAGCTTTCCGTGGATGAAATTCTGAAGGAACTCGCGGAAATTCGCGCACGCATCGAAGAACTCGAGGAAATTCTTCGTAGCGATAAAAAACTCAAGGCCGTGATCATCACAGAGTTGCGCGACGTAGTGAAGTCCTATGGCGACGAGCGCCGCACGCAGATCGTCGACCGCGTCGAAGAGATCAAGCTTGAAGACTTGATCAAAGATGAAGAAATGGCGATCACCGTGAGCCACGCCGGCTATGTCAAGCGCACCTCGGTTGACACGTATCGCCACCAATCCCGCGGCGGCAAAGGTCGCATCGGCGCGAAAACGCGTGACGATGATTTCGTCGAGCACTTTTTCACCGCGTCCGCGCACAGCTATATTTTGCTTTTCACTTCCAAAGGCCGAATCTACTGGTTGAAGGTCTACGAAATTCCCGAAGCTGCGGCGGCCACGCGCGGTAAAGCCATCAACAACCTGGTGCGCTTCC
>JASHRM010000073.1 GCA_030037315.1 Candidatus Acidiferrales bacterium
GTACCTTCGGTGATGATTAAGCCCGTAGCTCCCTGGGCGCGGCGGCGGTAATAGGCGGCAACATCGTCTCCTGGCACACCATTTGGGGAATGATTGCGCGTCATTGGCGCCATCACAATGCGGTTGCGAAGCTGTACTCCATTTAGAACGAAAGGTTCAAAAAGTATGGACGTCGACAAGAGAGCGATCTCCGAGAATAAGGATTGGCGTGCGAGGCCTATCAGATGCGTAGTTCATACAAGTGGATTCCATGAACCTAAGATCAAGCCCACCAAAACCGACAGGTCTGCACAGGATAAAAAGGAGGCGGTGACGGCGCTGCAAGGATATTTCAATGGAGATCGAAAGGTCCAGGACATAATTCGATTAGAATTGCCCGATGGCAAACGATGTTGATATCGCGGAAACCGCAGCACTATTTGGAGACCGTGTGCGCGCGGAGATTCTTATTGCGCTTTTGGACCAAACGTCGATGTCCGCGGGACAACTGGCGTTCGTTGCCAACGTATCGCCTCAGACGGCGAGTTTTCATTTGCAGAAGCTGACGGCCGCCTCGCTCGTGCGGCGCGAACGGAATGGACGAAATGCTTCTTATTCCTTGGCTGGAGCGTCTGTTGCCAGCGCCATCGAGGCTTTGGCAGCGCTTTCGCCTTCGCGTAAGGCAATCCACAGGAGTGCGAACGGCGCGTTTTCGCAAGGGCGCCAGCCCGCCATGGCGGGCAAGCTTCGCGCGGCGCGGACCTGTTATGACCACCTTGCCGGTCAGGCCGGCGTAATGCTTCACGACTCGCTTATCCGCGCCGGCTATTTGGTCCGCGCAGGAGCGAAGAAGTACAAGCTGACGTCCGCGGGCGATCGATGGCTTGAAACGATTCCCAATTATCGCGCCGGCGTAAAGACGCGAGCTGTCTTTGCGCGGCCGTGTCTCGATTGGAGCGAAGGTCGCGCGCACCTTGCCGGAATTCTGGGATCGCGTTTGCTCGATATGTTTTTTGAAGAACGGTGGATCGTTCGGATGCGAAATACGCGGGCTGTCCGAATTACCGAGCTTGGGCTGAGTGAATTCCAGAAACAGTTCGGGATAGCGCTGAGGGTTAATTCGCAAAGCTGAATGCAGTCAGTTACCGATGTCCGGGGCCGGGTCACAAGCAAACAGCAGATCCCTCGAACTGCGTCAGGCACCCGCTCCGGCGGGCGAAAGCCAAACCGCGCGTGACTCCGCTCGGGATGACAGATCTTAATCCCGGCGCAGTCGGTCGAGGCCGCCAATCAGGAGATTGGCGCTGCCAGGGGGAAGAGCCGAACCGCTTACGACTGAATCTGCACGAGGCCTTCCTTTGTCGCGGCGGGCCCGGTCGAAATCCATCGAGAAGTATGCGCAGAGCGCGAGCGGATGCGATTGGCGAGCAGGCCGACCTTCACAGAACTGGAAATGAAGTGATCGATCTTCAGCGGACCAGCGACGCGGGCATTGCGAATCCAGTGCAAGGCGCTGCTGATCGCACAGCCGCATTGAGAGCAGTCCGGAGTTCCGCCGAAGACACACGGCTCGACGCGCGTCCTTAGATCAGCCGTGTAATTCACCGAGAGTTTCGCAAACACGCAATCAGCAGGACTGGCTGGCGGACGGAGAATGGCTTTGGCGATACCGTCTTTGAACAGGAGCTTCGGGTAAATTTCGGCGAGCCGTAGCAATTCGTCCGCAAGGTAAACGCGATCTTCGGGCGATAGCATTTCCGGACTCTGTTCGCCGACTTGGGGTGTGTAAACGCTGAGCCAGATGCGATCCGCCTCTTCGCGCCCACTCCAAAAGGCGACGTACTCTTCGAGATATCCGGGGCGCTCGAGCATCGGACGCGTGATGACCCAGTGCACGTTTATTTTGCGGCCTTTGATATTTTTCAGTATGCGCTCATAGGTTGCGGGCTTGCGCCGGATATCGTGATGTTCCGGCAGTCCATCGACGGAAATCGCGACGCGCACGCGCGGAAGCGAATTCCATTCGGCGGGGATTGGGATCACTCCACTGCTAACGACAAGGGTAAAGATTCCCATAGCGCTCAACTCAGGAAGAATGCGACTCAATTCGCGATGGCGCACCAGCGGTTCGCCGCCAACCAGGGAGACATGGAGGGGTTTGTGTTCGCGGACAAGATTGAGCACGCGATCGACGAGGGCATCGCCGTGGTAGTCCGAAAGCTTGGCTAAGGTGACTCCGCCGCTCAGATGGTTTTCGCCATAGGCATAGCATCCCGGGCAGCTCAAAGGGCATTCGCGGGTGATTTCGATGGAGAGCATGGGTAAACGGCCATTCAGGATGCGGCCCCACGCGGAGATCAGTTCGCGGGGAGTAATCGTCGGATTTTGAACATTCGTTCGCATATATTTACTGATGCCGGAGCCTTGCGAATAACTGCCTGGGCCCGGACAGGTTGTTGTCCAATCGTGCTCTGGCTGCATGGGAACCTTGGCAGATTCAAGGATTTCCACAAGATGCTCTGAATTTCACATGTCCAAGGCGAACGAAATGTAAAATTTTCTTGAATGCAACTTGACGAAATTTTGGATTTTGCTATACTCCCCTGATGTTGGTAGAGCCCTAGTTTGCGCGGGAGTCTGCTGACGCACCGGGCTTGCCGACTGATCCAGAGGTGAGGTTGGTTACGAATACCGGGTAGAAAGAAAACGAGCTTCGAGCAAATCCGTCCTAAAGGCCGGACCTAATGGCCTGCGGAATGGACGGAATCGCCCGGCGCTCGTCGCCGGGTTTTTTATTTGTATTCGCGATTTCGGCTCCAAACCGGGATCGCGCTCCGCTGGACGCGGAGACGTTCCGATCGGAAGCAGATGAGCGGAACGCCGATCTTTGACAACTGAAGGAAGTAGGCATTGCGTTATGCGATTTCAAGTTCGCATGGCGCAAAACCGCAAATTTGCTCGAGAGTAGCGTTATGTGGAAAGGCGAACTTTCCAACGCGCCGAGTGTGCGCTGAGGCTCGTGCTATGGGCTGAGGTGGTGCACTCCACCCTGAAGACAAGTACGGAGGGCGGCAAGACCCTTCGTCGCTTCGCTCCTCAGGGTCTTGATTCTGACCGGATCGAGACACGTTAGGTAAGTTTTATGGTCAAGCTACTAAGGGCGTACGGTGGATGCCTTGGCGCCAACAGGCGAAGAAGGACGCGGTAAGCTGCGAAAAGCTTCGGGGAGTCGCAAACAGGCTTTGATCCGAAGATATCCGAATGGGGAAACCCTATCTGGTAAAACCAGGTAACGGCCCGCTGAATCCATAGGCGGGTGCGAGCTAACCCAGGGAAGTGAACCATCTCAGTACCTGGAGGAAAATAAATCAAACGAGATTCCGAAAGTAGCGGCGAGCGAAATCGGAACAGCCCAAACCGGTGTATTTATACGCCGGGGTTGTAGGACCGCGTGAGTAGAGTCATCAATCCGAAGGCTAGACGAACCCGCTGGAAAGCGGGGCCAAAGAATGTGACAGCCATGTAGTCGAAAGCTTATCGGACTCGAAGCGGTATCCTGAGTACTACGAGGCACGAGAAACCTCGTGGGAAACCGGGGAGACCACTCTCCAAGGCTAAATACTCGTTGGCGACCGATAGTGAACCAGTACCGTGAGGGAAAGGCGAAAAGCACCCCTGCGAGGGGAGTGAAATAGAACCTGAAACCGTATGCTTACAAGCAGTCAGAGGGCTATGTTCCGGTTTCGGCCGGAAAATGCCTGATGGCGTGCCTCTTGCTTAATGAGCCGGCTAGTTATTCTCACAGGCCAGGTTAAGCGTAAGCGAGCCGTAGCGAAAGCGAGTCCGAATAGGGCGTTCAGTCTGTGGGAATAGACGCGAAGCGGGATGATCTACCCTTGGCCAGGTTGAAGGTCGCTTAACCGCGACTGGAGGACCGAACCGTTGTGAGT